>JAFXKJ010000153.1 GCA_017531765.1 Clostridia bacterium
CGTGACAGGCTAGCGTTCTAACCAACTGAACTACCGGGCCATTTGCGAAGAATCCTTCCTTCGCGCTGGAAACAATAGGGCTCGAACCTATGACCCTCTGCTTGTAAGGCAGATGCTCTCCCAACTGAGCTATGCTTCCATTTGTAACGTCTGTCCTGACGACGGGGATTATTATACCACAGCGTTTTTTTCTTGTCAATACTTTTTTGAAAGTTTTTTTGTTTTTTTCAAAGTTTTTTTGCTTTGATTTTATATTTCATATTTTAAGCTACTTTTTTGCATCATAATTCAGTAACCGATTGACTTTTTTCGACATTAATATTATAATGTTTTTAACGATATTTTTATTTCACAAGGAGAGTCAATATGAAATTGAAGAAAACCAAGAAACCGCTGATTATTTTCCTCGCCGTAGTTTTGGCGGTGGTACTCATTTTTTCTTCTGTCAGCGTACTGTTTTATGTCATGTCAAGGCAGGGAAAAGCCGTGATAATCGACAAAACAGCGCCCTCTGCCCAAGCCGATTCATCAACCCCCTCCGGGGATACAAATGACCCGTCAAACGGCGCGGATCTACCTGTCGAGGACAACGGCACCTACGTCTCCGAGATCATCGACAAGCTTGAGAGCTCGGGTGATGACAGCGATGCGATCGTACTTACCTCCGGAGTATCTTTGTTCACCGACGAATGCAGTGAAGAGATCAACGACTCTGTCCTCAAGATCAGCAAGCTTGCCTCGGGAATCCGCCTTGACATCGAGGACGGAACCGAATTTGAAGAGCTTGGTGTAGGTGACATCTTCTTCCTTGACGGAAATGAAGACACTCCTTTTTCCGAGCCATATATCGGCAAGATCTCGTCGGTGGATGACCGCGAGGAGGTAAACTCTTACGTTATCGAAACACCAATGTTCGACGAGGTGTTTGACGTTCTTAAGATTGATATGGACGAAACGCTCACCGCCGATGATATTACATCCATTCAGGCGATGCCCGGTGTAAATATCAACTATATCAACACGGGTGACGACTCTGACACTTCCGGAGAAGCGGCACCTCTTTCGGCTTCGGGAGATTCATTCACCGTCAGCAAGCTCGGTGATATAGGCTCCGCTGAAAACGAGTTTTGCGATAACGACAAGGACGTTGACTTGAATTTAGACCTTGATGACGAAAGTATCGAGGGCGAAGTGGAGATCGGCCCCGGCGGCATCGGCGTCAAGGTGGAAGACAAAGGTGTTTACATCACCTTTGACGTAGATCTCCTTGAAGCCTTCGGCAAGAAAAGCGACGACTCCGTAGAATATCAGGAGGTTTACGACGAGGCGAGCAATCACGATACCGTCCTTGTGTACACTACAAAAACGGGTACGTGCTACCACAGAGAAAGCTGTATGTGTGTCTCAAGGAGCAAGATCGAGATGAAGCTCAAGGAAGCCGTGGACGAAGGCTTTGACGTTTGCTTCCTGTGTAATCCCCCTCTGTATAAAGAGAACGGCAAAACCAACAAGGATCAAGAGCTGAAGCTTACGGGAAGCTTCGGTTTTGACAACCTTGACGTCGTCACCGTGTTCGATTGGGACATCCTCTCGGGAAAGGGCTTCGAAAACGTTTCCTTTGACATCACCGGTGATTTTGTGGTTGACGTTGATCTTAAATACAACAATAAATTCGAGTTTGGACCCACAGCCACGGGATTTACCTCTCCCTACAACGTTCTTTCCGCCAAGGGTCTTGACCAAAAAGTATTTCCTCTTCTTTTCATATCCTATAACGGAGTTTTCAATGCCCCCATTTACGGAAAAGGCGTAAACGATAAGATAACGGCTGTTACAGCCCCTGCCCCTCTCACCGTTGGTGTTATTGTTTACATGGATCTTTCGGGGAACATCACCTTCAGCTCAACGCTCAGCTTTGACTACGAGCGTTCCTTCTCCGCAGGCATGACGATCTTTGAGAAGGGCGAATTCGTGCCCGATCTCCACGTGGATCTGAGCGAGGGTAATCCTGAGGTGAAATTCGAAGCCGAGCTGAAGGGCGATGCCGACGCTCATTTCGGCTGCTCTGTAAATCTGTACATTTTTAACATCAATCCTCTTGAGATCGGAATCGTAAAGTTCGGTACTGAGGCTGAGGGCGCACTTAAGCTTGCGTTCCCCGATGATGACGGCGGACTTCCCTTTAGCGGAAGCTATAACGTCAGACTTTATCTCAAGCTCATCAGCGTTGACCTGAACATAAAGACGAAGCTTGATGTCGGACCCTTGGACCTTGATATGTCATTGAAGGGCGACTGGCTGTGGAAAGATATTACACTAAAGCAATGGGGAAGCAAAAATCCCACCCGTTACTCTGAGGACACCATGTCTTATTCACACATTACCGCTAAAGACAGCGAGGCGGTTTACTACAAGGATACCGACGGCGCACTGGTACGTGAAACTTCCGGCGAGCGAAAGAAAATCTATACCGACGGCTTCTACACTATCTGCGGAATTGACGCTACCTATGTCTACTTGCTGCAGAACGACACTGAAACGGGCAATTACGAGATACGCCGCGTAAAGAAGACCGACGGAGCGATCAACAAGGTGATCGCAGATGACGTTGTCAACTGTCTGACTATTGACGAAAGCAACATTTACTACGTTGACAGCTTTAACAGAACCCAGATAATGAAGCTTGACCGAAATACACTTGAAAGCGAAATGTTCTGCAACTTCTCGTCTAACGTGGTATACATGGTAAAGCAGGATGACGGCTTCTATACTATGAGAGAAAGCAGCAGCTTCTCTTCCTGGTTCGGAGGAGGTCCCATATGTATGCTTCTCAATGAAAAGGGCGAGGTCGTGGAGGATTACGGAGAGTACCCTTCCGTTGCCGAGTACAATCTTTCCAAATTCGATAAATACATCTACGCCGTTCGACTTGTATCCAGCGGTTATCTCAGAAACAGTGCTTCAGAGGTAAGGTGGGCTAACCACGATATTTCATCCTCCATCGTAATAAACTGTGCTTCCGGCACAGGATGGAACCCCACGGAAGCCGGAATATTTACCGTAGAGAACAACTCAAACTCAGATGATCCCTATAAGATCGTGCTTTACAGCGCAGAGGACGGAAGCAAGAGCGACGTAACAACCGTAAGCAACTCCCAATCTTTCTTTACGCTCTGTCAAAGCGACACGGGAGAGTGGTATTTCTTCGATCAGACCGAGACTGATCTTAACCTGTATCGAATGAGTGAAGATTTCTCAACAAAAAATATTGTAAAAACCTTTGATCTCGCCACGATGAACGTGAACCTTTCAGACTGCGCAACGCAGCTTGTAAACAACCGACTCTATTTCTACACCATGCCAAGTGAGGGCGAATGTATCGTTCTTTACAGATACGATTTAGCATAAGGAGGACGCGATCATGAAAAAATCAACGATTATAATACTCCCCATCATATTTTCCCTTATCTTTGCCATGTGCATCCACTCTGTTTTTGCAGAAGACAGTTCCACCGCCGAGTTTTGCGGCAAAAGAGAGGTAGTTTTCACCGCTGACAGCTCCGACATTGAAAATTTCATATCGGGAGGCAGATCGGCTCTTGAGCTTGCTCTCAGGAAAAATGCTCCGTCCTGGCTGACTTACAACATTTCGGGCGGCATCAGAGACGTTTCTGTTGAATTAAGCTTTAATTTTGATTCCCTTTCTTCCTACGAGGAAAAATCCGCAATTCTTCTTACTTACGAACCGATCGTGTTTTATTCAGACGTCATGGGCACGACCTTGGTTGAACGTCACGATGTGTACGGGCTCCTTGGATTTATTTCCGATGCGTTGAATATTGACAGCGAATCCAGCGAAAGAAGTCTCAGCGAAATATTTTCCGCCACTTACAACGTGATAACCGTCGACGGCGAGCTCTTTCTTCTGGACACAGTCGCAAATGTCAGGCCGCCTGAGGCTGTCGGAAACATTTACGACTCAATTACGGTCGACACAGCGGCAAACGAAAACGGCAGCTTCACAAGGCGTATTACAGTTACAGCTTACGAAGAGGCTGACACCGTAAAAATGAATTTTGAGAATGCGGGAGAGGTGACCGAGAACGAAGACGGAAGCATCACGGTTGAATTTTCCGCAGACACCTTCGACTCTGTTACCGAAAAAACTATGGGCGCACTGCGCGGAATAGTTGTGGGCAAATCCAAAAGAGAATATGCCGGCAAATGTGAGTTCAGTATTCATTTCAAAGAGTCCTTCGATCTGGGAGGTATACTGAAAGAGGGCGGATATTTCTCCTACGTGTTTGACCTTTCAGAGTTAAGTAGTGAAGTTACCTCCGAGCAGGAAGCTGCCGTGATAGAAGGCGGTAAGCTGTCCGTGACAGGCAATGCTGACATTGCACTGTCGTACAAGTCCTTGGCTGAGTCAGCATCCATCGACGTGTTGACCGATATTTCCGATCCTTTCGGGAAGATCGTGCGCACAGTAACTCTGGAAGTTCCCCTTGAGGATGCGGTGCTGCTCCACAGCGACCTGATGAAGGCACTGAGTGACAAGCTTCCCGACGGAGTAACGCTGACAGTATCCGACAACGAGACTTGCAGATCATACGAATACAGCTTCAGAGCGTACTCCTTTGATGAGATCGCCGAGATCACCGAAACTCTCCTAAAGGGAGATAACATTATCACAAGAGAGAATTCACTTCTTCCCTTTACTGCGGGTACGTTCAGCGAGAAGCTGTCTATCGGCAAGCTTAAAGTTTCCATCGAATCAGTGACACTCACCTATGACCTTGGCAGTGGCAGCGTGCTTTCCGCAAGAAAGGCAACAGACTTCAAGGAATCATCAAGCACAGTAAAATTCGAGTCTGACGGAAATATCAAGACTGAGTTCACATACAGACGCGCGAATGCCGCAAGAATTGCGCTTTACGTGTTTGTTGTGCTGATACTTGGAACGGCGGTTACCTTCACTGTATTCAAGATACGCAGTATGAAGGCGAAACCGAAGAAGGGAATACAGTTCTCTACCGCCGGCTCCGTTTCGGTTGACTCCGGTAACAAATCAACGCCGATAACAACAGTACCGCCTGCAGGCTATACGGCACCGTCCATGCGTGGTACCATGTCCCCTGCGATCAAGACGTCCCCCACGATGACGGAAGCTCCCGCACCCGTCACCGAAACACCAAAGCTTAAAACGACAATGAAAACGGAAGGCGGCACTTCTCTTAAGAAAAGCAGTGAAATAAGGGCAAAATACTGCGAAAATTGCGGCAGTGCTGTGAAAGAAGACGATACATTCTGCGCCATCTGCGGCTCACCCGTAAATAAGAAAAGCTGATCTGATATTTAACAAAAGAGAAATCCGCTGTTTCGGGCGGATTCCCCAGAGTGCTGACAAAGTATTCTTGTAAATAAGTAATTAGCAAAATTAACAAATGCCCTAAGATAAAAACAGAGGAAAAACGTTCGTTTCGCTTGTAAACCGTGCGTTTGGTCTATCATCGTTCGAATAAGATTCTTCGCTCCACTCAGAATGACACGGGCGGGTGCGTTTTGCCCCCCACGCCCGATAACCTACCGCCCGCGCCTACCAATAATTTCGCGTTCGCTTTTTCCTCACGTTTTCTTCAAAAAAGTTGTCGCAAGTCAGATCTTCTCCGACTTGCGACAATTTTTTCAGAATATTCCAATTTGAAAGAGCTGCACGGCTTTGAGCCTGCACTGTCAATTGCTACTCCCGACACGACCTTATTCTTGAAAATCGTCTACAGGCCCCATCTTTTCAAAGGGCGGTGCAATAAAGCCGGGAATCTTCTCGAATACTACGGAATCTGCTCTCAGACGGTAGTCTCTTTCCGCCTCGTTTTCAAATCCCACGTCCTCGCTTGTTATGTAGTTCGTCTCAAGTCCCGTCGCAGTCTCAAGTCCAATATCAAGCTTATATGGACGCGATGCGCGGAGTATGAGATTGTTTTCGTAGTGGTTGCACCAATTTGCGCGGAGCCTTCTTTCAGCCTGCCCCGATTTTTCCTTGTAGTCGGGGTCTTTTCTGTCCTCCGCATATCTGAACACAGCCTTGCAGTAATCCTTGTAGGTGGGGTTTCTGTCCATGTACTTCTTACTCCGTGACATATTTGTGGCAGCATCAAGGATCCCGTCAAAAAAGCCGTTCCAGTGTCTCTGATTTGTCAGCCAATAGGAAATGTCCCCGCCAAAGGCGAAATATCCCGCATCAATTGAGATGTTGTTCCAATAACAGTGCTCGCCGCCGTTGTGGTGATTGAAGCTTCTGCCGCCACCGTGCCACAGGGTCTTGTCGTCGGGGTCTGTACCGTTTCCCACAATAATATTGCCGTAGGCGTACATACCGCGGGACAGGTCATCGAAGTAGATTCCGTAGTCGCCCTTGGCAAAGTCGAAGAAGTAATTGTATCGGTAGTGATTAGCGCAGGATGAGCATCCGCCGCCGCCCACGTAAATGATTCCCGTGTCCTCTGCCTCGGTGTCACCTCCCTCAACGATGTTGTACTCAAAGATTCCCTCGTTGTGACCGTTGTCACCCATGGTGGTGTTGTGAGAATAGTTGTGGGAAATAACGTTTCCGCATCCCCCCGTGCTGAGTCCCACCCGCACAAGAGGATTTATCACCTTACAGTTCTGTATGAAATTGTTGCCGGGGATGAGGTTGAATCTGTCGCCGCCGTACACACCTCCCGCGGGAACGGCGAAATATTCGATAACCGTGTCGACGATACCGCTTTTGAAGGAGTTATCAATTAAAACAGCCTCACAGTCGTCGAAATCCTCCCCCGAAACTCCGATTACGTGGCATCTCTGCATAAGCAACTGACGGCAGTCCTTCGCTCTCAGCACGCATCCGCAGCAACGACCGATGTCAAGTCTGTCGAAGATGACGTTTTCGACGCCTTCGCAGGAGAAAATATCGCAGGTTTTGTAGGCGTAGCTGATAATGCAGCCGTCGCGGAAGCTCTCATCGGGATAGAAGTAGATCTTGCCCCGTTTATAGTCGACGACGCATTCACCGGGAGAGGCAAGCTCCTCGATTATGTTTGCAAAATAGAAGGAGTTCCGAGGATTGCCACCGAATCTGAAGGGGTAGAACGCCGTTTTGCTGTAAACGGAGCTTTTTTCCTTGTTGATACCGTCGATCACACCGTAGCGGCGATCCCATTCGTTGGCAAGAGAACCGTAGATCACAAGGGTGTCGCTGTCCGCCCACGTGAGAGCGTGAAGGCTTTCAAAGCCAACCTCCCAGGCTTCGTCACACGTGCCGTCGGGATTGACTGCAGGATCGGCGTAGACCTTTCCCTTGGGAATCTCGGCATCCCCTTCCTTGGGGTAGCGCGAGAGCTTCTGAGGAACACCGTTTATCATGAAGCTGATCATGCCGCCGCGGCGGAATCTGCCGAACTCCGAAAGTCCCAACTCTCCGAGGTCGATCATCATAACCTTATCCTTTGCGGCTTCGGGGAGGTGGGATATGATCTCTTCGTTACATAGGGGTTTCACTGACGTGAAGGGTACATCAACACTTGATGATATGAAAACATCTTCCCCCTCAGAGGTGATGATAAGAGGGGAGTTCACCTTTCCCGAATGCTGTGAAGTGATGCGGACGGTTTCACTTACAAGGTGGTTACCCTTCATGAGTACGATCTTCGCTCCTCCAAGTCCCCGCACACGGTCAAGTGCCTCGGATATGGTTTTAAGCGGGGCATCCTTTGAGCCGTCGGAGTTGTCATTTCCCCGAGGTGACACGTAGAAGGTATTTTTGTTACTGCCCTCAAAGGCATCCACGTTGAATGGGCGGACAACGGTGATCTCATGGGGAAGCTCGGCGACGGCCTTGAAGAACCGTTCTCTCACGCCGCCCTCTTCGGTTGCGGGAGCATCAATTGCGGGATAATCCTTAGGCATATTAAGTTCGATTGTGTAGTTATCGGTAACTACTTCTTTAAGATGGCATTTAAGCATCTTTTCTACCATTGACATAAAAACCTCCATTCAGCCTACGGCTGCACAAAAAATATATAGGAAAATACGTTTTGCTTATAAACCGCACGTCCGACCGAAAATCTCCCGCACCGTCTCCACCTGTCCCGTAGGGGACGTTTTCCGTCGGGAAAATTTCACGCAGCACCGTGGTGCGGAGTAAAACCCCGTGTGGCGTCCCGCCTCGTAGGTCTACAATCCGTACGTTATGGTTATCGTTTTACGTAGAAACCATCTCAAACGCCGAAGTTTTCTCGCTACGCTCACATCCTTGGCTACCCATTTCTTTTTTGTTGCCTTCGGCAACAAAAGAAATGTGAGAAAAACGTTCGTTTTGCTTACAACCCACACGTTTGACCGATAACTTGCCGCACCATCCCCCTCTAACCTGTAGGGGACGTTTTCCGTCGGGAAAATTTTACGTAGCACCACGGTGCGGAGTAAAACCCCATGTGGCGTCCCGCCTCGTAGGTCTACAATCCACACGTTATTGCTATCGCCCCACGTAAAACGCCCTCTCCGTCATTTACCCTGAAATGCCACCTCTCCCGGAGTGAGAGGCTTTACTTCGGCTGTGGCTGAACTTACCTCTCGCCCTGCGGGAGAGCTGTCAGCTTTTGCTGACTGAGAGGGGTACGTCCCGCCACGTAGGTTTACAACCCGTACGTTATGGCTATCGTTTTATGCTAAGAACCATCTCCGTTTCCGCTTGCGGAAACAGTACGCCATAAATGTTTTACTGTTTTCTTACGCAAAGTATATCACATACTCCGTTAAACTTCAATAGGATTCATGAAAATGACAGCGGTTTTACCCTCGCCCGATATATCCGATTGACAGTATACCGCCTTGTATGATATACTGTAACCGTAAAGTTATATATTTCGGAGATAATTATGATATTAAACTCAACTGTTCACGTTGGTGCCGAACTCCCCTTTAAGATCATCCACCTGTCAGATACCCATTTTACACTTGTTGACAGCCGTGACAATGAGGAAAAGCACCGTATGGCTGCCTCGCGGAGGAAGATATTCCCGCTTTCCGAAACTGTGCGCGACACCGCACTCATGCTATCCCGTGAGCTTAATGCTCCGATTATGCACACGGGAGATTATTACGACTTCCTGTCTTACGGAAACTTCGATGAGATTCGCCGCTTTATCGACGAAAACGATGTTTTCTATGCCGCAGGGAATCACGATTTCAGCCACTACCTGGGTGAAGAAACGGAAACCGAAGAATATAAGCTCCGCAGCTACCGTGATGTGCAGGCTCTCCACAAAAACAACATCAGAATGAGCTCCCGCATCATAAACGGAGTGAATTTTGTCGCCCTGGACGACAGCTACTTTCAGTTTCACTCCGACCATGAGAAATATCTTCTGAGCGAATCGGAAAAACACCTCCCCATGGTGCTCCTTTTTCATAAACCCGTAAACTGCAGTGAGCTGCTTGCCTTTGCACGGGAAGCTGACCGTGTCGGCTGTCTTGTTTCTCCCCCTTCTTGGAGTTACGAGGGCAAGAACGACGACTGGTGTGCGGAGCACACCCCCGACGACGTAACCCTTCGCACCGTGGAGCTCATAAATTCCATGCCTCAGGTGAAATGTATCATAAACGGGCATATGCACGAAAATTTCGTCTGCCGAAACGACTCGGGTGTCCCCGTCATACTGACCGCACACGACACCGTGAGGGTAATCGAATTTACATGACGTGCCGTAAGTTCCGAAAAAACTATTGCCTAAAAGGCGAAAAAGTGATATACTGTAAGGGTAGAGTTATACATCAACACCACATATGAAAGTGTATTTGTATGGATTATATATTTGATTCTCTGAGAGCGTGGGCGCAGATAGACCTGGATGCTGTCAGAAACAATCACATGAAAGTGAAGTCGCTTCTCCCGGAGGGAGTTAAGATCGCCGCCGTTATCAAAGCCGATGCCTACGGTCACGGCGCGGGACGAATTGCCAGACTTCTTGAACACGACACGGACTACTTTGCCGTTGCAATGACCGATGAAGCTGAGGCTCTCCGCCGCGACGGTATCAGAAAGCCGATTCTCGTGCTTGCTCATACCCCCGTGGGAGATCTGCCCCGTCTTGCCAGATTTAACATTGAGACCTCCGTATCCACCCTTGACGAGGCTGTGGAGATCTCCGAGTTTGCCGCACGCAGAAACTGCGCGGTAGGCGTGCACATAGCAATTGACACGGGAATGTGCCGCATCGGCTTTGATGCCACTGAGGCTTCCGCGAGGGAAATTGCCGAGATCACCCGTCTGCCGGGAGTTGACGTAAAAGGTATCTTCAGCCATTTTGCCGCCGCAGATACGGATGACCCGACATTCACCCGCGCTCAGACGGAAAAGTTTGATTTTGTTCTGGGACTCCTTGAAAAAGAGGGGATAAATATTCCCATAAAGCACATATGCAACAGCGCGGGAACTCTCGGAGATGCACCGAAATACGACATGGTGCGGGAGGGAATTCTCCTTTACGGCCTTGCGCCGTCTGATGAAATATCCCTTGACGGATTCGGCTCGCCATCTCCCGCAATGTCGCTGAAAACTCACGTTTCCTCCGTCAGACGTGTGCCTGCGGGCACTCCTGTAAGCTATGGTTGTACCTACGTCACAAGTCGCGAAAGCGTTATCGCAACTCTGCAGGTGGGGTATGCCGACGGTGTGCCGAGGATGCTTTCGGGCAAGGGAGACGTACTTATAAGAGGGAAGAGAGCGCCGATCGCCGGCAGAGTGTGCATGGACCAGATGATGGTGGACGTAACGGACGTGGACAGAGTTTCGGTAGGTGACGTTGCCACGATCATCGGAGGGGACGGGGATGAGTTTATTTCCGCCGACGAGGTGGCGCGCCTTTCGGGTACCATCGGGTATGAGATCGTCTGCGGAATCTCCAAGAGAGTTCCTCGGGTTTATACCGAGGACGGCGAGGTAACGGGAGTTCTCAAAATGCTCCGCGACTGACGGGGCAAAAAAGGCGGCGGGTACGATTTTTTCAGCAACTGAGATTGACTGAACGCCGCTGATGTGGTATACTAAAGTCAGCAAAATTTATTTCCCTTCGGGGAGAAAGGTTACATAATATGAAAACAATCAAGGATAAGCAGCTGCTCATGGCAGCTGACATCGCAGGCTACTATCTTAAGGAAGCTATCAAGGAGCACCTTGAGGGCAAGGGTTGGACCATCACCGATATCGGCGTTACCGATCCTGACGATCCGAATCCCGAAATGTTCCACAGAATCGGTCTTAAGGTTGGCGCGAAGATCGCAGAGCGCGAATTTGAGAGAGCAATGATCTTCTGCGGCACAGGAATGGGTATTCACATTGCGGCATCCAAGTGTCCCCACGTACATTCTGCTGTTTGTGAGAGCGTACACTCTGCAAAGAGAGCAATCACAGGTAATAACGTAAACGTTCTTGCTCTCGGCGGTCACTGGATCGGACACAACATGGGTATTGAGATCGCTGACATTTTTGTTGAGAACGATCTCGGCACAGGATATGAATGGTGGCCCAATTTCTATGAATTCCACAAGCTTGCATACGATGAAATGGAAGCATTTGATTATGAAGAATTCAAGGCTAACGGCTTTGAGGTTAAGAGACTCGGCGAGG
Organism: Clostridia bacterium; assembly: GCA_017531765.1. Classification (GTDB taxonomy): domain Bacteria; phylum Bacillota; class Clostridia; order Oscillospirales; family CAG-272; genus RUG11130. The sequence continues at coordinate 11,669 of JAFXKJ010000153.1, forward strand.
TTGAGCTTGCAGGATGTGCAAAGCCCAGCGCCGCAAAAGACGAATAAGATCAAGAATAGGTCAGATTTATAAAAACAATCGACAAAACGCCAAATAATGTGTAGGGGCCGGCGTCACTGTATCGCAAGCGATACAGTGACGCCGGGCCCTACAGTTGTTTGTGCATTTTTAACTTAGTGCGACAGCCCCTTCACGTATATTATATGTCAGGTATAATCTCCCGACAAATGGGTAGGGAAGGGTACACCTTGTTTGCGAAGCAAACGATACTGTCCGCCTCGCACGCTTATAAACCGTACGTTTGGTCTTTCACCGTTCGAATAAGATTCTTCGCTTCACTCAGAATGACACCGGCAGTACGTTTTGCATTCTTTTTCCCACTTCTCTTTACTTTACAAATTGACTTATATATGTTATAATATATCCGAGCATAAGTATTCGGAGGCAATCCATATGTCAAAGCTTATCCAGTATTCAACAATAGCATCTAAATACGACGGTCCCTTCGGAGGCGATCATCCTTGGATATCTTCCGGTATGGGTTACATCATTACCACTGATTCAGGTGAGACTATCGCGATTGACGGCGGTCATCCCGATGATGCGGAGGGCTTCCTCAACCTCATCAAGGAGCATTCCCCCACCTCCATTGTCGACTTGTGGATCATAACCCACCCACATATCGATCATTACAGTGCGTTTCACGAGATCGCCACGAAATATTACGAAGCGGTTAATATCAAGAAGGTGTGCTATCTCTTCCCACCGGAATTCGTTGACGGTGCGGGAAGCGGAATAACCGACGTTATTGAAAAGATGGACGAAGCGATAAGCGTGTCGGGCATTACCTACGTGGAGCCTCGGGAAGACGAAATTCTGAACGTGGGATCTGCTGAAATCAAATTTTACTTTACCCCTGCCGACTTTTCCTTTGTTTACGGCAAAAATCCTCTTTCTCTGATCTTCTCGGTCACTGTAGGTAAAACAAAAACGATCTTCACGGGAGACACCGGCACCGATATTATGGACCGCGTTCTTGAGAAGTACGCCGACGAGCTGAAATGTGACGTGCTCCAGCTTCCCCATCACGGACTTTGCGACACGGGTCACAGTGTATTTTACAAAATTGCGGCGCCGGAGACCGTTCTGATTCCCACATCAAAGGCAGGATATTTTGCCATGGATCGCGAAGAATATGCCTCGGCAGCAGCAAAGACGCGAAACGTGGAAAAAGCGGCGAGACGGGTTTACCGTTCCTTTGAGGGGACAGCGACGATTGAATGCTAAATTATTCACAGACGTAGTCGGTGCGATAGATTAGCACCATAACGTACGAGTTGTAGACCAAACGCTCCGCACGTGTCATTCTGTGCGAAGAACCTTAAAAGACTTATAAATATATAAATGTAATGAAAGGAATTGATAATCAATAATGAAAAAACTGATGCTTTACGCCGTCGCGGCGTTACTTCTTCTGACTCTCGCGGCTTGCGGAAATTCCGATACTAACGAGAGCTCCATCGGCACCGAGACGGGTGTGAACACCCAAGGGAACACCGAAACTGATGCCGAAACTCCGCCGGAACCCGAATCCCCCGCTACGGTCACTTCATTTGTGATCTCGTCAGAAAAGAATCCCGGCATCTACGAAGACATTGTTGCCACGGTGGAAAATAACACCATAAACATCAAGGCGGGACTTCTCTGCGATACCAATGCGCTGAAGAAAGCCGTCCTTGACGTTGTAACCGACGGTGTCAGCTACTCGGTGGGCAAAAATGTCTACTCTGCGGAAGGCGATCCAAAGCCCGCTGACCTCACGGGAGGCGCGCGCCTTACCGTAACCGATGCCGAAGGACTTCGCCGCGTTTACGAAATTAAGATATCCTACGCGGACAGCAGACTCCCCGTCATTCACGTTAACACCTCTGACGGTGCCGACGTCACCACAAAGGAAAAATACGCTGATGCCACCATCACCATCGACGTGGAGGGCACCGACGGATGGTATCTCCCCGAGGGGGCGGCTTCCCTTGGCGAGACCTCGGTAGGCATAAAAGGCAGAGGAAACTCCACCTGGGTGTGGCCGAAGAAGCCTTACAAGATCAAATTTGACGAAAAAACCTCGGTTCTCGGCATGGAAAAAGCAAAAAGCTGGGTACTGATCGCCAACTATGCCGATTATTCCCTGATACGTAACTACGTAGCATTTGAGGGCTCACGTGTGCTCTCAGAAGAACTCTCACCCCTTCACCAGTACCCCGTGAATCTGTTCCTTAACGGAAAATATCTGGGCGTGTACACTCTCGGAGAGGACAAGGACGTGGCAAAGGGCAGGATCGAGCTTCCCGAGGCGACAAATGACGTTGACACCTCTTACCTCATCGAGATCGGCGGTTATGACGACGGAGACGTAAAGGACGTTGACTATTTTATGGCAGGCGACGTAAGATGGTGTACTGTTCAGTACCCCGAGGACGAGCTTACCGAGGAGCAGTTTAATTATATAAAAGAATACTGCCTCCACGCAAACGAGGACGTGAAATTCCTTGACGGCTGGGAAGAACATCTTGACCTTGACTCATTTGTGAATTGGTTTATATCCTCTGAACTGTTTTACAATCTCGATTCATGTTTCCGCAGGAGCTGTTTCATGATGAAGGAGCCGGGAGGAAAATTGAAAATGGGTCCCGTTTGGGATTTCGACCTTGCCATAGGCAATCATCATGACGATTACGACGAGTATGACAAGTGGATGTGTACCATGCAGGAGCATGGATACATCAAGACAAACTGGTATCAGAGTCTGCTTGAAGACGAGACATTCAGGAAGAGACTCCGCGAGATCTGGGACGAGAAGAAGGACGAGCTTCTTGAGAGAACGCTGTATTGTATTGACAACATGGGAGCGACGGTAGCACCAAGTGCGGAATATAATTTCGAGGTATGGGACATTATGGGAGACAGAAAGCTTGTAGCACAGTCCCTGATGGTAGACGAGCTTAAAACCTATGAGGAACATATAGAATACATTCGGAATTTCATCATAAACAGATGGAATTGGATGGATGCGAACATATAGGCAGCTTCGTCTGACGGCGAGGTAACACAAACAAAACGGGTACGCAGATTTTTTGCGTACCCGTTTTGTTTGGCATAGGAAGGTTGCGTTTGGCAGTAAACCGCACGTTATTGCTATCGCTTTACGGTGGAATCACGGTGTTTTGTAGGGGCGTAAGCGTTTGCTACGTAAACAGGGTGTGCTGCCCGCCCGCCTCGTCGGCTCACAACCGCACGTTATTGCTATCGCCTGCCGCGCCGTCACCGTCTACCAACCAATTTTACATTTTACATTGCCGCAGGCTTCCCCGCCGATTTACGCTTTTTTAATTTCACGTCAACCTTTCGCAATTCAGAGCCTCCGTGTCTATGCCTCACAGGCCCAAACCAAAGCTGATGGTGATCGCGTTGTTTACCTCACTCATGGTCGTGTCGTCAAGATGCCCCATCTTCTCGCCCAAACGCTGTTTGTCGATGGTCCGAATCTGTTCAAGAAGAATAACCGAATCTTTTTGCAGTCCCACCTTGTCAGCGTGTATATCAATATGGGTGGGTAATCTGGTCTTCCCCAGCTTGCTGGTTATTGCTGCCGCGATCACCGTGGGACTGTGGCGGTTTCCAACGTCGTTCTGCACAATGAGAACCGGCCGCATCCCTCCCTGCTCACTTCCCACAACGGGACTGAGATCGGCATAATATATATCGCCTCGCTTGATGTTCAAATCAGTCACTGTTCCTTTCCTCTCTCACCGCGATGAGAGCTTATTCCCTTATAATTTACTTCCGCCGCAACCGACATTACAGTTTATTCAGCCGCCACGCCGCTTGTGACAGACAATCTCTCCGTGAGTCTCGATAACGTTGCTTAGTCAAGTAACCTCCAGACTGTCAGAGCAATACGTTACGGCAAAACATACTCTGTTCACTTGAAAATGTACCGTTCGGCGGGACCTTCCCTTGCGGTATAATATATCGCAACAATTGCGGTAATCACAGCAATTATTGACACACAGCAGCGAAGGATCTCGCCCGAACACTCTAATTTTAATAATTCCCGATTCTTCAGGCGGTCATCTGCCGAAGAACATTCCGCCGCATTCGTACGTGCCCGTCGAAGATGCTCTTCCGTCCTCAAGGTAGCCGAAATAGAGCGCGCCCCCCGTTGGGTCGGTGACGAGAGCCTCTTCCAGTGCCGCCGCGGCGATCTTAAACTTGTTTGTGCTCTTTTCTGCTTTCCCCACGCCCCCCGTAACCTCTCCGCGGGACACCGAACGGAAATCGCCGCTTTCGAATATTACGCCCCGTACGGTTTCGGAAAAGCCCGAGTCCCCGAGGCGGTTCAGTATTACGGAAGCAAGGCACACCTGAGCCGAAAACGGACGGTCGCCTATCTCGCAGGCAATAAGCCATGAGATCAGCGCGCGGTCATCCTCGTCAAGAGATATTTCCGCCAAGGCTTGTGAGGTCTCCGCAGGAGTCTCCGTCATATACTCCGATTTCTCTGCCGATGCGGCTTCTGTACCCTCTTTTACCGTCTCGGGAGCGACATTCTTCACCGTCCTCGCAGTACAAGCCGAAGCCAAAGCGATGCACAGTCCTCCGAGGATGGCGATTTTCAAAATCTTCACGTTGATCTCCATTCCGACACAGCTTTCGCCGTGTTACCTTCTTGATATAATGGCAATAACGATCCCTGCCGAGGCTCCGATCGCCGCAATTATCAGCACGATCCAAAGCCAGCTCATACTGCTGCCGCCCTCGCTTTCGGTGCTGTTGCCGCTGCCGCCGCCTGTGGCATTTCCACCCGATGCACCGCCGTTGGTATCGCTTCCTTGCGTGTTATCGGTTTTGCCGTCCGCCGCGTTGTCTGCGCCGTTTTTGACGTCGTCTGCAGCGTTTTCCACACCGTTTTTAACGTCGTCCGCCGCGTTTTCCACACCGTCTTTGACGTCCCCTGCCATGTCGCTCACTCCGTCCGCCATATCATCCACAACACTGCCTGTACCGTGTGATGTGTCTTCCGTCACGTCTCCGTTGCCGTCAGTGCCTTCAACATACCCGTCACCGTCACGGTCGCCGTCTCCCGAGCCGATCATTCCCTCACCCTCGGCAAAGGCGCAGATTGAAAGCAATATACCAAGACACGCCGCCAGTGCGGCAAAAATATAGAGTCTGTTTCGTTTTTTGAAGCCTATCATATGATTATCCTTTCGTTTATCCGTTGGTTTCGTTTTGTTTTCGGGTTTCAATGATATTTTGTACCGTAAAGAGTGAATTATTCAAATGAGCGAAGGTTCGTTGTCGGAAATATCTGCAGTTATTAAAGCGCATCACGTGCGGGGACAAAAGTTTTAAGCAAAATCGGAATTTTATGTAAAAAAATTAATCAAATTTAAGCTTACTGACAAAGTATACTTAAAAATAAGCAATCAGCAAAATTAACAAGTGCATAAAGAACAAAGCCTCCCTTTACACAAGGGAGCCTTATTCTTTATGCACTTTAACAATGGTGTCTTCTTGAAATGGGTTTGTCAGTAGTCCGAAATTAAAGCTATGCTCACGAAAACGCAAAATGTACTTTGGGTTGTTGCCGAATACCACACCATGGGTTTTCTGAAAGCCGAGCTCCCGCCGCCCCGTCCGGTTACAAGGCGCACGATATACATAAAAATCCTGACCGATTTGATACACACCGCAGATGATGGTGTGTCTCGGTCAGGATATTTTCACCTTAAATCCAATTATTTGATTGTGATTTATCTCTGCTTCTTAACGAAATATTTCTTAGCAATGTCGACAAGACGAATGATAACGGGAGACAGAACAAGATTCATAGCAATCTCAAAGATAAAATTACCAAATGCAAGAGCAAAGAATACATCCATACCGTTTACTTCTGTTCCTAATCCCACAGTTGTACCGATATTTGTTGCGTATTTATAAAAGAAAAGTCGGCATCCAAGAAGAAATACTCCTGTGTTAACAACGGGACATAGGAGTGCCGCTGTAACAATAGAGAGAGTATTGTTAATCTTACTTAGAAGCTTGTAAGATATAGCCGCAACAAAGCCACAAGCAATACCTTTAACAAGCACGGTGATATAAGTACCTACTGGGTTAAACCCAAGAAATAGTGCTGCACCTCCTGTGGAGAGAACTACTACTCCAAATACTAATCCGAGCCAAGAGCCTATGGTTACCCCGCAAAGAGCTCCTCCGATAACAATCGGAACAAGGGCAATTGCCGTCGAAAAAGGACCAAAGAATGTGGTCACGGTTGCGAGGATTTGAAGTACCACCACAAGTGCAGTCAACAGCGCGCCAAGCACCATCTTTTCCATTGGTAATCCCGTCTTTTTTGTTCTTTTCATAAAAAAATTTCCTCCTTGCTGTCGTCCGCCGAGGCGGTACAACGCATAAAAATTTATTTATATCCCGCCCGCAGGCGAAAAGGATATACCCTTTGTTATCTGTTCTTCTCGTAGATCACGTAAAGTCCCCGAAGAACCATGTGCTCTTCAAAGGTGATCCCGTGCTTGAGATGGGGAATGACGTGTGGGGCAAGTCCGCCCGTGACGTAAACGGGGAGCTCTTCTCCCATCTCCTCGCATATGCGGTCTATCATACCGTCTATAAGAGATGCGTTTCCGAAGATAACGCCCGATTTCATAGAGTCAGCGGTGTTCTTTCCGATCACCGACGGGGGAGACGAAAGACTGATCTGCGGAAGCTGAGCCGTGCCCTCAGACAGTGCGGCAAGACCCATAAGTATTCCCGGGATTATGGACACGCCGATAAACGCTCCGCTTCGGTCAAGCACCGTCATTTTTGTGGCGCTTCCCATGTCAACGATAAGACAAGGCACACTGTACATCTGCTTTGCCGCAACCGAGGCGCAGATTATGTCGCTTCCCACAGAGGCGGGGTTGTCACAGCGGATGCTGATTCCCGTTTTTACTCCCGGACCCACGAGGACGGCTTCAACACCGTAAATAAATCTGAGCGCATCGCGGATCGGAGTGTTCAGCACAGGCACGACCGACGAGATCGCCGCGGCCGTAACGGTTTTCGGGTCAAGACCCTTGAGAGAAAGGACACCGGTGAACTTTTGGGCATATTCGTCCGCTGTCTTTGCCGTGTCGGTGGCTATCCGCGCAACAAATTCCAGCTCCCCCTCCGAGAAGCCGCCAACGGTTATGTTTGTGTTTCCGATATCGACAGTCAGAATCAAGCAAGTTCCCTCTCTTTCCCGTTTTTTTCAGTATATCACAAAATGCGTGCCCTTTTCAAGAGGAAAACTGCACGAAATATGGCGCGGTGGGCGGCGAGATAATATGCAAATGTGTTTTTCTCAGACACTGTGCGCGAAATGGGGGGCAGAATTAAGAAATAAAATGTTGATATTTCAAGATCCGCGGGTGATTTTTTTCGAATTCCCTTGCAATATATTAAGGAATACTGTAAAATATGTTAAGAAATATAACTGCCGAAAGGTGAACTTATGAAGATCAGAATCAAAAAGCTGCCATACTCCGAGGTATCAAGGATCGCGCCCCCCGCGCGACGTAAGCCGAAGAAGCCGAACATCTTTTTCAGGTGCCTTATGCGCGCACTTTCCATCCCCGAGCTGACGGCGACCCGTTTCACCTGTACAAACGAGTGCGCCGACGTAATAAAAAAAGAGCCGTGCCTCGTTTTGATGAACCACACCGGTTTTATTGACCTTGAGATCGCGGAGGCCGTGTTCTTCCCCCGCCCTCTTTGCATCGTCAGCACCCACGACGGCTTTATCGGCAAGGGCTGGCTCATGCGCCGGATCGGATGTATACCAACGAAGAAATTTGTCAGCGACCCCGCCCTTCTTTCCGATATGAGATACGCGCTTGATGAGCTTGGAACCTCTGTTCTCATGTTTCCCGAGGCGGGCTACACCTTCGACGGCAGGAGCACCACACTCCCCCGAGGTCTGGGTTACCTTGCAAAGAAGCTGAACGTGCCCGTTGTAATGATCACGACCTACGGTGCCTTCGCGCGAAATCCGCTGTACAACGGACTGCAGAACAGAAAAGCCACGGTATCGGCGAGTGTAAAGCTTCTGCTTTCAAGAGAGGATTACAAGGAAAAGAAAATATCCGAGCTTGATGCCGTGATCGACGAAGCCTTTTCCTTTGACGGCTTCGGGTACCAAAGAGAAAATAACATTGAGATCTCGGAGAGCTTCCGCGCTGACGGACTTGAAAGGATTTTGTATAAATGTCCGAACTGCGGCTCAGAGGGCGTACTGAAGGGAGAGGGAATTTCCCTGAGTTGCGCCTCCTGCGGCAAGACATGGACACTCACTACCCTGGGATATCTTGAAGCGGAGTCGGGTGAGACTGAGTTTTCAAGGGTTACCGACTGGTACGACTGGCAAAGGGATGAAGTGAAGGGTGAGATCAGCCGGGGAGAATACGGCCTTGACATTCCCGTGGACGTGTACGTTTTAGCGGACTACAGGGCGCTTTATTCCGTGGGAGAGGGAAGGCTGACTCACGGCGAAGACGGCTTCCGCCTCACCGGATGCGACGGAGAGCTCGACTACCGTCAGAGCAGTCTTGCTTCTTATACGCTGAATGCCGATTATTTCTGGTACGAGATAGGTGACGTTATCGGCATTGGTGATGCAAAAAGGCTATACTACTGCTTCCCGAAGGTTAATACTCCCGTTGCAAAGGCGCGCCTTGCCGCAGAGGAGTTATATAAAATTTTACGCAGTGAAAAGCGGCGAGGACAATAATTATTTGCACACGCATGGTGCGCCGCCCCGCTTTGTAGAATTCTAAAGCGCACGTTATGGCTATCGTCTTACGTAGAAACCAACTCCGTTTCCGCCCTGCGGAAACATCCTTGGCTGACTCTATGTTTTTCTTGACGAAGGTAACAAAAATTGAGAAAAAACGTTCGTTTCGCTTATAAACCATTCGTTTAGTCTATCATCGTTGGAATAAGATTCTTCGCTTCGCTCAGAATGACACGGGCGGTACGTTTTGCATTTTGCATTGCCCAAGGCTGATGCGATGATCCAATTTACTTTCCGAAGATACTTACGATCTGCGAGGGAATTTGTCTTTACAAATCCATTTTTTCATGTTATACTGTTAATGTTAGAAAAGTTATATTTTGGAGATCGTTATGCCAAAAACAATCAAAAAGTTTCTGCCCTGCTTATTCTGCGCGGTTCTCACAGGCATCGGTACAGGTGGTGTCATCTACCTTTTCAAGGGTCTTGTTTCTCTCGCTCTGATGTTGTCGGGGAAGGCGTTTGCCGCCGTCAGGGAGTCGCCCGTCTTGATCTTCGTGCTGATAATCGGCGCAGCCCTTCTCGGTGCGGCGGCATCCGTTATTGTAAAATGGTCGCCCGACTCGGCAGGCGGCGGTATTCCGTCGGCTGTTGCGGCACTCCGCGGAATTATCACCCTTCGTTGGCTCAGATGTATCATCGGCTCAGCGCTGTCCGCCACATTAACATACGCGGCGGGAATTCCTCTCGGAACGGAAGGACCTTCGGTGCTTCTCGGTACCGCGGTGGGCAAAGGTACTGCCTCGCTGGCGGGAGAGTATGGGCACGCCATAGAGAGGTATTCCATGACAGGCGGAGCCTGCGCGGGCTTTGCCGCCGTGACGGGTGCACCCCTCACGGGTATGCTTTTCGCCTTTGAAGAGGCTCATAAAAAAATCTCCCCCACGGTGTTCATTATGGCGGCGGTGTCGGTGTTTTCCGGAGGATGTACTATCGATTTTCTGAATCGTCTCACGGGAGGAAGCCATCCCTTGTTCGACTTTTCAAGGATGGAAGCCGTTCCCTTCACGTCTCTTTGGTTTCCCTTGGTAATTGGACTTGTGTGCGGACTGTGCGCCGCAGGATTCACCTGTCTCCACACGGCTTTTGGCAGATTTTTGAAAAAACGGTGCGCGAAGATTCCGACGGCACTAAAGTTCAGCGTTATTTTTACCGTCGCGGCGGTGCTTGGCGTTCTCTCGGGCGATTTTTCGGATTCGGGACACGACCTGTCGCAAACTCTGCTGAACGGTTCTGCGGTAATAAAGGTGCTGGCGGTGGTGCTGGCGGTGAGAATGGTTCTTTTCATTACAGCCAATAACGCAGGGGTCACGGGCGGTACTTTTCTGCCGAATCTTGCTTTCGGTGCCATAATCGGTATGTTGTGTGCCGTGGCGGGACAGCGGCTGGGTGTCGTTGACCCGGGGCTTACCACACTTGCGGTGACTTTGGGAATGACAAGCTTCCTCGGGGCAGTTTCCAAGACTCCGCTGATGTCCATAGCTTTCGGCATTGAGGCTCTCGGAGGTGCCTATAATATTCCTGCCATTGTTTTGGCGGTAGTATCTGCGTACTGTGTAATGGAGCTTTCCGGAGTTATGGAATTTGCCGAGGTTGCCATTGAATCAAAGCAGAAGGAGACGGAGAGCGCATCCCACAGCGAGGAATATGTTTGTAAAATTAAGGTAGGCGAGGATTCATTTGTCAACGGAATGGAAACGGATACTCTGTTTCTTCCCTGCGGTGTGAGGGTGGTGTCGATCCCACGTGTGCTTCACGCGGGTGACGAGGTGACTCTTCACGCAACAGTACGTGACGTGGAGGATCTAACGGAGTGTCTCACCAATATTTTCAGGGCAAATGTTACACTTGAAAAGATAACGGATAGTAAAGGAGACAGACATGGCACAGAAAAACAAAGTATCGTTTGAGGTAAGAGTTGACGAAACTCTGTACAGAAAGCTTCTTGGGGTTGCGGACAGAGAAAAGTGCAATCTAAACAATCATATGCTGAAGCTTATTCGAACCAACGTTGAGTACAGTGAGAGGATCCACGGAAAGATAGATATAAACAAATATCCCGTTGAACTTCCCGAAAGTGAAGAATAAGGGAAAACCGCGGGGGTACGTTTTAGGTGAATTTGTGGAAATATCAATAAAGAAGATCCGTCGCAATCGTGACGGATTTTCTTTATTGATATTTCCACAAAAACGAGAGAAATTCGTAGCATTTCGACCTCTACGTGAGGGTCGTTCACCGATGACAGGGTAAGAAAAAAAAGATGGGTATTGACAGACGTTGGGCGATAGTCATAACGTGCGTGTTGTAATCGGGCGTGGCGGGCAGCACACCCTGTTTGCGTAGCAAACGGTTACGCCCCTACAGATGTGGGGGGATTACGTAAGACGATAGCCATATCGTACGGTTTGTAACCGAGCGTGGCGGGCGGTCGTGCCGCACCTGCCGATAGCGGAAGGTGGGCGTGGTAGTGGAAGATAACAAAACCGACTGCACCTTTCCTGACAAGTCCACCTCTGTCATTTTTCGCCGAGTATCACTTCTGCTACTCCGTCGGCGAAAATTTTCCCCGCGCGGAGCGCTTCATCAAGCGTATTTCCTGCCGCACCAACCTCTACAAGCACCGACCCCTTCGCATACTGAGCGTTAAATGATGCGCTTCGCAAATTTATCCCTCTCATTATTCCGCCGTTTATCCCAAGTGTACTTTTCTGCAGCTTCAATGCAAAGCTCAGGTTACTCTCCCAGTCCCCGTGAGACGCGCCTGCGTGATCCGTCCCCACTACCAGCATTATCTGCGCCGCGTCTCCCCCCTCTCCCTGAAGTGGTGACGTGGGTGCAAGATTTACCCCTTCACGCGTGAACATAGCATCTCTGTGTATGTCAAACACATATTCCACCGACGGGTACTTTTCAATGATCCGCCGTATTTCCGCCGCGCTTTTTACGTATGCTTCATTGTAATCCTCACCGTCGAACATCGTTTCTATATGTATCACCCCTATCCCGTGCTCCCTCAGCCTTTCGGCAAATGCCCTCCCCACTGCCACCACGTTTTTCGACGTGTCATAGGTTCTGAACGTCTCGTCTGACAAGTAACTGTCGCCTCCCGAAAAGTAGCTCTCCGTCCCATGAGTATGTAGCACCAGCACCCGTGGCGCATCTGCCCCGTAAAGGGATGCCGCCTCTTCGGCTGTGTGGGTCTTCAGCTCTTCGGCGTAAAGGGATATTACGTCGGGCTCATATGGCGTCTCGTTGATCAGCGCAAATACGTTCCCGCTGTCAACGGACAAGTCCACCCGACGTATGGGATACTCCACCCCATCTCCCCCTTCCCCCTCGCCGCTGTCTTCCACTGTCTCGTCCTCCGCTGCCCCGGGAAGTTCCCCTTCTTCCACGGGCTTCGACGGGATCTTTTCAAGATTCGGCTTCACCGTACCCCCGACAGAAGTAACGTCGCGCCCTACAAACCGCCCAAGCAGTGCCCCCGCTACGGGGGACTTCACCGATGACACCCTTTCCGCAATAATGCTTCCCCATATGATCACTCCCACCGTGGCAAGCAGTACCACTACAAGCATAATGACAAGCTTCAGTCGTTCGTTCCGCGCTTTCCCGTGCACCTCTCCCGCTGCGCTCTGCGCCGCCTCCCTGCCGATCGACGGCATTTCTTCCACCTCCGCGGGGGCGGAGATGGCCGCTGACTCCACCTCTTCAGACACCTCCATTGGCGCGAAAATACTCACATCTTCCTGCACCCCAAAGTCTATTTCCGTTTCCGCAATAGCCGTAGCCTCGGCAGCAGCCTCCTTTGTCACGTCACTCATTTGATATCTCCTTTCGCCTCATATGCTTTGTGGTAAATTATACCAACAAACCATGAAATAAATTGACGAATTCCGCGGCGGCGGTAAAATTTCCGATCTCACCCCAAAGGATCAACTTTTCGTGCATCCTCGAAAAGAAGTTTCACCGAGGGTGTTTATTTTTTTCGAAATTTATGATAGAATAGTAACAGTATTCTGAAATATTGTACCCTTTCGGCGGTGATGCGACGGGAAACGGGCATTTTGCTCCGAACTGCGCCGTCCCGCTGACCGAAAGGGGTAAATGATAAACAATCGCCGAAGCTCGGCGGGAGATTCCCCGGGGGCTTGAAAGGAACGGTAAAAGAATGTTTTTAAGTGATGTAATAGCGGCGGTGTCCACTCCCCGAGGCAAGGGAGGCGTTGCCGTTATCAGAATCAGCGGCGACGGCACACTTGAAGTCGTGAAAAGGATGTTTCGCGGGATTAGCGGCAAAGCCGTCACCGATTTTCCTCCCCGTCACGCTATATACGGCGCGGTGGTCACGCCTGACGGAAGCGAGATCGACAGAGGTATACTCACCTACTTTCGGGGTCCTGCATCCTACACGGGAGAGGACATGGCTGAGGTATCGTGCCACGGCGGTGTTTTGGTCACCCGAGAGGTGCTCTCGTGCGTGCTGGCAAGCGGAGCAAGACTTGCCGAGGCGGGGGAGTTCACTCGTAGGGCTTATCTCAACGGCAAGCTGACCTTGACCGAAGCCGAGGCTGTAGGCGAGCTTTTGGAGGCTGACACCGACGACAGGCGACGTCTTGCATCCTCAGCACTGACAGGCAGGCTGTCAGGTAAGATCGGTGAGATCGCAGATAAACTTTGCGGTGTAATGAGCGCGCTGTACGCCGCCATCGACTATCCCGAAGAGGACATCGGCGACATGGGAGAGCGAGAGATCGGAGACGTAATAGAAGAAAGTCTCCTTGAAATAGGAAAGCTACTTTCCACATACAAGAAGGGAAAAGCTGTATCGGACGGAGTAAAATGCGTAATATGCGGCAAGCCCAACGCGGGAAAGAGCTCCCTTTACAACCTGATCACGGGAGAAGATTCTGCCATTGTAACCGACATTGCGGGAACGACCCGAGACGTACTGAGAGAGAGGGTGTCCTTCGGCGGAGTGACTTTGGAGCTATGTGACACTGCGGGACTCCGCGAGACTGAAGATTCGGTTGAGAGCATCGGAGTGAAGAGAGCCGAGGCCGAAATGGAGAAAGCTGAGCTTCTTGTGGGAGTTTTTGACGGAAGTACCCCTTTAAGCGAGAGTGAAAAGGCAATGATGGCGAAATATCCGTCAGACTGTGCCCGTCTTGCGGTGATAAACAAAAGCGATCTTACGCGGGGCATGACAGAGGACGATCTGAAGCTTATTGAGGACTCACACGATGGAGTAGTGAGCATATCATGCGAGGACGGCACGGGAATAGATTCCCTTGCAGTGAAGATAGGTGAGCTTTACGACGCGGGAAGCTGTGAGATAGGGCGAGATGCGATTATATGGTCAGCCCGTCAGGAGGCGACACTTCGCCGTGCCCATGAATATCTTACAGCGGCGAAGGAATCCTTTGAATACGGTGATCCCGTTGATGCAGTATGCACCCTATGCGAGGGAGCATTGTCTGAGCTGTCGGAAACAGACGGCAGAGGTGTCAGTGAGGAGATCGTATCGGGAATTTTTGCCAAGTTTTGCGTAGGAAAATGAGAAAAAATACAAAATAAGGTTTGGCATTTGAGATGGTTCTTAATGTGAGGCGATAGCCATAACGTGCAGGGTGTAACCGAGCGAAGCGGGACATACCCCTCTCAGTCAGCAAAAGCTGACAGCTCTCCCGCAGGGCGAGAGGTGAGTTCAGCCACAGCCAAAGTAAAGCCTCTCACTCCGGGAGAGGTGTCATTTGCCGGCAAATGACGGAGAGGGTATTTTTTTGTAAGGCGATAGCCATATCGTGCGGGTTGTAACCGAGCGAAGCGGGACGCCACATGGGGTTTTACTCCGCACCACGGTGCTACGTGAAATTTTCTCGACGGAAAACGTCCCCTACAGGACAGGTGGAAACGGTGCGGTAGGTTATCGGACAGACGTGTGGGTTGTAAGTAAAACGTACTGCCCGTGTCATTCTGAGCCTGCGAAGAATCTTGTTCTAACGATGATAAACCAAACGTATGTTTTATAAGCAAAACGTAACCTTTTTCTCACATTTCTTTTGTTGCCGAAGGCAACAAAAAAGAAATGGGTAGCCAAGGAATTGAGGAACGAAGTGACGAAGAAACTTCGGCGTTTGAGATGGTTCTTAACATGGGTGATA
>JAFXKJ010000154.1 GCA_017531765.1 Clostridia bacterium
AGGATGGCACGCTATACATCAGTGGATGGTGCAAAATGCCAGATTATAAAGATGGAGAGCAACCGTGGGCAAAACATAGCTACGAGATTAAAGAAGTTGATGTTAAATACGGAATTAAAAGAATCGGGCACCATGCGTTCCGTGGTTTCGAGAATCTTGAAACGGTAAAACTTCCAAGTACGGTTACCAGTATTGGTAGCAGTGCTTTTGAAGATTGTGAAAAACTCAAAAATATTACTCTGCCGGATAATGTAAAATCTATAGGAGTACGTTGTTTTGAATATTGTACAAGTCTTGAAAGTATAAATATACCCAATGGTGTGGAGCACATTTATTACGAAACTTTTTATGGTTGTATCAATCTTAAAAGTGTGACCATACCAAACAGTGTTAAAACTATCGGTGGTGAGGCTTTTTTAGATTGCAAACATCTCACAAGTATCACAATTCCCGACAGCGTAACGAGTATCGGAGACTGGGCGTTTGGAGATTGCGAACGTCTCACAAGTGTAACGATTCCCGACAGCGTAACGTCTATCGGAAACCGTGCGTTCGAGTGTTGCTATAGTCTCACAAGCGTAACAATCCCCGACAGCGTGACGTCTATCAGAGACCATGCGTTCGAGTGTTGCTATAGTCTCACAAGCGTAACAATCCCCGACAGCGTAACGACAATCGGAGAATATGCGTTCTCTAGTTGCGGACTCACAAGTGTAACAATCCCCGACAGCGTAACGTCTATCGGAGACGATGCGTTCTGTGGTTGCTATAGCCTCACAAGTGTAACAATCCCCGACAGCGTGACTAGTGTCGGAAACTATGCGTTCTATGGTTGCGTCAGCCTCACAAGTATTACAATCCCCGACAGCGTAACGTCTATCGGAGACAGTGCGTTCGAGGCTTGCGATAGCCTCACAAGCGTAACAATCGGCGACAGTGTGACGAGTATCGGTGACAGTGCGTTCTTTAGTTGCGATAGCCTCACAAGCGTAACAATCCCCGACAGCGTGACTAGTGTCGGAGAATATGCGTTCTTTAGTTGCGATAGCCTCACAAGCGTAACAATCGGCGACAGCGTGACTAGTATCGGTGACGGGGTGTTCTATGATTGCTATAGTCTCACAAGCGTAACAATCGGCGACAGTGTGACGAGTATCGGTGACGAAGCTTTTGAATATTGTTATGATCTCGAAAGCATTAACATTCCTGACAGTGTTGGATACATCGGATATGATGCGTTCAGATATTGCGAAAGTCTCAACTTTATCACAATTCCCGCCAGTGTGGAGTACATCGGTGATTATGCATTTGCTTGGTGTAATTCTCTTTATAAGATCACATTTGACGGAACATGTTCCGAATGGTATTCTTTCGGCCTTTCATCCCCTGAAATCGCGTACACGTCGGTCCACTGCTCAGACGGAGATATTTGACGTAGAAATAATCTTTATAATAAGAAAGCGAGAGTTATAAAATGAAATTTATCAAATTATTATGCGTGCTTCTTGCGATGCTTTTTGCTTGCTCCGTGCTTTTTACGGGCTGCGGTGAAAGTGAAGAAAGCAAAGGTGGAAGTAAAGAAGATATCAAGGCTAAAAATGACATAACCGGAACTGCGGATAATAAAACAGACGATGATGTAAGTACTTCCGATCCTGTAGGAGATGAAATCATTGATTCCGACGAAGAGGAAGAATACATAGCAGAGGATTTTGCGTGGACTTTTGAAGATGGTATACTTACTATCAGCGGTAATGGGGCTATGCCGGATTATGAATCCGATTACGATTATGACCAAAAGCGTATTGTAAGTACGGCACCGTGGGACAGATATCTCGGTGATATTGAAGAGGTAATTATTGAAAAAGGGATTACATCTGTCGGTGACGATGCTTTCTATTGGTGCGACTCTCTTGAGAAGGTAACTCTTCCAGACGGTTTAACGAGAATAGGCAAAAAGGCTTTTTCTCATTGCACAAGATTAAAGCATATCTCACTTCCTGACAGTCTGACAAGTATAGATGACAGAGCATTTTATTATAATTACGCTCTTGATAGTATTTTTGTTCCAAAAAATGTTGCTGACATAGGTGAAAGAGCATTTTCGGATTGTAAATATCTTGTAAAAATTGACGTCAGTGAAGAAAACGTCAGTTTTGCCAGCAAAGACGGAGTTCTGTTTAATAAAGGTATGACTGAGCTCATTGCGTATCCGAACAATAAATCGTTTTACGGGATTTACCACGTGCCGAAGGGGGTTAAGTCTATAGGAGACTGTGCTTTTTACGGTTGCGACCGTGTTGAAGCGGTATACATGGATGACGGTCTGGAACGTATTGGAAGTTGGGCCTTTGACGGGTGTTACAATCTGAAAACGGTCAAGATTCCCGCAAACGTTACAAGTATACACGTCTTGGTTTTTGGTTATGCAAATAACGTAGAAAAAATCACTTTCGGCGGAACCGTGGCACTGTGGAACGCATTTGGTGTTGCTGAAATCGAAAACGCTACCGTCCACTGTTCCGACGGGGATATTTGACCCACCTATTATATAACGAAAGAGGTACCAACCATGGCAAAGAAGCCCGACACCGTCAGCGGTGTTATCGTAATTGACAAGCACGAGGGAGTTACCTCCTTCAGAATAATCTCCATACTTAAAAAGATGTTCGATATGCCCACCGTTGGGCATACGGGCACTCTTGACCCCCTCGCCACGGGCGTGCTTCCCGTCCTTCTCGGCAGAGCCGTTAAGGCCTCTGACTACGTTATGGCGCAGGACAAGCGTTACGTAGCCGAGATGAAGCTGGGTCTCACCACCGACACAGAGGACATTACCGGCGAGGTGCTGACAAAGTGCGACTGTGTCCCCGACGAGGCGGCGGTACGTGAAGCCATCGCTTCCTTCGTAGGGGAGATCAGTCAGGTGCCTCCCATGTACTCCGCCATCAAGGTGAACGGTCAGAAGCTGGTTGACATAGCCCGCGAGGGCGGCGAGGTGGAGAGAGAGGCGCGGCAAGTGAAGATCTACTCCATCGACGCCGAGATGATCTCCCCCGACACGTGGAAACTTGACGTTGCCTGCTCAAAGGGCACCTACATCCGCACCCTTTGTGCCGATATCGGCAAAAAGCTTGGCTGCGGCGCGGTCATGTCCGCCCTTAGACGTACTCAGACGGGGGATTTTACCCTTGCGGACGCATATTCCATCGAGGACCTTGAAAAATACTCCTTTGAGGAAAGGCTGAAGCTGCCTCTCAGTACCGAAAGCCTCTTTTCAGATCTCAGAGAGGTTCAGCTTCCCAAATTCTTCGCTAATCTCTACCTCGCAGGCTCAACTCTCCTTCAGAAGAAGGTGAGAGTGAGTGTCCCCCATGGCGAAATGGTCCGCATCAAGTACGGGAAAGTTTTCCTCGGACTCGGTGTGGGAGACGTCAACTCCGACGGAGACTCCGTAATCAAGGTAGAGAAGCTTTTCTACCTTGGAAAGGTGCAGTAAACGGCTCCCCTCATGTGACCTTGTCCCTCCATTTTACATTATCGTTTCACACGAAAGGTACACTACATGACACGAGATTTTCTTGACGAAATGTCCGCATCTCTTGACGAAATGTCAAAAAGACAGCGAGCCGTTGCGGAATATATCTTAGAACACGGCATCAGCGCGTCCCACGAAACCGCATACGCCCTTGCCGATCACGCGGGAGTATCGGAATCCACCGTGGTCCGCTTCGCGGTGTTTATGGGCTACGACGGCTATCCCGAAATGCAAAAGGCGCTCCGCGCTTCTCTCAGGAAGAGAATGACCACCGTTGAGCGCATCGAGGACGTGAACAAGCGGGTCCCCGAAAACGATATTATCGACGGTGTCCTTGACGGAGACGCAGATGTTATCCTCTCCGCAAAGGACGAGCTTGACCGCGCCGCCTTCGAAAAGGCTATTGATATGCTTATCGGCGCAAGAAAGGTGTACATCATCGGAATGCGCTCCTCTGCGGTGCTGGCGCAGTTTATGAATCACTATCTCAGACTCCTGCTTGATAACGTGACCCTCGTATGCCCCTCGGGGGGAAGCGAGGTGTATGAGTACCTTGTGAATATTTCTCCCGAGGACACGGTGTTCGCCATATCCTATCCCCGATATTCCTCGGGAACCATCCGCGCGGCACAGTTTGCCAACAGGATCGGCGCGGGAGTGGTGGTGCTCACCGACAGCGAAAGCTCCCCTGTCGCCGCGGTTGCCGATGCGGTCCTCGTGGCAAAGAGCGAGATGGTGTCCTTCGTAGACTCCCTTGTCGCCCCCATGAGCATCATTAACGCAATTATAGCCTACATCGGCAAAAGATGCCCCGAAACCGCAGAAAAATTCCGACTTCTTGAGAACGTCTGGGATGAATTTAATGTGTACACAGAATGAAAAACACCAACAAATCGGAAGGAGAACCCTATGCTTGACGTTTGCCTTATGGGATGCGGCGGAAGCATCCCCAAGCCCGACAGGTGGCTTACATCCGCGCTGTTCCGCTACGGCGGCGAATGCGTGGTCATAGATTGCGGCGAGGGAACTCAGCTTGCCATGAAGGAGGCGGGCTTTGTCGCGGGGAAGGTCGCGCTTATTCTCCTCACCCACTTTCACGCCGACCACGTCAGCGGTCTTCCGGGACTGCTTTTATCCATCGCCAACGAGGGAAGGGTGGATCCCGTGGTTATAGCGGGACCGAAGGGTACCTCCCGCATCGTCTCAAGCCTGTGCGTTATCGCTCAGGGACTTCCCTTTCAGATATATATTTACGAGTTCCCAAACGGTGGCGGAGAGCTGCCAAAAGAGTATCTCCCCGTCAACACCAATTCCTCATGCTCCGCAAGGATCACCGCCTACCCCGGACGGCACAGTATGCCCTGCCTCGGCTACCGCATATCTCTGCCCCGCGGCGGTAAGTTCGATCCCGCAAGGGCAAAGGCGCAGAACATCCCCGTAAAGCTGTGGAGCCGCCTTCAGAAGGGCGAGACAGTAGACGAGGACGGAGTCACCTACACTCCCGATATGGTGCTGGGCGCTCCGAGACGGGGCATTGACGTAAGCTACGTCACCGACACACGCCCCACGGATGTAATAGTTGAGGCGGTAAGAGGAAGCGATCTTCTCATATGCGAGGGAATGTTCGGCAATGACAAGGCTGAAAGGGCCAGAGTCTCACGCCACATGACCGCCGCGGAAGCCGCGAACATCGCCGCGGAAGCAGAGGTGGGGACCCTTTGGCTGACCCACTACAGTCCCTCCATGCCCGACCCCAAGGAGGCGGAGGCGGAGGCAAAGCTCATCTTCCCGGAAACGGAAGCGGGCTACGACGGAAAGCATATACTCATGCAGTTTGAGGACTGAGGAAAAAATTACACTTTACCGGGGGGAAGCTATGAAAAACTATATTGACTTAACAGATGAAAATACGGTGATCGTCACATCTGACGAGGGGTACGCAGGACAGCGCGCCGATGCCGCGGCGGCGGCAGTTTGCGAGTCGCTGGGGCTTCCCCTGACGCGCTCCGCGGTACAGAAGCTTGCCGAGGCGGGGGCACTTACTCTGAAGGGAAAGCCCGTGAAGAAGAACTATAAGCTTGCCGCGGGGGACGTTCTGATACTGTCTCTCCCCGAGCCTGAGGCTCTCGACGTTGCCCCCGAAAACATCCCTCTTGACGTTGTGTACGAGGACGGAGATATTATAGTCATCAACAAGCCTGCGGGAATGGTGGTACATCCGGCGCCCGGACACCTGAGTGGCACGCTGGTGTCGGCTCTCCTTTATCACTGTGGCACCTCCCTTTCGGGGATCGGCGGAGTTATGCGCCCCGGCATCGTCCACCGTATCGACAAGGACACCACGGGACTTATCTGCGTGGCGAAGAACGATTTTTCCCATACCTTCCTCTCCGATCAGCTGAAGGACCACTCCATGAGCCGCACCTACGAAGCGCTATGTATCGGCAGACTTCCCGAGACGAGAGGCAAGGTGGACGCCCCAATCGGCAGAAGCACCTCCGACAGAAAGAAAATGGCGGTGCGTGCGGGAGGGCGCGAGGCTGTGACCCATTACGAGGTCATAGGCGAGTATACGCCAAAGGAAGGCGGCGCCGTGTCCCACCTCAGGCTGGAGCTTGAGACGGGCAGGACCCATCAGATCAGAGTGCACATGGCGTACGTAGGGCATCCGCTTCTCGGAGACGGTGTGTACGGCGGTGCGGGTACGGCTTTTGAAAAACGGCACCCCGCGCTTTTCACGGGACAGTGCCTCCACGCTTCACGGCTGAGGCTGACTCATCCGAGAACGGGCGAGCTTATGACATTTGTCGCTCCCCGCCCCGAAAATCTCGAAAAGATCATAAAACTGCTCACGGAATGAGATTTTTCCCATAATTCCTTAAACAAAAGGAAAAAAACTTTGAAATATAGGCATAAAATCTCATTTTTGCTATTGCAATTAAGGATTTTTTATGATACAATAGAAAGGCTTGAAACGGAGTATCGTTTTTTCTATGCCTATTTTGAAAAAAACGAACCTAAAATATAAAACAAATAACAAAGAATCGGGACTGCTTATGTCCTGAATCGGAATGGAGTTAATCATGTTAGCAATCAGCATTATTCTTATAGTAGCGGCAGTTTTCCTCACCATCGCTGTTCTTATGCAGCACGGTAAGAGCCACAACCTCTCAGGAACCATCGCAGGTGCTTCCGAGACATTCTTCGGTAAGAGCAAGGCTTCCACAATCGACAAGAAGCTCAGTGTTCTCACAACTGTTGTAGCTATTATTTTTGTAATTCTCGTTCTTGTTGCATATCTCGTTCAGGATATCGACACAGGCAAGACCACAACTGACACAAGCGCTCAGATCTCAAGCGGCGAAAAGACAACTCAGACAACAACCACTGCAAGTGATAAGGGAACCGAGGATCCCGAGACAGACGAGACTCCCGCTGATTCCGCTGATGCAGAAAGCACACCTGCCGATTCTGTCGACGCTGTGTCTACTCCCGCTGACGCTGAGTAATTGAACATAAGAAAACACTGTTTGGCATCTTTCGCACGAAAGATGCCAAATTTTATTTTTGTTCGACAACTTCCCCTTGTCAAACCACATTTCCCTATAAAAAAGCATGGAAGACTGCTTCCTTTAGAAACCTCTTCCATGCCTATACATTTTTTATTTTATCAAACTACCGCTTAACGGTAAGATCAATTCGTGATCCCAAATATATCCCCAAACGGCAACATATCGTAAGAGAAACCGTCACTAAAGTTTCCGCCACCCATGACGTAGACGTATGCTACGGCAATGATCAAACCAAGCACAATAAATATAAGCAGGGGCACAAGACAACCTACTGACGAAGACTGAGACACGACAGGATCCAGCGCAAGAAGCGGCTCCGATACGTTACTTTCAACGTTAAGCCTGTACAGCAAACGTCTTCCGCCGCCATATCCCGAGTTGTCGGTCTCCTTGATATAGTAAACCGTGTTTTCACTGTATTTCTCCGTCTCCTTCACGTTGTAAGCTAACTTGATCTTGCCTCCGCCCGTGAAATCCACCGCATAGATGGACTTGACCGATACCGTTTTTGTATACTCCCCTGCCGCAACGTTAATATTGTCGTCGTATGAAACGAATACTATCTTGTCATCCCTGACGGCAAGCACCGATTCAACTCTGTCGCATAAGCTCTGTCGGTTTGAACCGTCCATCCTTACCTTAACAAGGGCGGAATACGAGTTCACGTAGTAGAGGTAGCCGTTCTTTATGTTGATGAATCTCTCCACGTCTGCGGCGATCACGCGGAAATCGCTTCCGTCATGTCGGCATTTGCAAAGCACCGAGTTGTGTCCCGATCTGCGTATGAAATAAAGGAATCCCTTCTGCTCAAACAGAAGCGTGTGAACGAGTCTTGGAAGCTCACGTCTTTCCCCTCCGTCGGGTGTAATGCTGATGAGCGTCTTGCTCACCGAGTTGCCAACGTAGTAAAATATCTTCCCCGCCATAATGTCGCAGAAGCTGTAAACGTTGCTTTCCAGAAGCCGCGCCTCTCCCATACCCTTTATGTCCTTTACGTACAGATCAAGGTTCAGCGCGTTTGGAGCGTTTTGCGAGTATATCAAAAGGTCGCCCATGACTCCGTGGATGTTTATCGACTGCGAGACTAGGCGAGTGATCGCCATGGTGTTCAGGTCCGCCACGTACAAAAATCCGTCAAGGTTCCCTCTGTAGATCAGCTTCCCTACCAAAAGGCCGTCTATACTGCGAACGTTTTCGATGGCGCATCTTACAGTGCCGCCGTACAGATCGATCACCCAAATGGAATTCGTGTCGCTGAGAAGGAAGAACTGCCTGTTATAGTAGTAAATGCTTTTCCCCGAAAACGACTCCTTTGTCAGCCTCTCGCTTCTTCCGCAGGAAAGATCGTATCTCTTCAGCTTGCCTCCGATTGAAATGTAGTAGAGCAGGTTTGCGTGATTTCCCACGATATTTGCAATGTCTGAGATAATGGGAGAGCTTCCCACAACGCCGCCCACCGCGGGGTAAAGACTGAGCACTTCGGTGTCCTGCGCCTTTGAGAAGTAATACAGCTTGCCTTCGATTTCAAGAACGTCACCGATGAGGAAATACTTGTCAAGCTTTTCAATAAACTCCTCGGAGTCAGAGTAGCCTCTGAGAGAAAGAAGAATATTTAACGCGCCAACGTAATCTCCGCTGTCGATCATCGACCTTGCGCGCCAGTATTCGCTGTCCGCATCAATCCCGTCTGCTGCAAGGGAAGCTACGACCGCCGCATTCTTCTCGGTCATGTACTGCTTTATCTGGGGGATGTCCTCGATATTTTCGTAGAGCAAGGGCAACTCAAGCTCTCCGATCCGCCCCGCTTCATTTTTCATGGCGGCAAGCTCATCCGCCTCGGCTCCGTACTTTTCCGCAAGGGAAATATACTTTTCAAGAGCTGCCGTAACATCCCCGCGGGCATTGGCGATCATGGCGGCAACCCGCTTATAAGCATCAAAATGGCTGTAAGCCTCGAATGCGCCCTGCTTGTAGTCCTCGATCACCGCATCAAGGATCCAAACGCAGCCCTCAACCTTCCGCTTGTAGGGTACGGCTACGGACTCGAAGCAGAGCATCCACGTTTTTTTGTCATCGGCAGAAGAAACCTTAAGTGATCTCACAAGAGAGTCGACCTCACCGACAGTGAGACTCTGTACATAGGCAAACGCCTCCCAGTCGTAGCCCTCGAAAAGCTGATTTATGTAAGCGAGAGCGGAAGACGAGGTCTTAATTCCGTCAATTCTGACGCTTCCGCCCAATATCGGAGTATTTTCACCGACGGGAGCCGCTGATTCCGTAACGGGAACGATGGAGTTACCGCAGTAAACGCACTCAATGGGATCGGTAGCGTTTTCCGCTTTCAGTTCGGCGCCGCAGGTGGGACATCTGAGAACCATAAGAGCAGTATTCATATTGATGACCATACCTTTCTTCGATTTGAAACGTTTTCTTCCTTTTGAATGATTGTACCAAAAATCGACATTCTTGTCAAGACAAATCGAATGGAATGCTCCGCTGATGGGGTACATGGCGGATTCAGAAAGAACTTCACCAAAACTTCGCAAAAAACTTCGCAAAACTTTCTTGAAAAGTTGAAATTTACTATTGACAAATCGAAAGAGTTGTAATATAATATTATGGCAACCACATCTGAGACGGTCTGTGGTTGTATTCTGCGGAAGTACTCAAGAGGCCGAAGAGGCGCCCCTGCTAAGGGTGTAGGTCGGGTTAACCGGCGCGAGAGTTCAAATCTCTCCTTCCGCGAAATAAAAAAAGAAGTCCCGAGGGGCTTCTTTTTTTAATTAAGTGTTCCGCTTTGCGGAACGTGAAGCATCCTTCGGATGTGAAGTGCACTTCGTGCGTGAAGTGTGCCTTCGGCACGATATGCGGAACACTTAATGGAAACCGTTTCACGAAGTGAAACAGGTGTTTCGCTTCGCAAAACACACATCACGTCTTGTTCTCTTAAGACGTTAGTCTTACTCGCGATGCGTCAAGCTTTTCGATCTTGATGGCTCAAAAAGAAAAAAAAACACTGCCTTGCAGTGCTTTTTTTCTTTTTGGGCCATCAAGGACTCGAACCTTGGACCTACCGGTTATGAGCCGGGAGCTCTAACCAACTGAGCTAATGGCCCGAATACAAAGCATATTTTATCACACGAACAAAGGATTGTCAATACTTTTTTGAAAAAATATCGGCAATCCTTTCGACAGCATACCATGTTTTCTGTATATGGTCAACCTTCGTTAACTTTTGCAGGCGAGGATCCCGCGGCAGAGCCCGTCTACAAAGCTGTCCGACCACTTTTCGTCGAGTATGTTTTTCGCCTCTGCCTCATTCGTCACAAATCCGATCTCCACGAGAACGCTTGCCATTTCAGGCACCTTGGTCACCACGTAAGCATCTTCCGCCTTGTCGGCGTAATATCTCACCTTCTGCGACGGCAGAGAATTCCCGATCGCCCCCGAAATTGACGTACAAAGCTTGCCCGAGGCAGCCTCGTTTTCCGTTTCGGTGCAGTAGTATATTCTCGTGCCCCACACGCTCTCGTCAGCAGTGTAGGTATTCACGTGGAGGGACACAAACGCATCGATGTAAGTCTCGCGGTGGAGCACGTTCGCCCACACGGACCTGTTATACGCGGCGAAACGTCTGTCGTCAACGAGCTTCTCTTCCGCAAACTTGACTCCCGCCGCTTTGGCAGCCTCAGCCACCTCGGCAGCGGTAACGTAAACGTCCTCGTCCCACAGCATGATGACTCTGACCCCCTCCGCCTCAAGCTCACTTTTCAGCTTTTCGGCGTATTCTCTCACGATCTCACGTTCCCATTTGCCCCCGAGGTGATCAGAGGTGCTTCCGGGATCAACGTAGCCGTGACCGGGGTCGATGCACACGGTAAAAGGGTCGCCGGGTCGCTTCACGGGCACCGAGTACATGGGAGACGTTTCAGGCGGCTCGGTATCACTTTCGGTTACGTTAGCGCCCTCGGTCTTATTTTCCTCGGTGATTTTTTCCGTTGTATCAACCGAAGCGGACTCGTCCACAGACCTCAGAAGAGCGCACGAGGAAAGGGTCGCGAGAAGCACGGCAATCAAAAACGCGGATATTATCTTTCTGAACATTACAGCATCCTTACAGTTAGTATTATCTCGGTTAATTATATCCTTTTTCGGGTTTTATTTCAAGTACCACAGGTGATTTTTAATGTGAATTTTCACTTGAATTTTTCTTTATGTGAAAAAGCAGAAAAACTTCTTGACAAAGTGTCCGCTCGGTGATATACTATCCGTAAGGCTATAAGGGAAAGTAGTAGGTCACGTACTGTCTCACAGAGAGTGCCGCATTGGTGGAAGCGGTGCAGACAAGTCTGAACTGAAGTAGTTCCCTTGCCGCGCAGGTGAAGTTTTTCGATGAAAGACCGACTGAAAATGTGTAGTCCGCGCCGTGATTCCGCGTTAAGGAAATTGAGACGTGTCCGTTATCGGGCAAAGTCAGGTGGTACCGCGCTGTTTTTTTTGCGTCCTGAGTTTTCAGGGCGCGTTTTTTGTTTTTTACGGAGAAACAAAAAACCTTTAACCAAATATTTATGCTTCAAGGGATAATAACGCTATGAAAAAGATTATTCTCTTAATATTATCGGTCTCAATTATTCTTTCATTTTCAAGCTGTGGAAACTCAAAAAAATCTCCTGAAGTTAATTCCACTGATAATCATGAAAAAAAGTGGAGTTATGAGGGTAACTACTTCATTGACAATTCAACCAGCAAGTCAAAATACGCAGGAACGACTCTTAACGTGTTCAACTGGGGTGAATACATTTCCGACGGAAGTGGAGAAACTCTTGACGTTATAGCCGAATTCGAGAAATTTACGGGTATTAACGTAAATTATCAGATTTTTGATTCCAACGAGTCAATGTACGATAAATTAACCGACGGGGAGGTAGCGTGTGACGTTATCATTCCGCAGGATTACATGATAGAAAGACTGAAAAACGAAGATCAGCTTATGAAGCTTGATTTCTCCATGATCGACAACTATCATTACATTGACAAGCAGTACAAGAGTCTGTATTTTGATGAGAAGAACGAGTACAGTGTACCTTACAGTATAGGTATGGTGGGACTTATCTACAACACTTCCATGGTAGAAGAGACTCCCGACAGCTGGGAGATCATGTGGGATGAGGAATATAGGGACAACATTCTGACATTCAACAATCCCCGTGATGCATTTGCCATTGCACAGCTTGTTTTGGGAATCGATCTGAACACAACAGATGCGGCTGAATGGAGACGTGCAGCAGACAAGCTGAAGGAACAAAACGATGTGCTTCAGGGACGTGTAATGGACGAAGTGATATACAAAATGCACATTGGGAAAGCGGCCGTCGCACCTTACTATGTTGGCGAATTTCTTGCGACACGCAACCTCAACCCCGACCTTGCATTTGTATATCCCAAGGAAGGTACCAATATCTTCGTTGACTCCATGTGTGTGCCTAAATCATGTCAGAATTATGAAGCGGCAATGCTCTTTATCAACTTCATGCTTGAGCCTGAGGTCGCCCTTGCAAATGCTGAATACATTTGTTACACTTCACCCAATACCGCTGTAACGAGCAATGAAAATTATTGTTTCTACGGCAATGAGATCCTTTATCCTACGAAAGAAAATATGCCTGAGGTACAGTTCTATCATGATATGGATGAAGAAACTCGCAAGCTTTACAAAGAGCTTTGGGAAGAAGTTGTAAATGATTAAATTTCTTGTGCGAGTATTCGCATGAGACAGCGGAACGGAAACCAAGGCTCCCTCCGGGAGGGAGCTCCCGACAGAGTCGGGTGAGGGAGAGTGCGATTTATAAAGAATTAAGCATAAACCTCATACCCCGCGAAGCGGGACGTCGAGGGCGCCTGTCCCTACAATAATGGGTGACGGGTTCTCACCTTTAGACGAAGCATAAACATAACCTCAACGTGTGGGACGACCACATAGGTACGCCCCTACTACCTTGTTTCATTTAAAACTTTACATTTCAATAATAGGATAAAGATGTTTTGATTTGGTTCTGGCATCAGTGGTTGTAAAGTGCCAAGAAACGCCTTTTTGCAAAGAGTTACGAGTAGTAGACCAAGCTCTTAAAATATTATCAAGATCAGATATAGTAGGGATGCGTTTGTTTTCAAGACATTGTAAAGACA
>JAFXKJ010000155.1 GCA_017531765.1 Clostridia bacterium
CGCTCCGATCAGTATTACTGCCGCAAAGCCAAGTAAAATTACTTGGAATGATGACAGCTTAAATCTATGTAAAGGTCGCATTATACACCTCTCCTTATACTGTTTCTACTATATACATTTTACCAAAAAACAGATAAAGACGGCATTAGCACACTACCGCGCGGTATTAATATTGTATAAAGATGGCCCTCGCTCCATTTCGGAACGAGGGCAGAATGTTATTCAGTAAAAAAACTTGTAAAATATGGGCTAAGCCAATGCTTGAAGGCATCAGACTTAGCCCTGTTTTATTTTTTTTGCATTTTTCTCTTAGATATAAAGCGCTCCGATCAGTGACACTTATGACTGCCGCATCCGTGGTTTCCACAGGTGTGCCCTTCTCCACCGTGCTCGTGATCGTGATGATCGCACTTAACATTCGGATCGTATCCAAGCTTACTTGCAAGAAGTGCTTCAACGGCCTCGTCGCAAGATCCGCTGACACCACCAAAGAGCTTGATACCCGCTTCTGCAAGAGCCATTTGAGCTCCGCCACCGATGCCACCGCAGATAATAGCATCCGCTCCGATTGTTTTCAAAAGACCGGCTAAGGCACCGTGTCCCTGTCCATTGGTATTAACAACGGTGGTGTCGGTGATTTTTCCGTTCTCTACGGTGTATACCTTAAACTGCTCCGTATGTCCGAAGTGTTGAAATATCTGTCCATTTTCGTGAGTAACTGCAATTTTCATGTTTTTCACTCCTTATCATAAATTGCGATTCTTGTAATTTGCTACTTGACATTCTTACCCTTGTACGAAAGGATTCCGCCAATGTCGTACACACTTGCATAGCCGTTTCCCTTTAGGTATGCGGCTGCTCTTGCGCTTCTGTTTCCGCTGCGGCAATATACGTAGATTGGAACGGACTTATCTGGGATCAATGTTGTAGCTCTGTCTATCTCGCCGATAGGCAGGTTAAGACTTCCTTCGATGTGTCCCTCGGAAAACTCCTCATCGGTCCTGACATCAAGCAGTACAGCGTTGTCTTCCTTACGGTATTGTTCAACACCTTCATTGATGTCTTTGCGTGAAAATAGATTAAAAATACTCATTTTGCATTTAATTTCCCGGTGCGATATAGTTTCGTTTTTCAAGTGCCGCACCGATCTTATCCAAAATCTCTTCAGAATTTGCTCTTACCGTATGATAATGGAAGCCGCCTGTAATGTGCATCAGCTCAACCGACTTTCCGGTTCTGACGCTTTCGATAAACTGCTCGATTTGAGCGCGGGATGAAATATTCAGCTTTGCTTCCATTTTGCCGTATGCCTTATGCCATACGAAAACGTCAGCAACGGTGCCGCCGAGATCAACGATGAGCTTCAACTCGTCCTCGGTCTGCTCGGTGGTGTGAAACACCTTAAAAACTCTGTCCTTCAGAGGAGATGAACGGATAACGTAGCCTGCACTCGTGGAAAGAATATCGTTGCCCTGCTCCTTCAGAATCGAAATATCCTTTACTATGATCTGGCGGGAAACGCCGTATTTTTCCGAAAGCTCACTTCCCGAGACGGGTCTGTTCTCGGACAAAAGCAAATTTACGATACTCTTTCTTCTCTCATCTGATTTCATTGGTTCACCCCTTCCATGTGTTATTATATTGCGTGAAGATTCTTGAGCGAGAGGTCAAGAATCGGAGAGGAATGCGTCAGCGCACCGCTGGAAATGTAATCAACGCCGATATCAACGAGTCTTGCAACATTCTCTCTCGTTACGTTACCGCTGCACTCGGTCTCTGCCTTGCCGCGGCAAAGCGCAACCGCCTTTTTCATATCCTCTACACTCATATTGTCAAGCATAATGATATCCGCACCTGCTTCAAGTGCTTCCATCAGCATGTCAAGGTTCTCGACCTCGATCTCGATCTTACGAACGAAAGGCGCGTATTCCTTCGCCATTCTGACAGCTTCCTTGACACCGCC
>JAFXKJ010000156.1 GCA_017531765.1 Clostridia bacterium
TAACGGATGTGAAACCGCCGTCGATGCACGCCTTGCAGATCTCGAAGTCTGCGCCGTGGTCGAGGTGAAGTGCGAGATCAACGCCGGAATCCTTAACTGCGGCGTTAGCGAGAGCGAGAAGGTACTCCTGCTTTGCGTACTTTCTTGCGCCTGCGGATACCTGAAGAACTACGGGAGACTTGAGCTCGCCTGCAGCCTCAGTGATAGCCTGGATGATCTCCATGTTGTTGATGTTGAAAGCACCGATAGCGTAACCGCCTTCGTAAGCCTTCTTAAACATTTCCTTTGTATTAACAAGTGCCATGATAGTGATCCTTTCTTGCCCCCGACCTTAGTCGGAGGAATATATATTTTATCCTCTATATTTTACATTGTTTTGCGAAAAAAATCAACCGTATATTGTAAATTGGGTGAAAAATTTATTAAATTTCGTTTCGCACGTTATTTATAACGATTTTTCGCGAGAAATTATGTTCAATCTGCACCTAAAAAATATAAAATTCGATTGATTTATTCATGAATTCGTGTTACAATAATAAGAGAAGGCTACTATTTATGCCGCATTGATCAAAAATAATTTATACATATAAAGGAGACAAAAACCAATGGCAGAAAGCAGACTTATCGGCAGCTATCCCGTAATCGGTATCCGTCCTACCATCGACGGCCGCCGCGGTCCCCTCAAGGTAAGAGAATCCCTTGAAGATCAGACAATGGCTATGGCAAATGCTGCCGCAAAGCTTATCACCGAAAATCTTTGCTACTCTAACGGAGAGGCTGTAAAGGTAGTAATCGCAGACACCACAATCGGACGTGTTGCTGAAAGCGCGGCTTGCGCTGAGAAGTTCAGACGCGAGGGCGTTGACATTACCCTCACCGTTACACCCTGCTGGTGCTACGGCTCTGAGACTATGGATATGGATCCTAACACCATCAAGGCTGTTTGGGGCTTTAACGGTACAGAGCGTCCCGGCGCTGTTTACCTTGCATCCGTTCTCGCAACACACGCGCAGAAGGGTCTCCCCGCATTCGGTATCTACGGTCACGAAGTACAGAACATCGACGAGGTTACAGACATTCCCGCGGACGTTCAGGAGAAGATCCTCCGCTTCGCACGTGCTGCTGTTGCAGTTGCAACAATGCGCGGTAAGTCCTACCTCCAGATCGGCTCCATTTGTATGGGCATCGGCGGCTCCATCATCGACTCTAACTTCCTTGAAGACTACCTCGGTATGAGAGTTGAGTCTGTTGACGAGGTTGAGATCATCCGCCGCATGAGTGAGGGCATCTACGATGCTGCAGAAGTTGCTAAGCTCAAGGAATGGATGAAGGATCACTGCAAGGAAGGCTGGGACAAGAATCCCGACTTCGTTAAGTCATCCGATGAGAAGAAGGCAGAGCAGTGGGATTTCCTTGCAAAGATGTACTGCATAATCAAGGACCTTATGAACGGCAACAAGAATCTTCCCGAGGGACGCGAGGAAGAGATGGTTGGTCACAACGCTATCGCCGCCGGCTTCCAGGGTCAGAGACAGTGGACAGACTTCTATCCCAACTGTGACTTCCCCGAGGCACTTCTCAACTCCACATTCGATCACAACGGCGCACGCGAGCCCTACATTCTCGCAACCGAGAACGACGTTCTCAACGGTATCGGTATGCTCTTTATGAAGTTGCTCACAAACCGCGCGCAGATGTTCTCCGACGTTCGTACATACTGGTCTCCCGAGGCTTGCAAGAGAGCTTCCGGCTATGACGTAACAGGTAAGGCACTTGAGAACGGCGGCTTTATCCACCTTATCAACTCCGGTGCTACAGCACTTGACGCTTGCGGTGAGTGCCGCGACGAAAACGGCGAGGCTGTAATGAAGAAGTGGTGGGAGGTTACCGCTGAGGACATCGAGACAATGTCTACGGCTACCACATGGCCCGCAGCTGACAACGGCTACTTCAGAGGCGGCGGATTCTCCTCCTCCTTCACAACACGTGCCGAGATGCCCGCTACCATGATCCGTCTTAACCTCGTGAAGGGTCTCGGTCCGGTTCTTCAGATCGCTGAGGGTTGGACAGTTCAGCTTCCCGACGACGTTACAAAGACTCTCATGATGAGAACTGACCCCACATGGCCCTGCACATGGTTCACTCCCCGCTGTGACGGCAAGGAGGGCTCACCCTTCAAGACCGCATACGACGTAATGAACAACTGGGGCGCAAACCACGGCGCTATCTCCTACGGTCACATCGGTGCGGACCTTATCACTCTTTGCTCCATGCTCCGTATTCCCGTTTGTATGCACAACGTAGACTCTGAAAAGATCTTCAGACCTGCGGCATGGAACGCATTCGGTATGGACAAGGAAGGCGCAGACTACAGAGCTTGCGCCGCGTACGGTCCTCTTTTCAAGAAGAACTGAGTTAAGTTAATATAGAAAACGGAGTCTCCGCACGGAGGCTCTGTTTTTTGTGTGGGTGGGGGAAAGGTACCTTCCTTTATTGTAGGGACCGGCGTCGCTGTTTGCAAAGCAAACGATACGGTCCGTCTTGTAAAGATTAGGTTTACGCTTTATCTTAACAAGAAACCAACCTCCTTTTGGTAGGGGACGGCGCCTTCGACGTCCCGTTTGCTACGATCAGGTTTACGCTTTATCTTAACAAGAAACCATCTCAAACGGCGAAGTTTCCTCGCTTCGCTCACCTCCTTGCCTTACCTCCTTAGAGATAACGCCTCACATTTCTCGCGTGAGTACTCACGCGAGAGGGGATGATACAAAACAAGAGGTGTACATTCGCTATATGAATCACCTATCGGCATACAATATGTTTTTCACGCCAAATATGTGCTTTTTACGCCAAAACATTGACTTTGTCGCATAAAGGTGGTATACTGTAATCTCAAAAAACATAACGGAGGAACAAATTATGTGTCTTATCTGTAACGTGATCGATATGATCAAACGAGGCGAGAATCCTTACTTTGTAAGAGAGCTTGAAACGGGATATGTTGTAATCGGAAATCATCAGTATTTCCCCGGTTATTCACTGTTCTTGTGTAAGGAACATACGACGGAGCTTTTCTACCTTGAAGACGATTTCAGAGACAAATTTATGCGCGAAATGTCAATGGTTGCTGAGGCTGTGATGATTGCTTTCGGTGCGGATAAGATGAATTATGAGCTTCTTGGGAACGAGGATTCCCACGTTCACTGGCACCTTTATCCGAGAAGAAAAGGTGACCTTGAAGATTACAGTTATAACGGAAAGGGTGGTCCTGTTTGGTATGTGCCGTGGAGTATTATGGGACATGAGAAGTATGTTGTCACCGGAGACAAGCTTGAAGAAATGAAGACAGCTTTGTCCGCGGCACTTGATACAGTAATGGAAAAGAGGGGTTAACGATATGCCGCTTCCTATGGTACATTTAGGTGTTGCAAAGCATCTTGCAGACAAGTTTTCTATTGAAGACCTCAGTAGTTTTTACCTCGGATCAATCGCTCCCGACGGTATTTATACAAGAGAAGGGTTTACAAGAGAACAAAAACTAAAAAATCATCTTATTCCTGCTGACAGACCGAGAACAGTTGAAGATATTCTTGATTTTCTCCGTGAACACAGTGATTTCTCTGATAAATCATTTGTTCTCGGATATACGGTACACATTTTGACAGATCAGCTATATAACGAATCTGTTTATAAAGTCTATCTTGAAAGGTATAATGCTGACACTTCACCGATTCAGGATAAAACTTGGGCTTATTATAATGATACGGATATTCTCGATTTTGAGCTGTTCAAAAGAGCCGATTGGCGAGAAGAAGTGTGGAGTTATCTTGGGAAAAGCCACGGCAGTACGGTTGACGGTTATATAACTTCCGAAGAAGCGGAAAAATGGCGCGACAGAACCCTCCGATGGTATGACAGCGGTGAAAGTGAACACAAAAATCCCGTAAAGTATATCACATACGATGATCAGTGGAAATTTACTGTAGATGCCGCGGAGAAAATATTTGATTTGATATCGGATGTTTTTTAATTATGAGGTGAGTTAATAGGAGACACTACCTTGCCGCTTCATTTTTTTAACCATCGGTTAAATTATGTTGCGTGTGTGTACCTTGTAAACTGAATTTCAACGGTATATAATATAATCACAAACACCGGTGAATGAATTAATATTGTAAAACGAGGTATACAAAATGAATCTTTATATAGGCGAAAATATAAAACGTCTCCGTAAGCTAAAAAACATAACGCAGGAGACATTGGCTGACCGTATGCACGTGTCGTGTGCCGCGGTGTCAAAATGGGAGAGAGGTGAGACACTTCCCGATATCAGCATGGTAATTCCTCTTGCCTCTTATTTCGGCGTATCAACAGACGAGCTTCTCGGACTTGACCACGCAAAAAACGAGGAAGCTATCCTGAAATATATCAGCGAAGCGGAACGCCTTGCATCTGTCGGAAAAGCTTTTGAACGTTTTGACCTGATAAAGAAAGCTTATGCGGAATTTCCCAACGATTGGCGCATAGTTGACCTATATCTGTGGCAGCTTCAATACGATCCCAACTGCGAATGTCCTTACGGCAACGAGGTACACAAGAATGAGCTTTATGCGCTATGTGAGCGCGTGCTTGAGGAATGTACCGTGGATAAGGTACGTTATTCGGCACTCTCTATCCTCGGCGGACTATATAATCTTGACGGTGAACGTGATAAGGCTGTCGAAACCGCAAAACGTTTTCCTCAGTACTGGATGACCGAAGGCGAGGAGCTTGAGGGATGCTATATGGACGATAATGCACAGTGGCTGAAGCAGGTACGCCGTAACATTTGGGATCTGACGATGCAGCTGCACGTTAAGCTTCGCAACACTGCACATCATGATAACACCATTGACTCGCATGAGACGATCAAGTATCTAAAAAAGGATGTGGATCTGATAAAAATGATATTTGACGACGGTGATTTGGGATTTTATAATATTGAACTGAGCGAGGTATATATGTGGATCGCCAACAGATACGTTATGGTGGGTGATCTTGATCATGCGTTTGAATATTACGAACTCAGCTTCACTCATGCTAAAGAATACGACACATTACCCAAGCTCATCACACACACTTCTTTCTTCGTTAAAGACGTACCGCTGGATATGTCTAAGACTAACTCAGATATTGAAGAAAATAGCGTTACGTGTCAAATAAACAAGCTTCGTTCATGGGGTGTTTGGGAAACGGTCAAGGATACGCCTCAGATGAAGGCGATCATCGAAAAGTACGAGCCGTTTATGGGTAAGAAGAAGGATTATTCACGATCATAAGCTTTATATCAACAAAAGCGGCACGTCTCTCATTAGTATAATATTTATTTTTGGTTGGATTTTTCAACTAAAAAATAAGCAATAGCCGTAATTTGAGCCAAAAAAAACGGACGAGGTCAAACTCGTCCGTTTAATATTGTCTATAATCAGTTCTTGCCTCTCTTGAGCATACTGATGATCTCGGAGATATCATCGTCGGAAACGTTGGACTCTGCAATCTCGGGCATCTCTTCCTTGGGAGCAGGAGCTGCCTTGGGCGCGGGAGCATTTTCCTTCTGAATACTGCAGTTATTTGCACTGTTGTCAAATCCTGTAGCAATGATAGTGATCTTCATTCTATCCTCAAGCTCAGGATCGAATGCAACACCCCAGATAACGGTTGCCTCATCACTTGCCTGATCGGCAATGAGAGAAGAAGCGGTATCGATATCGGAAAGCTCAATATCGGGAGATGCGGTAATGGATACAAGAATACCCATAGCACCGTGGATAGTTGTCTCGAGAAGGGGACTGGAGATAGCGTTCATAGCTGCTGTCTCTGCCTTATCCTTACCGGAGCCTTCTCCGATACCCATGTGAGCGTAACCTGCATCCTTCATGATGGTGGTAACGTCAGCAAAGTCAAGGTTGAGGTACTGAGGAACACTGATAAGCTCGGAGATGCTCTGTACACCGTGGCTGAGAACATCGTCAGCTACCTTGAATGCGTTCATGAGAGTGATCTTCTCACCGATATCCTTCAACTTTTCGTTGGGGATGATGATGAGAGAGTCAACAAACTGGCTGAGGCACGCAATACCCTTTTCAGCCTGAGCCATTCTCTTGGGTCCCTCAAACTTGAAAGGCTTTGTTACGATACCTACGGTAAGGATACCCATCTCCTGAGCGAGACGAGCTACTACGGGAGCCGCACCGGTGCCTGTACCGCCGCCCATACCTGCGGTTACAAACACCATATCAGCGCCGCTGATGGCATTCTTGATCTCTTCAATATTTTCTTCTGCCGCACGTGCACCAACCTCAGGGTTAGCACCTGCGCCGTGACCCTTAGTGATCTTCTCACCGATCGGAACCTTTACGGTTGCGCTGGAGTGAAGAAGGGACTGACTGTCTGTGTTGATGGAAATAAAATCAACACCGCGTACGTTTGTTGTGATCATTCTGTTGATAGCGTTGTTTCCGCCGCCGCCAACACCTATGACCTTTATGTTTACTTTGCTCTGGGTGTTATCGTTGAACTCAAATGGCATTGTTTTGCCTCCTTATCAAATTTTTACTTCTGATAAAATAATTCTACACCTAATATTTTATACCAAAACTTGATTTTTTGCAAGTGTTTTTTGAAAATATTTTAGGCAAATACTCAAAAATCGGCATATTTTTTTGTTTTTTTTGACCTTTTTGAGTGGCAAAAACAGTCGTATTTGTATTTTAGTCGATTGTCTAACGGTTTTTGGCGTATATCTAACTATTCAAGTTCCATCAAATTGTCAATTATGACTCCCGTTTTTCCGTCAGTGGTAAGGTCAATTTTAACCTTGTTATCGGTCTTGAACATATCATCTTCAAGCACCTTTGACGCGGTCTTTAATTTGTACAGAACGTTCTCATCGTCACCGAATACGAGCTTGAATTTGCCGTCAACTACCATTGTAATGTCAAACTGATCTCTAACATCCACAAGGGTAACTCTTTCAGCAAGGGGAGAGTTCATCATATTCTGAAGAATGTCTCTTATATCGCGATCCCGTTTTTCACCCGCAAAAGTTATGACTCTTCCCGTCACCGCATATTTGATCTGCGGCAGCTTCAGCTTGATCAGCCCCTTTGGTACTTCTTCCGTGTCATTTAATGTTTCAAGCACTCGCAAATTATCAGAAAGAATTTTGTATTCACCGAAAACATCCACGTAGAACACCGCCTTATCTTCAACGACGGTAATCTTCACGTCCCCGGGCATCGTCCTGTCCACCTCTACGCTCTTGATGTAGGGACAATTAAGGGTTATATTATTTTCAACAGAGCTTGCTCTGAAGGAGTACAGATTTACCCCCTCACCTATTCCCGAGGCTTCAAGAAGCTCTTCAACACTGTATTTACCGTTCCCCGTAATTTCAATGTTCTTGACTACGAATACCAGCTTGTACACCGCAAGCATCATCATTACGAAAAGAACAAGGATAATTAGGAAAAGGACAAGTCCTCTTTTGCGTTTGATGAACTTTCGTCTCTCTCCCGCCTCACGTCTTGCCTCACTCAGTTTTTCTTTACCTCGCGCGGAAATCCGCGAAGGCTTTTCTTCCTCGGGCGAAGCATCGTTTCCGTTATCTTTTTCCTCATCGAAATTATAGACCTTACCGCGGTACATCTGCGTTCTGTCCTCTTTGTTCCCGTGAAAGCTGCGTCCTACAGCACCGCTGTAGAAGTCACCGTCAACACGTTTCCCGATCACGACACTCCCCCCCTTACGAATTTGATTTTTCTGAGTTTTACTTCTTTTCCTCGATCAGCTTTTTTATATCTTTGTAGATCAGATCGTTTGATCCTTCCACGGCGAATTCTCTTATTCTCTCTGACATTATCCGTCTTTCATTCTCGCCTTCATCGGAAAGGAGACCTGCCACGGCATCAATAAGCACACCTGTGGAGTTTGCAAGCTCGCTCTCCTCGAACACAAATGCCGCACCCGCATCGGCAAGAACCTTTGCGTTCTTGTACTGATGATTCTCGGTTACGTTGGGAGACGGAATGAATATGGGACACTTCCCTGCGGAAGCAAGCTCCGATATTGTAAGCGCACCCGCACGGCAGATTATAATATCAGCCGCCGCCATTTTAACGGGCATATCGTAGATATACTCAACAAGCTGAAGGTTTTCGTATTTCGTAAGCCCCAGCTTTTTGAACTCTGCCTTGGCAATATCTCTTTCAATGGTACCCGTTGCATGGATGTGAAGCACCTCGGGATGCTTTGAAGAGTAGCTCTTCATCAGTTTAAGGACAGCTTCGTTGACCTTTTCGGCACCAAGACTTCCACCATAGGAAAGGATTATCTTCTGATATTTAGGATCGATCTTAAGCTTTTCTCTTGCCTCTTCTCTTGTGAGACGGGCAAAATCACCCGAAAGCGGATTTCCCACTCTGAGGAGCTTATCACGGCACTTCAACGTTTTTCCCGTTGCCTCAAAGTTAAGGTATATTCTATCAACCTTATCCTGAAGCATCTTTACAGCCACGCCTGCTATTGCATTGGATTCATGGAGCACGCAGGGCACGCCCATCATTGATGCCGCTTTAACTACGGGCCAGCATACGTATCCACCCGTTCCGATCACAATGTCTGGTTTGAATTCACGGATGAGCTTTTTAGCCTTATATGGGGACGTTGCGGCAAGCCAAAACGCTCTGATATTTGCAGGAGAGAGAGAACGTCTGATACCGCGGATGTCCACGTGGCGAAGCTCGTAGCCCTTTGCGGGAACCAGCTTATTTTCGATGCCCCGTGAGGTTCCGACGAAAATGATCTCGGAATCCGGCTCGTATTTTCTGATTGTTTCAGCGATGGACAGCGCGGGATTAACGTGG
The DNA here is from genome assembly GCA_017531765.1 of Clostridia bacterium. Classification (GTDB taxonomy): domain Bacteria; phylum Bacillota; class Clostridia; order Oscillospirales; family CAG-272; genus RUG11130. The sequence continues at coordinate 8,904 of JAFXKJ010000156.1, forward strand.
CCTCCCGTACCTCCGCCCGTCAAAATAACTCGCATAATAACCTCCACACAGCCTGAGGCTGCAAAATATACGTTAAGCGGACCGTCATCGGTTTGATGTCCGTCAAGCTTTCACGCCAATTTAAGAATATTTTATATTTATATAGATTTTTTTCTGTAATACTGCTTTGATATGGATAGGATTATTCCCATCTCCAGCATCAGCATGAGCAGCGACGACCCTCCGTATGAGAAGAACGGGAGGGAAATTCCCGTGTTGGGAATAATGTCGCAGACGACCATCATATTGAGAAATGCCTGCAACGCCACCTGAGTTGTGATACCGAAAACCGTAAGCATTGAAAAGGTATCAGGTGCGCGCATTGCTATTACGTAGCCTCTCCAAATGAATAGAAGGAACAGTCCGATAAGAAGAACAGCTCCCACAAAGCCAAGCTCTTCACACCAAATTGTATAAATAAAGTCGTTGTGTGCCTCCGACACATAACCGAATTTCTGACGGCTTTCCGAGAACCCCACACCGAAGAGACCGCCCGAGCCGATGGCAAGTACACCTTGAGTTGTCTGCCAGTCTTCAGCCAGGGCATTGGCATTTTCCGAGGTAAAGGTGGTAATGCGTTTAAGGGCGTAAGGGTTATTCATAAGATATACTACCGCCGCACTCAAACCCGCTACAAGAGCAGTTACGGAAGTATAAATAAAGTGACAGCCGCCCACAAGCATTACCGCCACACCAATGGCGCAAACGATAAAGGTTCCCGACAAATGCTTTCCCAAAAGAACGAACCCGCCTGCAATTCCGATAAAGCACAGCGGCAAGAGAGTATTTCTTACATATGTGCCGAGGATGCCGTTTCGCTCCTTCATTTTTTCGCGGTATTTGTCGATGTACCATGCAAGGATCAGCACAATGGCGAACTTCATGATCTCGGATGGCTGTACGTTGATTCCCGCAACATTGATCCATCTCTTGGCTCCCTTTACGGTAACACCTATGAACGGAACAGCAATCAACAAAAGCAGGGCAAATAGGTAAGCCGCAATAGCACCCCACTTTTTATACCATGTATAGGGGACCATTGATGCGACGAACATTAAGATACCGCCTGCCAAAGCAAATCCAAGATGCTTTTTCAGATAATAAAAGCTGTCGCCGTACTCATCCATCGCAGAAGGGTAGCTTGCGCTGTATACCATAAGTGCGCCAAATGCCACAAGCAGAACGACCAAAGCAAGCATAAGCTTGTCGACGCCTCCGCGGACTCTTTCCACCTCCTGCTGCCACTCTTCTTCACGTTTTACGGCAGCCAAGGCTCTGTTTTCGCGGCGCGGTACCACAGCTCTGCCTTTTTCGGAATTTCTTCCCACGGCAAGCCTTCTGCCACCGGCTCCCATAGTAACGCGAGGACGGTTGGAAGCATTCTCCGATGTACCTTGTCTCGTATTTTTCGGAGCATTTGCGCCCCTCTTTGAATCGTAACCTGCCGCGCCTCTGTTCAAGTTCTGAGGGCGACGTACGGCACGGGGGGGTCTCTTTTTATCATTGTTATTCATGCCTTTGCCCTCCTTTTAATCTGAAATTATTTTATGATACTTAAAAAAGCAACTGCACTGAGTATAATTGTAACTACTGTAAATACGGCAACTATCTTGTTTTCACTCCAACCGCATTTCTCGAAATGATGGTGGATTGGCGCCATCTTGAAAAGACGCTTTCCGTGAGTTAGCTTAAAATATGTAACCTGAAGCATGACCGATGCGGTTTCGATAATGTATACAAGGCCGCAAATAACAATAATTAGGGGATTGTTCATCATGAACGCACCGCCGACCACAAGTCCCCCAAGGAATATGGAGCCAGTGTCACCCATAAACACTCTTGCCGGGTTGAGATTATAAACAAGGAATCCCGCACATCCGCCCACAGTAAGAACACCGAGACCGAGAAGAGGTCCGTCAGGCTCGGCAAGTCCGCCCGCAAATCCTGCGGCAATAAAGAAGAGACCTACAACAAGGGTAACAGATGAAGCAAGACCGTCAATACCGTCGGTAAGGTTCACACTGTTGAGCATTCCGCAAATGAGTATGAGAGACACTATGTAGTAAAAAACGCCGAGCTCAATGGGTGTGTCTGCAAAGGGTATATAAAGCTTTGTGTTTACTCCGAACACCATGCTCATACCGAAAAGGTAAAGAGCTGCCGCCAATAACTGAAGGAGGAATTTCTGTGACGCCGTAAGTCCTTCGTTTCTCTTATTTCTCAGCTTTGCCGCGTCGTCGACGCAACCGATAAGACCGCCCGCAAGTCCCAGACCCAGGGTGAATATCAGGGAAAGCGCCATTTCAGCTCCGTCAAGTACCCAGATAACAGCAGAAACGACCCCTCCGACGATGAGCATTGCCGCGATAAATGCAATACCGCCCATTGTGGGAGTTCCTTCCTTACTCTTGTGCCATCTCGGTCCGATGTCAAGGATCTTCTGCCCCATCTTCTTGCTTTTCAAAATCGGGATCAGTTTTTTAGAAAACAAAACCGTGAGAACGAAAGTCACAATTAAGGCTGATGCCGCCATAATTTTATATGTCATAGTTATATCCTTGCCTTTGCTTTATTTATTCTTTTTTTGAGGCATTCGATTACCTTTTCAGCGTGGATGGCACGGCTCGCCTTAACAAGAAGCACATCACCCGCTTCAAGGGACTGGAATATCATATCCGCCATAGTCTGTGGATCTCTCGTGTCAAGGCAGACGAAAACGTTTTCTGCTCTGATTCCCTTCTTTATAGCCGCTTCAGCAACAATATCGCTCATCATACCGTAGCAAAACAGCTTCGATACCTTTGATTGAGCTGCATACTGACCCAGTTGATCGTGCATAAGACGGGAGTAATCACCAAGCTCAAGCATATCACCAAGAAGTGCGAGTGGACGCTTACCCTGTCTTGAAGAGAAGGATGCGAGCACATCCAGTGCGGCGCGCATGGATTCGGGACTTGCATTGTAGCAGTCGTCGATAACCGTCAGATCCCCGATCTCATAAATTCTCTGTCTCATTTCAGCACCGACAAAATTAAGGAGTCCCCGTCTGATCTCTTCGTCACTCATGCCGAGAAGGGTTCCCACCGCGTATGCCGTAAGGGCATTATAAACGTTATGCTTACCCAAAATCGGGATCTCGATATTGGTGATGGCCTTGTTGTCATAGATCATATCAAAGGTGATACCGTCAACACCCACTCTGATATTAAGTGCTCTGTAATCTCCGTTTCTGTTGTAGATGCTCATCATTCCGACATTCTTCGGAATCTCGTCACGCTTTTCAAAAAGAAGCGGTTCGTCTGCATTTATCAGGAGAATTCCGTCATCCTTCAGACCCGAAGCGATCTCAAGCTTCGCCTTGCAGATGTTTTCTCTCGTTCCGAGAGTTGCAAGGTGTGATGTTCCGATATTTGTAACGATGGCAATATCAGGTTTTACTATTTTTGACATATATTCGATCTCGCCGAGATCACTCATGCCAAGCTCGATTACCGAAACCTCATCCTCCTCACTGAGCCCAAGAAGGGTAAGGGGAAGTCCAAGCTCGTTGTTGTAGTTTCCCTGAGTTTTGTGAGTCTTAAACTTTACACCCGCAACAGAGGCAACAAATTCTTTAGTTGTGGTCTTACCCACGCTTCCGGTGATAGCCACAAAGGTTGCCCTTGAGAGGTCTCTGTACCATTCGGCAAATCTTCCGAGAGCCGCAATTACGTCATCAACCACAATCACAGCAAAGTCGCCGCAACTTTTTATCGTTTCGGGAACACTAACTGACATAGCACATACTGCTCCGCGGGAGACAGCATCGGGAATGAAGTCAGCGCCGTCAACTCTCGTACCCCTGATAGCACAGAACAGTGCACCGTCAACGGCTTCACCCGAAGATGTTGTAACGGATGTTATTTTACTGTCGGTATCAATATTTCCAAAGCACTCAGTCTTGCCTCCGACGATCCCAGCAAGCTCTTTTATGCTCGGTGTTCTAAGTTTCAGTTCTACACTCATTGTGATCCTTCCTTTCTGAAGTCCTGTTAAATTATTGCCGCTTAAAACTTATCTGCGGCGCGTCTTGCAATTTCAATCTCATCAAACGGAAGCATTCCGTTATTGGTAATTTCGTATTTTTCATGTCCCTTACCCGCAAGGACTATTATATCTCCGTCGGATGCCGTTCTCACTGCATATTCAATGGCACACCGTCTGTCAGATATGACCGCATGGGGCTTTTCTTTGTCTATGCCGAGAAGAATTTCACAGATTATCTCATCAGCATCCTCTCCGCGGCTGTTATCCGATGTTACAATCACAAAATCGGCAAGTCTCGATGCCACCGAGCCCATTTCACGGCGTTTTCCTCTGTCCCTTTCTCCTCCGCAACCGAAAAGAAGTGTGATCTTACGGTTTTTGTTTCTGCATTCCCGTACTGTTCTCAGTAGTCCTTCAAGGGCGGCGGGAGTATGTGCATAGTCAACTATCAGTTCAAACTGTTTACCGTCTCTGCCGATGCTTACCCGTTCAAGTCTGCCGTCAACGCCCCTAAGATTCCCGATACCGTCGCGCACCGCCTCAGCCTCAACTCCCAGCCTCATCGCCGCCGCGGCGGCAAGAAGAGAGTTATATACCGTAAAGTCCCCGATCATTGGACTTTTTATCTTAAACACAGCGTTTTTTGAGAAATATACGTATTCAACTCCGTCAAGGCCCAATTTATTTCTGCAAAGCGCGGTAACGTCGGCATTTCCGAAGCCCTGAGATGCAGGATCCGCACTGACAGCAGTTACGTTCCCAAATTCCTCACTGTTCGCAAGGCGCCTCATGTAACTGTCATCAACATTAACTGTCAGCTTTTCCGCCAGATCCGCAAGGTGCTTTTTTGCACCGAAGTAGCTTTCCATGTCCCCGTGATAATCAAGATGCTCTCGGCTGAGATTGGTAAACACAGCCATGTCAAGCCTTATGGGATCAAGCTTATTTTGCGCCAGGGCATGGGACGACGCCTCGAAGATCAGAGTGTCGATCCCCTTTTGCTTCATCAGATACACACATCCGTAGAAATACTCGGGATCAGGCGTTGTCATGGAGCATACTTTATCCGAGACAGACGACAGCTTATGGTTTCCGATCTCCTCATCATCAGCCATCGCCTTAAGTGTTGTTATAATTCCCACGCGTTTTCCTGCGGCACGGAATATCTCGCGAAGAAAAAGCACGGTGGTTGTTTTTCCGTTGGTACCCGTGACCGCCACGGTCTTCATACCGTCACAGGGGCGCGAGTACCAGTTGTTCCATATATGAGCTTCTGCGAGTCTGGTGTTCGCCGTGATGATCGACGACGTGCCCATCGGAAGCGCCGTCTCATCCGAAGCTACAATGACAGCGGCGCCGCGCTTAAGCGCTTCACCTACAAATCTGTGACCGTCAGTCTTGCTTCCTTTGATGCAAATAAACATTCCGCCCCGCAGAACGCATCTTGAATCCGATGTTATATGTGAAACGTCAATATCATCCCCGACATTCCACTTTACCACATCAACACCGCGAAAAAGCTCTGATAACCTCATATACCCTCCAAAAGTTAAATTTTTACTTTTTTAACTTCCGGGATATTTTGCGTCTTTAGTCTGTTACGTCCATATGTCTAAGCTCAAACTGAACGATGGTTCCCACTTCAACCTCAGTACCCGCCTCGGGATACTGGCTGATTACAGTCGCCGACGAGCCGTTTGTAGCTCCCGTGATCTTCATATTCAGTTCCGCACCGATAAGCACCTTATTTGCGGCATCAGCCGTCAAATTAAGAATATCGGGGACTACGGTTGTCTCTCTGGGTGAAGTTTCGCCGCAGTAAATGATAACCTTTCCGTTCTCTGCTCTCATTGTGCTTCCCGCAACGGGGAACTGAGATGTGATAATGTCGCCGTCACCGATGATCTCGCACTCAAGTCCCCTGAGGGCAAGGTCATCCTTTGCGGCACTTGGCGAGCCGCCGACGTAATCCGAAATAAGGACGTCGAGAGTGGCAAGATCCTCTTCGGTGTACTGCTGTTCAACACCGAGATAAGGAAGAATAGTAGCAAGAAGGTTGGAAATATAAGGAGCAGCAACCACGCTTCCGTAAACTGCACCCTTCATAGGCTCATCTACGATTATGATAGCTGCGATCTGCGGGTCATCCATAGGTGCATACGCCGCGCAGGAGCCGACTCTGAAGGATTTAACACCGTTCTCGTCGTATTTATCTCGCTTCTCAGACGTTCCTGTCTTTGCCGCAACCTTGTAACCCTTAACGTAGGCATTTTTCGCACCGCCGTCGCCTGATACACCGTCTTCAAGGACGATAGTTATTTCTTCACAAACATCACTGCTTATGACCTGACGCTTAACGTTTGTTTCATATGTTTTGACAACATTACCGTCGTCATCGACGATCTCCTTCAGAACGTGAGGAGTGAGGGCATATCCCCCGTTGGCGATGGTAGCTATAGCGGTAAGCTGCTGAATGGGCGTTGTCTTAAATGTCTGGCCGAAGGAATATACCGCAAGGCTTACGTTACCGAAATTTGAACGGGATGCGGTGATACCCTTGGCTTCACCGGGAAGGTCAATTCCCGTAGTTGAAGTATATCCGAGAGCTTCAAAGTAATTGAAAAAACGTTCGGTACCGATCTTCTCCGCAACCTGCATCAAAGCGGGGTTACAGGACTGCTGAAGTCCGTATCTGTATTTCAGCCATCCGTGACCGGCTGTGTAGTGACAGTTAATAGGGTCGCTCCAGCCTTCAACGAAGTATTCTCCGCCGCAGTAAAACTCGTCGTCAAAGGTTATGAGCTTTTCTTCAAGAGCCATAGCCGTCGTCATGATCTTGAAGGTAGAGCCGGGCTCGTAAAGCTCGGTTATGGCTTTATTCTTCCACATCGTAAAGAGAAGCTCGCCGAAGGCATCGTCATACTCGTCAGTTCCCTCTTCATACTGTGAAAGCTTAGTCTGCGAATCCTCATCAAGGGTATAGGGAGAGTTCAAATCAAAGGCGGGGTACGTTGCCATTCCGAGAATACCGCCGGTCTTAACGTCCATTACAATTCCCGTAACGCGGTTTCCCGCACCCGAATCGTAATAGGTCATCTCAAGCTGATTTTCAAGGGCACTCTGAATGTACTTATCGATGGTAGTTACGATGTTGTAACCGTTCTCCTCGGAAATGTAGGTCTCATACTCAAAGGGCATATCGTTATTCTTTGCATCATGAGCCTGAACGTACTTTCCGCTTTTGCCTTCCAGAATGTTATTGTAGAATGCCTCGATGCCGTCGCGTCCCACACCCTCGGAGTTTGTAAATCCTATAACGTGGGAAGCAAGACTTCCGTAAGGGTAATATCTTTTGGAGGATTCTCTGTCGTACACCTGATCTTCAAAATTATTTTTAGAGATAAACTCGCGCACCTTCACGTCAACTGTTTCGTCAACATTGTTTTTGATCACCTCATACTGTCTGTCGGTCTTAGTCATCTTCTCACGGATCAGAGAATAGTCAACGTCCAAAGTATACGAAAGGAACTTGGCAATAAACTCATCCGCCTCGGTGCCGTAATACGAAGCCTTGCCGTCCTCGGAGGTCCACTCATATTTTATGTCGTTGTCCTTATCGCCGTCTGAGTTATTTTTCTCTATCTCTTTATTTTTTTCAGATATATGCTTGGGAGAGATTATCACATTATAAACCGATTTATTTGTGGCAAGCACAACTCCGTTTCTGTCGGTTATATCTCCTCGCTCGGGATTGACGTTGACCTCGGTCGTTAGCTGATTAAGAACCTGAGACTGGTAGTAGGCATAATCCTTAAGCTGATACTTGGCAAGACGTCCAATGATCAGAAGAGCCATGCCAATGAAAAAGCAGAAAGCTATCGCAAGTCTCAGATAGGTTTTTCTGTCTGTTCTGTTTCTGACTGTTTTATTCACAATTATCTCCCACAATCATCAAAACCGTATATCAATTATTACTACGGCAAATCGTAATATATTCCATAAAATCAAAGCGCACCCACACAGTGCGCCGATTTTTACGAGTGCCATGGCACTGTAAGTCTTATTTAATACTGTAAGTCTTATTTAATACTGTAAGTCTTATTTAATACTGTAAGTCTTATTTAATATAGTCAAGCAGATCGTCAAACATTGAAGCCGCTGAGGACATCATGCCGTTCATAAAGCCAACGTTTTCTTCTTCCGTTTCCGCATTGTTGTCAAGGACTACTCTGTCACCCTCGGAAAGAGAAATATACTTCTTCTGAACCGAGCCTTCCTTTACCATATTGTATTCCTCGGTTGCGATCTTCTCTATCATAGTGAGGTCGTTCTTTTCCTCAAGCTGAAGCTTAAGCTTGTCCGCCTTTTCCTCAGCTTCGCTGATCTGCGACTTGATCTCCGAAAGCTCTCTGTTGGACTCGGATACTTGCGCAAAGCTGTATACCATTGCCATAAGGAGAGTGAAAACGATCGCTACGCAAATGATGAACTGCCAAGGCATCTTCTGACGGGGAACCTTGATCTCGCGTCTCAGTGCCGCCTCAGACTCAAGACGAGCCTTTTCACGAAGCTTAGCCTTCTCGGATCTTACTGACTGCTGTTCCTTGCGCTTCATTTCCGACTCGTACGCCTTGGTACGGGAAATGTCTCGCTCAGCTTGTCTGATGCGCGCATCTCTGAGGCGTGCCGATTCAGCTTCCTCTCTTCTTCTGCGGCGCATTTCAGCCTCACGGACCCACAGCATCTCTTCTCTGCTGAGTCCCTTTGCCTTCTTTCTTTCGGGAGCCTGCGCACTTCTTGCAGGACGGTAACTGTTTCTTGATATTTCTCTGTTTATATGAGTTCTGCCGTTTGCGTAAATGTTTCTTCCGTAAGCCGACGCATTGGGTCTTGCCGCCTGGTAAGTCATGCTAACTCCCCCTTTCATGGATTTTTCTGACTGATTACAGCTTTTCGCAAATTCTGAGCTTTGCGCTTCTTGCTCTGGGATTACTTTCTATTTCCTCATGGGAGGGAATGATGGGTTTCTTTGTTAAAAGCTTCACCTTCGGTTTGTTCCCGCACACGCATATGGGAAACTCGGGCGGACACGTACAACCTTCAGCGAGGCTTGTCATCGTCTGCTTTACGAGCCTGTCTTCCAAGGAGTGGAAGGTGATGAGTGCAGCTCTGCCTCCCGCGTTCAGACGTCTTACCGCCTCCTCAACGGAAGGGCGGATCACATCCAGCTCTGAGTTAATGAACACGCGCAGAGCCTGAAAGCTGCGTTTGGCAGGATGTTGGGATTCTTTGCATCTCGCCGCCGCGGGCATTGCATCCTTGATGATATCCGCAAGCTGAAGCGTTGTTTCTATGGGCGCTGTTTCTCTTTTCTTTACGATCGCCGCGGCGATCTTTGCGGCAAACTTTTCTTCCCCGTAGGTTGAAATGATCCTTCTCAGCTCACTCTCCGAGTAGTTATTAACTACGAACGCCGCATCAAGGGAGGACGTTCTGTCCATTCTCATGTCCAACGGCGCGTCGTTCATATAGGAAAATCCTCTTTCAGGCGTATCAAGCTGGTAGGAGGAAACTCCCAGGTCCCACATAACGCCGTCGATCTTCTCAATACCGAGGCTGTCAAGGGCAGCGCCTATGGAGGAAAATTCACATTTCACAAGGGTGACTTTATCCATGAAGTCCGCAAGCCTAATTCTGCAAGCGGCAAGAGCATCGTCATCGCGGTCAAGGCAAATAAGTCTTGAGCCCTCGGGAAGTCGGGATGCGATACCGAAGGAGTGTCCGCCGCCGCCTGCTGTACAGTCGACGTAAACTCCACCTCTCTCGGGAGCGAGAGCAGTCATACATTCGTCAAAGAGGATGGATACGTGCTTAAATTCCATTGTCGCACCTCGCATCAGAGACCCAGACGGGCAAGAGTCTCTGCGTAATTCTCAGGCTCTTCTCCCATTTTCTGCTCGATCCATCTTTCCTCAGCCCAGATCTCAGCGTACTTACCGCATCCGACGGTAATAACATTCTTTGTGATACCTGCAAAATCGATCATTGCCTGAGGAAGAAGAACTCTTCCCTGAGAGTCGGGTTGTACTTCGATGGCGTTGGAATATATATATCTTGCAACAGCTTTTGCCTCACTCTTTGTGAGCTCGTTAAACTTTGCTGTGTAGTTCTTCCATTCCTCTTCGGAATAAACACACAGACATTTCTCCGAATCCTTGATGATGGTAATGTTGCCTCCAAGCTGTTCCTTGAGCTTAGCAGGAATGATCAGCCTGTTTTTGGCGTCTATTGAATGCTGATGTTTGCCTGTCAACACGGCTGTTTCCCTCCCTTTCGCTCATTTTCGTGACACTTTCCACCACTTCTCTATAATTATATACCACAACGGCGTAAATTTCAATAGTCTCATGCAAATATTTTTAGGTTTTTTTCGCATTTTTTATCATATTTTTCCTTATTCCGCCACCGTCTACAAAATTCTCCCCCACCATCCCTTAAAATTTCCTGTTTTTTCCTTTATTTCCACAAACCGAGCCGATTACAAATTGCCTGACGGCGTACTCAATACCTCCTTATTTTCCACCTCGCGGGTGTATTTTTCTCCATTAGTTTTTCCACAACAAAGCTTTATTTTGCTTTATTTTATCTATGTCAACCGATACTGACACGTGACATCATTAACCAATGCGCAGAGAAGAAAAAAAGTACCTCGGGAAAAGCCGTCATCAGACTTTTCCCGAGGTACTTTTCGGTTTATCACAATATTTTTTTAATTCGCTCCGTCTCTTTGCGGAAAAATTCCGCGTAGCTGTCAAAATTTTCGTTTTCCATCACTTCGATAAGAGACATTGCACGATCTATCTCACGTATTGCGCGGGAGTTTTCCCCAACGAATTCGTAATACTCCGCAGTTTTGAAGATCATCTGAACAAGATTCTCAAAGGAGATCCACTTTTGCTTCTCTGCGGCATCAAACATAGGCTTTCCCTCGAGCAGATACGCCACTTCAGTTAGTTTTGTGAAGTAAATTTCGGGAATCTGCTCCACCGCGGCTTGGGCGCTCACCAAATCACCCTTGGCTTTATAAGCGTAAGCGAGGAATCTGAGGGCATCGTATTTCACGTCGGGCATTACGGTTTTTGTGGCAAGCTTCGACGCCAATGCTATGGTCTCGTCGGGATTTTCGCTGTAGTTTATGACGTAGAGAAGATTGTTTAAGAGAATATCGCTTGAGGGGTATTTTGCAAGTCCCTCTTCAAGAATACGCCTCCCACGGGCAGGGTCGCTTTCCCTGTATTTATACGCTTCACTGCAGATCTTCTCGATCTCCGAATCCGCCTCTCGCAAATTGAAGTCAAACAGCTCGTCAAGGGTTACTCCGAAATACGCCGCAAGTGACGGTGCTATGGTAATGTCGGGCAGACTTATCCCACATTCCCATTTACTCACTGCCTGGAAGGTCACACCTATGCTGTCGGCAAGCTGTTCCTGGGTTACGCCCCGTCCATGTCTGAGTTCTTTAATTTTATTTCCGATATTCATATTTTTGATCATGCCTTTCACCATCATGTTATCGTAAGGCGGCGCCTGCCTTCCGATTTGATTATAGCACAGGAGGCATAGTGGGTCAATAAACGGCTGAGTTACGTTTTTTCAACCGCGGGTTGAATGGCGGGATCACTGAAAATACCTGTCAACAGCTTCGTTCACTGCTCTAGGCTCTGCCCTTCCGCGGGAGAGCTTCATCACCTGACCCACGATCACTTTTTTCGCGGTCAGCTTACCTTTTTTGATTTCCCGCACGGCACTTTCGCATTCCTCCGCCGCCTCTTCAACAAGTCGCATGATCTCCCACTCATCGCGAAGCATGAACATACCGTGCTTTCCCGCCAGGTCACGGGGAGATTCGCCCGTTTTCCCGCAAAGCTTCAGAAGCTCCCTTGCCGAAACGATATTCACTTCCCCATCAAGGTACATATGAAGGCACTGAAGAAATGCCTCAACAGAGGGATAAACATCCCCTGACGTCATTTTAGGGATCACATCCGACACAAACAAATTGGCACCTGCGGGTATATCGGAGGCGGAAAGCTTCACCTTTTCAAAACAGTCCGCAAACATAGGCTCACTGCATATCAGCTCAGCCTGCTCTTTTTTCACTCCCGATGCTATCAGCTCCGCTTCAATTTCACATGGCAGTGCGCGCATCTCACCTCTCACCCTCTCCACGTATTCTCTGTCAGTCTTAAGGGGCAGGATGTCGGGTTCTCTGATGTATTTATAGTCAGCGGTGGTCTCTTTGTCGCGCATTCTTTCGGACACGCCCTTCGTCTCACTGAAACGCCGGGTCTCGGTGACTATCTTACCTCCCGAGAGGATAATGTCGGTCTGTCTTTTCAGCTCACTGTCTATAGCTTTGCCGATAAAGCTTACCGAGTTGATATTCTTGATCTCGCACCGTCTGCCGAGAGACGTCCCGCCCACGGGACGAACGGACACGTTCACGTCGCATCTCAGCGAGCCTTCGTTCATTTTGCAGTCGGAAACCTCGGCAAAAAGGAGAGTTCTGCGAAGCTCATTTACAAAAGCCATTGCCTCCTCCGAGCCTATCATGTCTGGGTAAGTCACGATCTCCACAAGAGGCACGCCGCATCTGTTGTGATCGATTATCAAGAGGTCTCCGTCGCGCTTCAGCTTACCCGCATCCTCTTCAATGTGAAGACGTTCGATCCTCACGGTCTTTTCGCCCATTGAGGTCTTTATCTTCACTTCACCGTTTTTGCATATGGGATCGTAAAACTGTGTGATCTGATACCCTTTTGGAAGATCGGGATAAAAATAGTGCTTTCTGTCAAAGCGGGAAATCTCGGAGGTCTCACATCCAAGTGCAAGTCCTGCCTTCACCGCCAGCTTTACCGCCTCGGGGTTCACCACGGGAAGAGCCCCCGGCATACCGAGACAAACGGGACAGCATTTTGAGTTCATCTCACCGCCGTACTCCGCAGAGCAGGTACAAAAGGCTTTTTCCTTAGTCTTCAGTTCCACGTGAACTTCAATTCCAACAACGGCTTCGTAGCCTTTGTATATCATGTCACGTCCCTCCCTTCCATGATCCGTCCGACTTCGTAGAGCAGCTTTTCTCCACCGCAGTTTGCCATAAGCTGAACTCCCACGGGAAGTCCGTCTCCGTCACGTCCCAAGGGAATTACAAGCGCAGGGCATCCGCACAGATTGGCGTATACCATAAACAGGTCTCCGCTGTAGCCGAGGCTTCCCCTGTCGGGAAGGGCGGTATGGCACACCGGAGTCAGGATCACGTCGTACTCTTCGTAAAGCGATTCCATCCCAACTCTGATCTTCCGTCTCAGCTCAAGGGCGCGGCGGTAGACTTCACCTCCGTTATGCTCTAAAACGTAGACTCCCTCGGCGATCCTCTCCCTGAGAGTTTTACCAAATCCCTCCGAACGTGAGTCGATAACCGTACCTCGCTCCGACATACGCCCGTATCTCAGAGCATCAAATCTTGCAAGGTTCGAATACGTCTCCGCCGAGGAAAGAGTGTAGTATACTCTGACTGCTTCGGCACTTTCGGGAAGCGACACGTTTTCAACATTCCACATCCTGTCTGACAGCTTTTGGGCGGCACATTTCACTGCACTCCGAACGTCAAGGTCACACTCATCGGGTAAGAAAACGCCTACTCTTAAAGGCTTGTCACCATCAAACTGTTCATAACTAATATCCTTCGAGGTCATGTCCCGCAGATCTTTTCCCGTTATCACCCGAAGAAGAAGCTCATTGTCATCAAGGCTTGCGGACATCGGACATATCTGTTCAAAGGACGGAGCCATACCAACAAGTCCGAATCTTGACACACTACCGTAGGTCGGCTTCATGCCGTACACACCGCAAAACGCCGCGGGAAGGCGCGCTGAGCCGCCGGTATCACTTCCAAGGGACAGCAAGACACTTCCCGATGCAAGTGACACGGCAGAGCCGGAGGATGAGCCTCCCGTAGCTTTTGTCCTGTCCAAAGGATTCAGAGAAGTACCGAAGTAAGAGGTATCCCCCTCTCCGCCTACCGCAAACTCGTCCATGTTCGTTTTCCCAACGGGAATCGCCCCTGAGGCGAGAAGTCTCAGATAAGCCGTCGCGCTGTACGAGGGAATGAAATTCTCGAGAAAGTGGGATGCGCAGGTGGTTTTCACCCCTTCTGTACAAATGTTATCCTTCACCGAAAAAGGTACGCCTGCCAAGGGTAGATATTCTCCACTTGCTATGCGCTTGTCCACAGCTTCAGCCGCCGAAAGTGCCTCTTTTTCCATCAGGGTTATGTATGCCCCCCACGGGTCTTCAGATGCACGCCGAATATAATAGGTCACCGCTTCCGTGGCGGAAATCTCTCCGCTTCGCACCATCTCGGCAAGGCGTTGTGCCGATATGTTTTTCATATTATTGCTCATCGCTTTCCTCCGTACACTCAACAGCTCTGTTCTGCACTATCACAACTCCGCCGTCACCTCTGCGCTTCAGGCACTCACTTGAAGCAGAAGTGCTTCTCGTAATATCATCGGGTGAGATGGCACAATACCCGAAAGGCTTACCGTCGGCATCTCCCGTCAGATGGAGTCCCGTCTCAGAGTTTTCCGCACCCTCAAGCACACCCCCAAGTCCAATATCCGAAAAGCCGTTATATTCATCTGCCGAAAGTGTCACGCCACCCCGACGCGCACTCAAGGCAGCCGCAGAATATTCAATATACTCTTTAACCATCAAAGCTTCAGCTCCTTTAGCAATTTTATTTCCTCGGCATATCCGTCAAGGTCGCAGGGAGTTTCAAGATAAAAAGGTATTTCCTTCAACCACGGATGATTTATAAGATATGCCATAACTTCAAGGGGTACCTTCCCCTCTCCAAGTCTCTCGTGACGGTCCTTCGAAGAGCCCATTTCGTTTTTGCTGTCGTTCATGTGAACTGCCTTCAGATATTTCCTGCCCACAACCTTGTCGAACTCCATGAGAACAGCTTCAGGGTCACTTGCCAAAGGGTAACCTCCGTCGTGAACATGGCACGTATCAAGGCAAACTCCCACGTGCTCTCTCAGCGTGGGGGTCAGCTTATCTATCACAGCGGCAAGCTCCTCGAAGTTCCTGCCAAGCTCAGTCCCCTTACCTGACATGGTCTCAAGAAGCACCGTGGTCCCCATCCCTTCCCACATTATTTCGCAAAGCATATCGGAGATGTGATCAATTCCCACAGCGACACCTTGTCCCACGTGACATCCGGGGTGGAAATTGTACATCGCCCCCGGAATCGACTCAAGAAAACGCAGCTCTTCGCCCATAGCTCTCTTTGTGTACTCCCTGATCTCGACATCCTTGGAGCATGGATTATAGGTGTACGGCGCATGGGCAAGGGGAGCCTTCATACCGTTTTCCTTAAGTATCATACAAAAAGAGTTAACGTCATCGGGACTTGGGAGATTTCCGCTTGAACGCCCTCTCGGATTTTTCGTGAAAAACTGAAAAGTATTGGCACCGATAGCCAGTGCCCTGCTGCCCATTGCCGCATATCCTTCCGCAACCGACAGATGACAACCTATATAAAACATCTCATGAACCTCCATAGATAATGTCTTCTTTACCCTTTTCCGAAGAAATAATAGCAAAATCTGCGATTTTTCATATCATATCGGGAATCTTTACCGTGTAGTCATACTTTTATATTTGACAAAACGAGTTATTAGTGGTAGAATGTATGTATATACTTATTATATCAAATCTCAAACGATAAAGCAACCCATTCGGCGCGGAAGTTGCCGCAAGGTAAATTCAGTCTTCCGTGTCAGGAAGCTACGTCTTCAAATATCAGAGAAATGAAAAATAAAAAATCTCATATATTTTCTCTTAAATGGATCGTAAACAGAATCAAAGCAGGGTTTGCCGTCATAGATGAGGATCGTGTTACCGTATACGCAGCACAGGCTTCGTTCTTTATAGTTATTGCCGCAATTCCGTTCATCATGCTGCTTTTCAGTGTTTCGAGATACATTATTCCCGAAAGATTTTACGATATAATGATCGCTTTCGGAAATAATATTCCCGGCGGAATCCGAGAGCTTTATATGTCGATTATAGACGAAATGATGGCGCGTCCCGAAATGCAGCTTATCTCGATAACTGCGGTGATCACGTTCTGGACGGTCTCAAGAGGCATGGCATCCGTAAAAGACGGAGTTGCCACCGTTTATAAATCCCCCGCCCCGAAATCCTTTATCCGCGGCGTTCTCAGCTCCTTCGCGTACACGGCAGTGTTTATCGTTCTCATTATTGCCGCAATTGCCATACTGCTTTTCGGAGAACAGCTGAATTCAACTTTACTCGAGCACTTTGAAATTTTCAAAAGCTTCAGAAGCGTGTTCGAATACAGAAACGTAATTTTCTACGTGATCTTAGCTCTCTTTTTCACTCTCCTCTATTACTCGGTGGGCAGACGCAGCACCCTACCCGGTAAGCATTTTTTCAGCCATGTTCCCGGAGCGCTTGTAGCATCTGCAGGTTGGCTTCTCTTCTCGTATTTCTACTCCCTCTATACAATATATTTCACTGACGTATCATATATCTACGGAAGCCTTACGGCGATCGTACTTCTTCTCTTCTGGCTGTACTGCTGTATGATAATCATGCTTTGCGGCGCGGAATTCAATAAGCTTTGGGCAATGTTCGGCAGACATATCACAAGAAAGATCAAAATACGCCGAGAGATCAAGAAATCAAACGCTCAAGTTAAATATTAAACTTAAAAAGCAGGTTTTTCCACAGTGTGGTTTAGCCTGCTTTTTGTGTTTGGCCGGCACATTTTACGGATATTTTCGCCTTTTATGTTGTAAAAATCGAAAAATCTCGTTTTTTTTCAATTTTTTTTAGAAAAAAGCGGGACAAGCCTGATTTTTATGATATAATAGTGTGAGAGAGTATGGGAATTCCTCAATTATAACCTTGCCGTATCTCGGCAGAACGGAGAATCATTATGACTTTTATAAATGAAGCACCGAAGCAGGTGCCCGTAATTCACGAAGCTGACATTTGTGTTATCGGCGGTTCGGCAACAGGAGTTTTTGCCGCTGTAAGAGCTGCAAGACTTGGTGCTAAGGTAGTGATCGTAGAATGTCAGAACAGTTTCGGAGGCGTTGCATCCAACGGTCTTGTAGGTTTATGGCATACATTTTTATCAACAGACTTTAAGACACAGGTTATCTCAGGTCTTACAGAAGAAACCTTAAGCCGCTTTGACGAGGTCGACCATACAATACACGGTGCGGATGATGCAAAGTCTCACGTATTCAATCCCGTTGAACTGAAGTGCGAGCTTGACTGTATGCTTCAGGAGTGCGGCGTTAAGATCTACCTTCATACTTACTATGCGGGTATTGCTACAGACGGCAGGGATATTAAGGCAATTTTCGTTGAAAACAAGGACGGAAGAGGCGCTATCAAGGCTAAGTTCTTCATTGACGCTACAGGTGACGGCGACCTTTGTCGTGACCTTAAGATCGCAAGATTTGAAAACGATCACATACAGCCTCCCACATACGTATTCCTCCACCAGGGAGACGACCAGATCATCGTTGACAGATGTCAGATCGTAGGAAGCGATCCCATCACTCACCTTCTCAACGAGCACTGCGAGGAGTTCGACATTGAGCGCGACTGGGGTTGGGCTGTAAAGATTCCCGGTCTCAATAAAATGAAGATGAGAGCAAATACTCACGTGTTCAACGTAAACTGCGCCAAGGCTGACGACCTTACGTACGCTGAGCTGAAGGGACGCGAGAAGATGCGCAAGATAAACAAGCTTCTCAGAAAGTACGGCGACCCGAACGAGACTTACTCCATCGTGTCCGATTGCTCTTACATCGGCATCAGAGACACTTATCACTACAAGACAAAGTATCAAGCTAACTCCCTTGATCTTCTCATGGGTAAAAACTACGACGACTGTATCCTCCGCGGTACATACAACGTAGACGCTCACCATGACAAGGAGGGTATCAAGTTCCTCAGACTTGACGGTACATATTCCGTTGAGGATTCCTACGGCAACATCCGTGAGGGTAACTGGAGAGCCGAGCAGGGACTTCCCACAGACGGACCCATGCCCACGTTCTATCAGCTTCCCTTCAAGGCTATCGTTCAGGAGGATTACAACAATCTTATCGCCGCAGGCCGTATGATCAATGCAGACGCATCTGCATTCGGCGCGCTCAGAGTCATGGTAAACCTCAACCAGATCGGTGAGGCTGCAGGAGTTGCGGCATACCTTGCTATTCATCAGAACAAGGCAATTCAGGACGTATGCGGTGTTGAGGTTGCAAAGACCATGTCCGCAGGCGGTAGCGCAAACCTTGGTTGATCTTTCCCAAAAAGCAAAAAATATAAGTATAGCTTCCGCAAACCGATAAAGTCGGTTTGCGGAATTTTTTATAAAACAACAAATTATGACGGAAATATTTATAAAACTGTTTTTTTTTTTGGGAATTCCATTGACAACACTATAATATTTTGTTAAAATACAGAAGGAACATAATTCCAAAAAAGCAATATTACGAAAGGAGTTTTATCATGGGTAAGAACCAAGCAATCGCCGGTTTTGTCATGAGCATCGTTGGTATTGTATTTGCTATCCTCTCCGGTTGGCTCTCAATTATCGCGCTTCCCATTTCAATCGTAGGTCTTGTTCTCGCTGTTATCGGTGGCAAGAAGCTTCGTGCAGCAGGTCAGCCTTCCGGTCTCGCTACAGCAGGTCTCGTACTCGGCATCATCGCCGTAGTATTCTCTGCTATCGCATTCTTCACTTGCGGTATCTGCATTATCTGTGCAGCAAGCAGTACAGCAGCAGCTGAATCTGCTATAAGCTCTCTGTTTTAATTAACAGAACAACCTGGGGCTGTTACACAATATAAGTGTGACAGCCCAACATGATTTATTAAGAGATATTTATGCCATTTATAAACATTTTTTCAAAACAGATCCCTCTATACGGAGTGATGTTCTATATTGGAATTGCCATGGCAGCCATCGTCGCTGTTAGTATATGTAAAAAGCGCGGTTTACCCGCATTTGAAATTGTATATTCAGCAGTTTACGTTATGATCGGTGCTCTGTTTGGTTCAAAGCTTTTGTTTATCATCGTATCTTGGGATGAAATAATAAAGTATGATCTTTCGTTGATACAAGTTATCAAAGGAGGGTTTGTCTTTTACGGTGGGCTTATCGGCGGAGCATTGGGTCTGATAATTTATACACGTCAGTTCGCAATGAAGCTGATTGATTTTGTTGACGTATACGCGACCGTTTTACCTCTCGGACACGCTTGCGGAAGAGTAGGTTGTTTCTTTGCTGGGTGCTGTTACGGAATGGAGTACGATGGATTTCTGTCGCACACATATACCGCCTCTGCAGGTCTAACCCCTCTCGGTATTCCGCTTTTTCCCATACAACTTATAGAAGCTGTCTGCTTACTTGTACTGTTCGCCATACTATTGGCTGTATATTTCAAGTCAAAAAAGTTTGGATTCGTAAGCAAGGTCTATCTTGTATCATATTCGATATTACGTTTTGTCCTTGAATTTTTCAGGGGCGACGCCGAACGAGGTAAGCTATTTCTTCTGTCAACATCACAGTGGGTAAGTATATTACTTGTCATTTTAGTTATCACTTTAACTGCCGCAAAAAAGCTCAAAGAAAAGGAATAAGAAAGCTTTTTCACAAGCCTTGGTTAAGTTGATAAAAGAGGCAGACTCCCCAACGGAGGCTCAAACCGAAATTCAGCCATCACTTTTCAGTGGTGGCTTTTTTCATACGTATAAAGCAAATCCCCCCACATGGGGGGGGGAGGAGGCAGAAAAAGTTCATCCTATGAGAAACTGAGAAACGGTGTAATTCTTTTTATTGAGTATATACATTGCCGACAGTACCATGTAAGGGACAATACCGCAATGACCGCAGATCAAGTATCCTCTGTCTTCAGTTCGATTGTCTGCAACAAATTCAATGATACGGTTTTCGGTAAATAAAAGTAAAAGCTCATTCAAACGGGATAATTCAATATCAGCTTTTTCGATCAGTGTTTGTTTCGGTGTGGGACTGTCACTCCCTAGAGCAAGAATCAGCTTTTGTCCGTCTTCACTGCAAAGTTCCTGCATTACTTCCGTCGTATTTGAGTCGAAGGCATAGAGTTGCTTGATAAGTGATGATTTAATAACACAAGCCACACCCACATCATCCCAAATTTTCGTTCCATATGAACCTATAATTCTGAGATTCCCTTGATTCTTGCTTTCCTCTTGCAATTTTCTGTTACCGACCTCAGCAAAAAATATCCCCTTCCACATTTGCCAAAGATCTTCTCCGAGCTCTTTCCTGAGATTACTGCTATAACGGTCGCAGTTTGCCATTGACCAAACAAATTCTGTCGCAAGCTGTTCTATTTTACTTGCCACAGCATCAAGATCACCGCTTGATTCGGTTTCGAGAAGAACATCTGCGGAAATTTTGTAAACGTCGCTAATCGCCTTCAGATTAAAGCAATCGGGCAAACAATCTCCGCTTTCCCATTTTGAGATAGCCTGTGCAGAAACACCTACTTTTTCTGCAACCTCTTCCTGCGTCATACCAAGCTTCTTTCTATGATTTCGAAGCTTTTCACCAAATATCTTTTGATCTAACATATATATCCTCCAAGATTTTTTCGAGATAGCTATCTTGTGAGTATATTATATCACGCGAGAAATCAACTTACAATAGTAAGAATGTTGAGTTTTATTATATGAATTCAACTTCAGGTTGAACATTTGATGCTTTGGTTTCTTTGTTACAGTACGAAGGATTTGTGCTCTGCCATTGTACGCTTCAAACCTACGCACGGACCGTCGCATTTCGCGTGGTGGGGAACGAATATGATACGCCATGTCCTACAGATCAGACTTCCCATATAAAACCACAAAAAGGTATCTTCCCTTTCGGGAGGATACCTTTTTCATCATTTCACAAAATTCTCGTCGTATTTGTTGTTGTTGAACATACCACGCATTGAGAAATATCTCTCGTGTGTTCTCCAGCCGCTGGAAACCGAATCCTTATCCTCAAACACGATCTGGGCATTTGGGAACGCGGCAGTTATGCTTTCCCTCGCACTGTAGGGAACGTTATTCGTGGGAAGCCACAGACGTTCGATATTCGGCAGAGAGTAGATTGACGAAATATCATACACTCTGTTCCAGCCGAAATTCAGGTCAACGAGATTCGTACACTGCGCCAATGGAGTGAGATCCGTGATCCTGTTTACAAACAGCTCAAGATACTGAAGTTCCTTCAGATTTCCGAGAGGCGTTACGTCTGTGATCTCATTATCCGCAAGAATAAGCACTCTCAGCGTGGTTATCTCTCCGATAGGCGTAAGATCGGTTATATCCTGATGCCCAAGGTCAAGGGCATAGAGATTCGTACAATATTTCAGGACCTCGATATCCTCGCTTGTAAGAGGCACATAGGTATCAGCCGCGTAGATCATAACGGAAAAGGCTTCATCGTCGGTTCTGAGATTCCACTTGCTGAGATAAAGGCGCCATACAAAATCCGTACCCGTGTACTTTTCCCTCAGCGCGCCCATTTCTTCATTGGTGTATCCGCAGTCGCACATAACCATCTTCATGCCCCCGGGGATCACTGAAAGGACGTCTTCAAACAAAGCTTTGTCCGCTACCGTCTTTCCGCTTATATCAACTTCAGAGGCGGAAAGGTCGAGAACTGTTCCCTCAAAGTCAAGCTTTGATATTACGTCAACCTTTTCATTCATCTTGCAAAGCTGAACGTAATCCTCGGCACTAATGACAGTCTCCCCTGTACTCAGCACCTCAAGGTTGGGGTACGTCTCCATAATTTCGCAAAGATAATTCACATCAACGTTTTCCATACCGCTAAGGTCGAGGGTCGTGTCGGGTTTGCAATTTGGACTTGGCTCAGTTGTCTCGCTCTCCGTGGGCTTTTCCGTCTCGGTCTCTGCTTTTGTGTCCGTAACGGTCACGGTCTCGGTCTCAGCAGCTTCTCTGAGAAGACCGCAGGCAGTCAAAGACGCCGCAATGATTCCCGAAAGAATCATTGCGGTGACTATTTTAGGCATCTTATTCACGTCAATCACTCTTCGATCACTTCGATGCTCTCGATTACTACGTCGCGAAGAGGCTTATCCATAAAGTTGGTCTTAACGTTTGCGATCTCGTCTACCACCTCGATACCTTCAACGACCTTGCCGAATGCCGCATACTGACCGTCAAGGAATGTGGAATCCTTGTGGCAGATGAAGAATTGGGAGGAAGCTGAATTGGGGTCCTGAGCGCGTGCCATGGAAATTACGCCGCGCACGTGAGAGATGGGGTTGGGATGACCGTTCATTGCAAACTCGCCGACAATGTTCTTATTACTGCCGCCCATACCGCTGCCGGTGGGGTCACCGCCCTGGATCATAAATCCCGCAATTACTCTGTGGAAAATGAGTCCGTTGTAGAAGCCTGCCTTTGCAAGGCTGATGAAATTTTCAACTGTTTTGGGAGCCGCAGTACTGTCAAGCTCAAGCTTGATTACGCCGCCGTCCTGCATTGTGATCTGTACCATTTTTTATTCCTGACCTTTCATAATTTGGTTCGGGAACATTTTAACAGATTTTCGTGAGTTTGTCAAGATATTTTAGATTTACTTGATCTTATATTTCAGTCTAAGATTGTCCGCTATCATGGCAATAAATTCACTGTTGGTGGGCTTACCGCGGTTATTCTGGATGGTGTAACCGAAATATGAGTTGAGAGTGTCTATGTCCCCTCTGTCCCATGCTACTTCAATTGCGTGACGGATAGCTCGCTCAACCCTTGAAGTTGTGGTCTGGTACTGCTTTGCGACCGACGGGTACAGTACCTTTGTCACAGCGTTGATTATGTTACTGTCGTCAATAGTCATAAGTATTGCGCTTCTGAGGTACTGATATCCCTTGATATGTGCGGGTACGCCGATCTGATGAATGATCTTAGTCACCTGAGATTCGATGTCCTGTGGCACGTTCAGCTTTACGTTACCCTTCTGTCCCGCAGAAAGTGATTTAACAAGTCCCCGATTGCGGCAGATCGTGTCAAGCTGTCCGGAAAACATGGAATAGTCAATGGGCTTGGTAAGACACAGCTCCGCGCCTGCTCTGTTAGCTTCCACAAGCACGTTCTGACTTGCTATCTGCATAACTATCACAAAGGCAGGGGGATTTTCCTTGATCGCCGCCGTACGTCTGATAAGTGTAAGTCCGTCTATGCCTCCAAGCCATGCATCTGCGATAGCCACATCATAGTTACCGCTTCTCAGCCTTTCGTAAGCTGTCTCTCCGTTGTCAGCCTCGGTTATTACACATCCGCCCCTTTTGGTAAGAAGCTCTCTGATGCTCCTTCTCGTTTCCGCATTCTCATCCGCTATAAGTACGTGAATTTCCTGATTCATTATTTGCCCTCTCAGTTCTTTTTTTGTAATAATTTTATTTCCTGAAATTTCCATTTCAATTCTATTGTTATTTTACCATAATTTGGCTTAATTTGCAATAACTGACCGAAATAAATAATAACCAAAATTTTCCATGAAATCTTGGTTATTATTGACAGAGTTGTTATTAATGCGCAAACTTCAGGGCTGAGAGGCGGCATTCACTTCAGAATGTACGGTGTGATGTCAGGATATTCCCACGTTTGTCAATCTCTATTATTCCGTATGAAGACGGGTATCCCCTACCCACCGATCCGGGATTAAACACCCTGATGCTCTTCCCGCTTTCAAGATTTATCACAGTATCCTTTGCCACGTGGGTATGACCGTACAGAAGAATATCCGCGCCGTTTTCCTCTGCGGCGTACACCGCCCTGTCGAGGGAGGATTTGACACCGTAGCTGTGACCGTGGATACACATAAATCTCACACCGCCCTCGTCAAATACTCGTTCGTCACGGAAAAAGCTTTCGCCGTTTCCCTTCAGAGAGACTACGGGAAGCTCGGGATAAAAGGATGAAACGTATTCAATATCACGAACACCGTCACCGAGATGGATTATCATTGCACATGAAGGAAGGTGGTCGGATATAGCCTCCTTCATACGTGACGTATTGCCGTGAGAATCGGAAAAGACAAGTATTTTCATAACTGAATTCACTCCAAATTTCAGAATATTTGTACCGTTTTTCAGTACCGGTACATATACTGTTCTCAGAATACCGTTTGCCGAGTGCAAACCGCGATGAGAGGTAACCCCATTGAAGATAGACAAAAAAACTTTGGACAGTCTGCTTTCTCTACCCGATGATAAGCTGATAATGATGCTTCGGGTGATCTCAGGGGGAGAATTCCCGAAGAAAGCTCCCGACGACGCAACCATTTCGGGACTGAGACAAATGCTTGGCGCGGTGACAGACGCAGACCTGCTGCGCGCCTCAGAGCTGATCGGCATTTACAAAAAAGGCAAAAAGCGTTAAAGTCTGAAATCAAAGAAAGGTTGGATCACAGACATGGACAACAACGAACTCAGCGCAACCATCGCATCTCTCATGAATGACAGCAGAGTAGCTGACACCATAAAACAGCTCAAAGCGTCGCTTTCGGACTCTCAGTCATCGGAAACGCCCAAAGCAGAGACACCTGCTTCAAACACGGCAAATAACGAAAAAGTTGAAATCTTCCCTGACATCGGTGCGCTGACCAAGCTGCTCAGCGTATCGGAGAAAAATCCCAAAGGCTCCGACAGTGAAACAGAAAAGAGAAACCGACTTCTATCGGCACTGAAGCCGTATTTAAGTGAAAACAGACAAGACGTCATAGACAAGATCATGTCCCTCTCAAATCTGACAGGACTTATAGATCTGTTTCCAAAAAGCAATTCGTAAAGGGTAAGCGTAGCGTGAAAATTCAAACAGTCTTAATTAAAGAAAACTGAATGGAGATTATTATGTACAGCAGAAATCAAAGTCACACATTTGCCGATGACGAATACGAAAACGAAGAATATGACGACGAGTATGAGCTCTACGGATATAATTTACCGCCGAATTATGACGGAAGCAGATTCCAAACGAAAAAACGGCGAAACAGCTTCACCAAACCAAGATCAATGAGAGACTCTCGCGGTACAGACCCGCAGCGCAGAGAATCCGAAGAAGTCAGAGAAGACACTGGCCACGTACATACAAACGAAAACGGCACAGCCATAGGGAAACTGCTTGATGCTCTGGGAGGACGTTTCGGATATGAGGAAATGCTGATAATATCTATAATTCTGATACTGTCATATGACACGAACTGCGGGGACACTGTCCTCTTCCTCGCTCTACTCCTGATTACCGACTGACAATATCTGCGGCGTGAATACCGAGCAAAGCAAGTACGCAACACTCTCCGCAAGCTCCTGAGTATCTCTGTAATTGAAACGAAGGGAGCTGTCTGATACGAGAGGAAGCTCTGCAATGAACACGATATGGGATTCCGTGCATCTTAACAAAATTTTCATATCGGTCTCAACAGCCGCAAGCTCGGCAAGAAGCAGACAGGAAAAGCTCACCGGTACGTGACGGGCAAGATCTGTCAGGTTTTCCGTTTCACCCCGAAGCTTGATGTCATATGGGAGCTCAGTTGATACTTTTATTCTGAGTATACCGTTATCTGCGCCGACTTTGAATATCACATCACCGTTTTTTGACAACGGTCCCAGCACACCCATCAGAGAAGCAATCACGGTTGACAATCCTCCCACATGAACTCTGACGTCGTTTGCGGGCCACTCCCCGATTTGGCAAAAGCTCAGGCGGTACGGAAACAAATCACATCTCCGCGTAAGCTTAGCGGAAAGATCGTAAAGGTATGCCATACTTTCACGTACAAATATATGACTGTAAGGACTCATAAGCATTCTGAATGCCCCGAAAAAGTCACAGTCGTTCTTGTAATTTTTCCTGCAATAAGACGCAAAAGCTTCAGCAGACATCAAACCCGCAAGATAAGCCTTAAGTACCATCGCATCTTTAACGGTTTCCAATATAAACAATATCGTGAAATCTTTGTTTGTACCTGCGACCCTTAGCAGAAGAGCGTATCTGTATTTCAGATAATGCATTTTGCAAATAAGCGTATCACTCCGGCTTTCCATGCAAAACACCTTCAGTTTCCTATAATCGACCTCTCTGAACACTTCCGCCAAAAAGGTCCTGCTTGCGTTATCAGCGCAACAGGACCTGAAGCTTTCAGATACATTAATTATCTCGCAGGTCTCCGACAGGAACAACGACGGATACTCCGCAACAGCGGTTCGATAAAGCTCCGTTTTCAATATCACATCCGAAAACATTTGTGATCCTTCGTCTCTCAAAGAATCATGGCTGAGTTTCGTTTCCATTGTTCAAATAATCTTCCTTGTTTACTGCATTTTCGTTTTCTTTCCCTAAGTCTTCGGTATCATCGGGAGTGGTCACGGGAATTTGCGGGGCATAGGAAGGTTCGGCAACGTAAGTCGAAAACTGTACGCTGCTGACCGACAGATCCTTCAGTGCCGCATATACAGCCTGTGCAATCTCAACGTCCTCGGTTTCGATCATACCCCTTATATTATAAACACTGAAATTACCTTTCAAAGAGTGGCAGTTGTCGTAAGCCGAAGAATATGCCTCATCGGCAGTTTCGGCATCGGTACCGACGGAGATCGCCAGAAAATCCGCATATTCGGACAGTGTCTTAATAAATCCACCGCTTTGAGGAACCAGATACACCGATGCGGGAAGCAGCACTCCTATATCGATCTTCGCTGATCGTTTTCTCAGAGAGGCAAGGTATGACACGAGCTTCTTCAGAAGCTCGGTGGAGATCTCTTCTTCCTCTCCGACAAGAGAGGTAAGGATTACCTCGTCAAAGCCCATATTATACATTTCACCAATGACGATACCGTCCGCAACTCTTTCATGATCTGCGGCAGTGCTGTCTTCAAGGACGTGAGGCGACACGGAATACACCGCACTTTTCCTCATTCCGAGCTCGCCCGCAACCGAAAGTGCGGTCTTTATCTCCTCAAGGGCATCTCCCAGAGACTCGGCGTCTTCTTCAGCCTCCTCCGCGGGTCTTATGACCAAACCTCCGTCAAGCCTTACGTAATCCATAAGTGCTTCAGACAGATAGATAAGGCTTCCCGAGGGTGACACAACGTTTACGGATATGGCATTATATACATCTCCGAGAGCCCTGATGCTCTCTTCCACCGCGTCTTCCCTAACACCAACCACGTCAATATGTGCCGCACAAACATTTTTTTTCTTTATGTCAGACTCAGAATAGACCCCGTCGGGGAACAATTCCCCTTTCTCGGTCACAGCTTCATTTTTTTGATCGGTTTCCAAAAGCGACTCGGCAACACTCGCCTTACTGTCAAGATATGACCCAAGCAGCAGTGCCACTCCCGCGGTAACAGCCGCCAAAACAAGGACGAACGCCACTCTAATGAGAATAGGCTTTATTGATTTTTTCTTTGCTCCCGAGCGATATGCACTGCGAATAAGTCTGCGTCTTCTCATCTTAGCTCAAGCCTTTCCCCTTGGATTCTCGGTGTTGAAAACCGTCTTTTTGTCGCTACCCGACTTTACTGAAGTGTTAAAATATTGTACTTCTTCGGCAACTCACCGATCTTACCGTATATTTCTTCAAACTTGGTTTCATACTTCACAGTATAAAGGGATTCAAGATATTCTTCCACAAGATCAGCGAAGTGTTCCTCAATATAGGAATCTTCCTTCTCGTATCTCTTTATGATAGAGTAGCCTGCGGAGGTTTTTACTACATCACTTACTTCTCCGACCTTAAGTGAGAATGCCGCAGTCTCAAATTCAAAGTCCCGTGTTCCCTTCATAATGTAGTATCCGTCATCATTATTGAACATTAAGAGGTCGTTGTTATATTCCTTGGATACGGCATCAAAATCCGCACCTGCCTCAAGCTTCGCTTTGAGCTCATTTGCCTTTTTGAGATTCTGCTCATCCGTGCCCGCATTTTCTCCGCCAACAAGGATCTGCTTTACTCTGATGAAATCGTCGGATTTGAATTTATTCATCATATAATCTTCATTTGAGAAGTTCTTGTCGGAATCAACCATAGCGGAATAAGCTTCGTTGTTAAGAATGTCATTGGAAATAAGGAACATGAAAGTAGTTTCGGTCATTGCGTTTTCCTTGAGAGAGGCCAAAAATTCCTTTTCGTCCTCATACTCAAGCATTATCTCATCACGTGTCATTTTCGCTTCGGCGCTGACCGCACCGCTGTCCCACGTGAGGTCGTACTCCGCACCGATTGCAATTACGGTGTAGAGATTGGCAATAGCGTTCTTGATGTTTTCCTTAAGCTCTTTTTCAGCCTTATCTGCATTTTTAGAGTCCCATACATCTTCACCGTACTGTTTTTCAATCTCACGGCGAGAGTTGATGACAACGTATCTGTATACATGATAGGGTACTTCAAAGTCCCCTATAGTCATTACTGTTTTATTCTCTCCGCATGAGACAAGCAGGGGTAAAAACACCGCGAGTACCAGAAGAATCGCCGCAATTCTCTTTATTTTCATTTCGATTCACCTACCGTTGAATATATTATAAATAGTATAAACAATATAGCATGAAAAGTCAATACGGAAACTGTGAATTTTCCATCTGCATAAACCTTACATTCATTTTTGCGGCAAATTTTTACTTTTGACACGGACTCAAAGCACAAATAAGGCAATATCTATTGATAATTCTTGTCTGACGTGTTATAATTGTCATGAATATAAATTTTCCGCCGTCATTCGGCAAAAAGGAGTTTAATTATGGCAAATCAGGTTCAGATGACATTCTGGAACTATAACAGTTTCAAAGATTACAAGCCTCATATGCTCAGAGACTGGATCGAGCTTGGAATCACACTTCCCATCCTTCCCATGTTCGTTATGGGACGTGACTCCAACGAAGATCTTATTGCTATCCTCGACGACGCTCAAAGTCTCGGTGTACAGGTACTTCTTCAGATCAACACCATGTTCGTTGACTGTATAAAGGATTTTGATGCTTACAGAGTTGAAGTCGAAAAAGTACATTCCACATTCGGTAAGCATCCCGCAGTTTACGGATACTACGTAGGCGAGGAACCCAATATCAATTCACAGACAGCTTATTTTGAGTGTACCAAGATCATCAAGGAGATCGCGCCGAGTGCCGCAATCTACACAAACTTCGGCTCTATTGAGCGTACCGAAAGAATGATGCTTCAGGGAAAGCAGTCTCTCGACGAGTGGGTTGGCAAGTTCAAGGATTACTCAGGAAACGATATTATAGGCTACGGTTGCTACTCGGGACTGTTCCGTGACAACACCGGTTCATTCGAGCATTTTTATAACCTCAACACATTTGTAGAGGCAGCAAAAAAGCATGGCGTTGACGTTTGGGCAACGATGCTCTCAAGCGCACACGACTACTACCGCGTTCCCACAGAGGATGACTACCGTTGGCAGATCAACACCTGTGTAGCCTGCGGATGCAAGGGCATTGTTTGGTTCAGACTTTACGATAAGCTTGTTGCGGGAGACTACCGTGCAAGCCCCATTGACGAGTTTGGTGTAAAGACTCAGCATTTCTACGACATGGCGCGTGCACAGAAGAAGTTCAACATCCATTACGGCAAGCTTTTCGGAAGACTTACTCACATAAGCACACACGGTGTTGGAGTGAGCTACGGCGGATATCCCTATTTTGTACCTGCGGGACCTGATGAAGCAGGCGCTGTGACCGAGCTTATCAGCCATGCTGACTGCCGCGCAGGTCTCATCAGCTTCTTCAAGGATGAGGACGGAACAGATTACATTGCTGTCTTGAACACAGATACAGTCAACTCCTACCACATGACTCTTACATACAGTGCAAAGGTAGAGAGAGCCGACATGGTCTACTACGACGAAAAGCAGCTTAACTGCCATGTTGACAGAAAGGGGCAGGTGGGAGATCTCAGAGGTCAGTCATTCTGTCTCGCTCCCGGTCAGATGGAAGTTATAAAGGTCACACGTACCAAGTAAATATCAGCTAAAGAGGTGCCTATATGGATAATAGTCTGCTAAGTAAGCTCGCGGCATATGCCAAGGAAGATCACCTTCCAATGCATATGCCGGGGCATAAAAGGTGCGGCGAATTTCCGTATTCGGCACCTTTACCCTTTCAGCTTGACATTACCGAAATCTACGGCTTTGACGATCTAAATCATCCGTCTGAATTATTTTCGGAAAGTCAGAGTCTTGCCGCCTCCCTTTGGGGCAGTGATGAGTGCATCTACTCAGTAAACGGAAGCTCAGGTGCTGTGCTTGCGGCAATTCGGGGTACGCTGGTGGGCAAAAAAGGCGGGAAGGTGCTCATGTCGCGGGGATGCCACAAATCCGTGTACAACGGAGTGGAGCTGTGCGGCGCTGTACCCGTTTATCTGTCGCATAGGGTCAATTCATACGGCTTTTTCGGTGAAGTCTCCCCTGACGAAGTTGGGGAAAAGATTCGAGAAAATCCCGACACTTCCCTTGTTATCATAACAAGCCCCACATATGAGGGCGTAATGTCGGACGTGAGGAAAATAGCGCAGATCTGCCACAGTGCGGGGGTTCCGCTTATGGTTGACGAGGCTCACGGGGCACATCTCTCCCTTCACGGAGTTTTCCCCGAAGGTGCCGTCGCCTCAGGGGCAGACATTGCAGTTCAAAGTATTCACAAGACCCTTCCCAGTCTCACCCAAACAGCGCTCCTTCATCTCAGCGGAAGCATTGTGCGTAAATCAGAAGTAAGACGTCAGATGGGTGTCTTCCAGACCACAAGCCCGTCGTATATTCTCTCTGCATCCATAGATGCCGCGGTGAGGTATTTAGCATCGGACAAGGGCAAGCTCAGGCTTCGGAAATGGTATGAAGCCGTAAGATGCGCGAGGGAGCGACTCTCTCATATGACAAATTTGACTCTCTTCCAAAGCGAATGCTGCGACGTGTCAAAGCTTGTTATTTGCGGCGCGGGAGTTGAGCTTTCGGACCATTTAAGGCGAAAATACAAAATAGAGCTTGAAATGGCATCTCTGTCCTACGTTATCGCCATGACGGGAATGGGCGACAATAGTGAAACGCTTGACAGGTTTACCCGAAGTCTCCTTGCGGTCGACGGAATTTTGAATGAAAAGGCAAGCTGTCCTCAATTGACACTGAAAGTCCCACGTCAGGTAATGATACCCACATCGGCAATGGAGCTTGATAGTGAGTACATTCCGCTTTGCGATGCTTCGGGCAGGATCGCGGCTGACTATGTTTATGCTTATCCTCCGGGGGTCCCCATGATAATTCCGGGGGAGCTGTGCGATAGCGACTTAATATCAAGCATTGAAGCGCTGAAAAGCGGAAACGTCTCAATAAAAGGAATAAAAAGCGGAAAAATAAAAGTAATAAAAGAATAATTTTGTCATTGGTGTAATATATATGAACAGTAAAAACAAATATCACGGAATTTGCGAGGAATGTGAATATTACGACATATCGGACGATCCCGACGACCTTGGCGAGAAGTACTGTCACGCAGACCTGGACGAAGACGATTACAGAATGTACCTCTCGGGGGATTTCAGCAGAGGCTGTCCCTACTTCAAGCCCTACGACGAATACAAGGTAGTAGCAAAACAAAATTAGCGAAATTCACCCTACTATATAAAACCATCTTGACAAAAACGGGATTTTGGTATAAAATATAGTCAGTATAGGAATGCTAAATTTGAAAGAAAGGCATGGACCACTAAAAATGGATAACAACGAAATCTACGATCCTGAAATTTATACACTGACAGACGAGGACGGAAACGAGCTTAATTTTGCTCTTCTCGCATCTCTTGAGCACGAGGGCGCTGAGTACAAGGCTCTCATTCCCGTTGACGAAAACGGCGAGGAGACCAGCGACGAGTACGTAATTCTCAAGGTTGGTACAGATGAGGACGGCGAGGCTGTTCTTGAGACCATCGAAGATGACGACGAGTTCGACAGAATCGCTGACATTTTCGACGATGAGTTCGCTGACGTTTTCTACGACGATCAGGACTGATTTTCAAAAAAGAACCCTGCGGTGTTCGACCGAAAGCGATAAAAACCCACAAAGAGTAAAAAGGAGCCCGGGCTTCGCACGTGAGGATGCAGACCTCCCTTTATCTCCATCGCGCATTCTGCGCCTCTGAGGTAAAAGGAAGCTGGGAGCACGAACCGTACGAGAGGGCACCGCCCTTGCAGAAGAGCAGGGTTTCTTCTTCGCTTTCATCGGCACACGCGGGGATTTTATTTTTCAACATGATTAGCAAAATCATGTTGAAAGTGAAATATCATGATTCGTTGAATCATGATATGAAATTTTCGGCTTCGCCGAAAGTGAAATTGATATTCGCAAAATGCAAATATCAGTGAAATATTTTCTTTTGTCGATATGACAAAAGAAAATGTGAGGTAATTATTATGGAGAATTTTAATGAGTATTTTTTGAAAGATCGTAGGGTCTTTCTCGAAAACATAAACTACGAAACAGTCAAGGCTGAGACCATGGAGCCTCAGCGGCGTCTCGGGTGTCGCGATACTGTGGTAGCTCAGCTCATCGGGGATCGCGGTGTTAAGATAATCTTCAACAGAAGGCTTAATTTTGAACCTGAGGCTCTCTTCACCCTCTCAGTTTCATTCGGAGTGTTCCTCCGTTTTGATCCTACACGTTACGGTGAAGTGAATTGGAAAGAGGTAAACATAGTCAAGCAGTTTACAAGTGACTGCCCTGCTCTCATGAGTGAGCTTAACGCGAGAACGACCATGATGGTGGCTCAGATTACAGCGGCATCAGGCGGTGTGCCTATCGTTACGGGTAATCCTCACGATGCCAAAGGAAATACACAGTAAAAAATCGTACTTCGCATTGAAGTACGATTTTTTACTGCAATGATGGGATTGTCACATTTAGATTGAGAAGACGTATACCTCGTCAGAGATATATCTTTTATCAAAGCATACTTGCTCTCAGCTCATCTGCGCTCTTCATGCTGAGATATGCGGGAGCGATGTCGAACACTGTCTTACAACCGCTGACGCCCTCTGTGTGAAGTCTGAACGCCGCACGTGCATATGC
The DNA here is from genome assembly GCA_017531765.1 of Clostridia bacterium. Taxonomy (GTDB): domain Bacteria; phylum Bacillota; class Clostridia; order Oscillospirales; family CAG-272; genus RUG11130. The sequence goes on from JAFXKJ010000156.1 coordinate 42,215, forward strand.
TACGATGACGGAAGCTGTAAACTCGGGATTGGAGTCAAGCTTTAAGCTATATTCGATGATGTGATTATGCTCAAGATCAAAGCCTGTTTTACCGGAACGGATAACGAAGCCTCCGTGGGGGATACCGCTATGCTCACGGAGAAGCTCTTCCTCCGTAATAAAATGGACTGTTGTGTCGTAATCCGCGAAGTAGTTTGGCATTGTCTTGATCTCGCGCTCAATACGTTCAAGGTCAGCGCCCTCCTCGGCTACCACAAAACACTCGCGTATGTGCTTCTCACGTGTGGTAAGTTCGGGAGCAGTACCGCTTCTTACTGCATCCAGTGCACTTTCCACAGGAATGGTATACTGTTTTCCGTTTTTAACTCCGTCAATTCTGCGGATAGCATCGGAGTGACCCTGGCTTACGCCCTTACCCCAGAAGGTATAATCCTTACCGTCGGGAAGGATAGCGGATGCGTAAAGTCTGTTGAGCGAGAACATTCCCGGGTCCCAGCCGACAGATATAATGCCAACCTTACCCGATGCCCCTGCTGCCTTGTCAACAGCGGCAAAATGCTGTGGGATCTTCGCGTGAGTGTCAAAGCTGTCAACTACGCAAAAATGTTCAGCAAGAGCCGGGGTCTGCACAGGCAGATCGGTAGCACTACCTCCGCAGAGGATCATAACATCGATCTTATCTTTCATACTGAGAACGTCATCCGCGGAGATCACGGGAACGCCTTCTGTCATAATTTTCAAAGTATTCGGAGCACGGCGAGTAAATACTGCCACAAGTGTCATATCAGGGTTCTGCCTGATGGCAGCTTCCACACCTCTGCCGAGATTTCCGTAACCGAATATACCAATACGAATCATTTGAATCAATACCTTTCTTTAGGGTGTCAAAAGACACGAAAAAACTATGCTATATTCTATCACAAATTTTATGAAAATTCAATCGTTACGGTAAAATATTATAAAAATTATGTCTTCGAGTCAAGCCTGACACTTCACCCGTATATTCTTGAGCCCAAAAAAATCGGAACCCGATCAAACGGGTTCCGATCATTTTCAGCTTACTTATCGTTTTCAATATTCTTTAGAATATCAGCGATATTATTATTTACGGTTCTCGCCTGCATCTTGTACCTGGATGAGATACCCTGGTTTGTTTCCTGGATAGCACACTTGATCGTTCTTACGTATGCACCGTCGCCGTTGTTACTTCCGTCTTTAACGAGGAAGTCGATGATATCGTATACCTTTGTTTCAAAGATAATATCGATCATATCTTTGGAAGCCTTGTCATATGTGGAACGACCCTGGAGAAGGTTATCGTAATATGCAGGCTTGATATAACGGAGACCGAGAGCTGCCATAGCCTCAAGGATTACACCTGTTACAGTGGGATCCTTTGTTGTCTTGGGAACGAATACGTTGAACGCAGACCAAGGCTCAGCGAAGGAAATATAATTTTCCTGAGCTGTGCTTCCCTTGGGAAGCGGAAGGATACCGAACTCTACGTCTTCTTCACGGAGATCCGCAGCAGCACCGGTTGTGGCGAAGTAGAAGAGAATATTGTTCTTTACGAACATTTCCTGAGTACCCTCAAATCCGTCGTACTTTTCCTCAAAGCTTTCGGCTGTTGAATGATCAAGAACGCCCTTGGTGTGAACTGTCTGAGCATCGTCACCGAAAACCGCAGAGAACTTGTCAGAAAGGTCAGAAAGCTCCTTGGGATATGCCTCGGGAACATAAGGAGTGGAGTCCGTATTGAATCTGGTAATAGAGTAGTCATTTGCATAAAGAATTGCAAGACCGTTAGGAGCTGAATATCTGTATGCACCTGCGCCGCTTTCGTTTTTGGGGATTTCGGAGGCAACCTCGAACATCTTATCAAACGTCCATGAGCCGTCCTTTACGTAGCTGTACAGATCTCCCACGTTATAGTCTGTAGCAACCTGCTTATTAAAGAGAACTGCGTGGGTATCGGTGTAGTTTGAAGATACAATAGCACCGTTAAGGAAGTATGTAGCACCGTTGATGTGGTATGTGTCAAGAAGGGATGCAGTCCACCACTTGTTGGAGAAGTCTATTCCGTCAAGTGTGCCGGCATCGGTAAGTGTATTGTTTGAAAAGAGAGGCTGACATACGGCAACGGGCGTTCCGTAACCCGCATCATATGCATTTGAGCCTGCCATAACATCTTTTTTTACAACTTCAACTACGGGGTGAGTTCCGGAGTCTCCGCCTTCAATAGCTTCAGGCTGATAGTTTTCCCATGAGATCTTGAATTTTTCTTCGATGTCTCTCTGACGGTAATAAAGCGCGTCCTGAGCAACGTCACCCGTTTCCTCAGAATCAGTAGGAGCCTGAGAACCGCCGCCGATCCATACGAATGACTTACCGCTGAAATCGTTGTCTTCCGCAAGCTCATCCACGTAAGCCATGATCTCAGCACGCTCTTTTTTCTCTTCTTCAGTGAGCTTGTCATCTCCGGAAGATGCGTTTCCTAAAATAGGAGCCGTAGTGGATACAGCTTCTCCTTCGCTACCGCAAGAAACCACCATCGGAAGAATCATCAGAATCACAAGAGTGAGCGCTATGATTTTCTTTAACATGATTTATCTCCTTATAAATTTATTTCGAAGTCATTTCTGACAACTTCGCAAAATAATTATATCACAAACTGCGTTCCATTTCAACCAAAAAAAACTGTCAACTTGTTTTTTCCCGTTTTGCACATATTCTTCAGATGTTTTTCGTTGAAATTCACAATGAAAGCACTTAACATCCAAGTCGCGGGGTCACTGTACTTTACGATGTCCCCAACTGATCTTTTTCAATATTTTCAAGCAGGCTTTTGATACTTCGGTTTACATTTTTGGCTTGAAGCATATACCGCGACGTAAAGCTGTCATTGTTTTCCTGGAGCCCCGCGATCACAACCTTTACGAAATCGGTTTCCTGGTTAATACCGCCCTCTACCGCAAGGAAATCCACAAGATCATATATTTTCGATTCAAAAATGATATCTATCATATCTCTTGAATCGTGGTCGTACATGGAACGGTATTTCAGCAGCTTATCATAATACGCGGGTTTTATGTATTTTCTGCCCAGCGCCGCAAGCACTTCTATCATGAGGTCGGTAAATTCGTGATCCTTATTGGACTTCGGAACAAACACATTTACCGTTCCCCAGTTATCTGTTGAAGAAATATAGTTCTCTTGATTTTTGTCCCCCTTTGGCATGGGAAGAATTCCGAACTCGACTTTATATTTTCTCAGCTCGGCAGCATCCCCCGTGGTAAGATTATAAAACAGGAAATCTCCTCTTTCAAACATTTCGTTGAAATTTTCAAATCCGTACTTCTTCTCCACGCTCTCGCGTTTTGTTCCCCAACGGTACTTGATATTGGCAGAAACAGAGTCATCCGCATAAATACTGCAGAGCTTCTCCGACAGATCGTACAACTCCTTCGGTATCGCGGTTTCAATGTACGGAGAGCCCGTTTCATCATATGACGTCAAAGTAATCCCATGGGCATACATTGCCGCAAGTCCGCTGGGATTTCCGAAACGGTATGCACCGGCTCCGTTTTCGTTTTGGGGAATTACCGAGGCAACCTCAAACATCTTATCAAAAGTCCACTCATCGTTATAGACGAGATCGTATAGGTTTTCGATACCGTAGTCAAGAACGATCTGCTTGTTGAAGGCAAAGCAATACGTATCCTCGTAGTACGTCGTGACGATCGGACCGTTGAGAAAGTACATCGAACCGTTTATTGAATAGTTGTCCTCAATATGCTTCGGCCACCATTCGCGATCAAAATCAATGATGTCGTAATTGGATACGTCGTACAGTGTATTTTTTACAAGCAACGGCTGTACAACCTGGATCGTGGTTCCGTAACAGGCATTATACGCACCGTTACCCGACATTACATCCGCCATAACATAATCGTACACTGAATAATTCTCGGTTATTCCGTCATGGACTGTAACCACATTATTCCAGGTAATGCCGAACTTTTCTTCGATCTCACGCTGTCTGAAGTAAAGTGCATCGTTGCGGATATCTCCCGTTTCCTCTTCTTTTTCGGGATATTGCCATTGGTTTCCGCACCAGGTAAAGGTCTTTCCCGCGCAGTCGTCAAACCAATCCTCAGAAAGCTTATTTATGTATTTATCAACGTCCGTTATGAGTTCGGAATCTATCTCATATGTGACCGCCTCCTGAGACAGTGTTGCACCCTCGTTTCCGTTTCCGCCTCCGCAAGACGTAAGATACGGAACGGTACACAGCACTGCAAGGAGTAAAGCCGTAATTTTTTTAATCATCTTAGGTATCCTCCGTGAAAGCTCAGTACGACTGATCCCTTTCAACCATTTTCCTTATCCTATTTATATTTTTGTTCACTGTTTTTGCCTGCATTTTGTAACGCGAAACAAAGCTTGACGCATTTTCGTCAATCGCCCCGCGTACGATGCGGACAAAGTCGCTGTCCATATTGATACTTCCGCCGATTGCGACAAAATCAATTATATCGTAACGCTTGGTTTCGAAAATTATGTCAATCATTCCCTTGGAGTCGTAATCGTAGGTGGATCTGCTTTTCAGAATCATATCGTAATATGCGGGTTTTATGTATTTGTACCCGAGGGATGCAAGAGCTTCAAGCATCACGTCAGTCATTTCAATGTCCTTCGCGGATTTGGGAACAAATACATTGGAGGCTCCCCACGTACCCGTACCTGATATGTAGTTTGGCTGTGAGGCGTCACCCTTGGGAATTGGGAGAATACCGAATTCCACGTCGTACACTCGGAGCCATGCAGCCTCACCGGTAGTCAGGAAATAGAAAAGGAAATTTCCTTTGGCGAACATCTCGCTGTAATCCTCATACCCGTACTTGTTGATGCACCACTCTCTCTCCGTAAAGCCGCCATAGTCACCTTTACTTGATGCGCATATGGCCTCATCTCCGTATATCTGTGAGAATTTCTCAGCTAAATCATAGACACCTCTCGAAACGCTTTCATCAACGTAAGGATATCCGTACTCATCATACTCTGTCAACGAATATCCGTGTGCATAAAGCGTTGCGATTCCGTCGGGGTTCCCGAAGCGATATACACCCGATCCGTTTTCGTTGGTGGGAATTACAGAGGCAATCTCAAGCATCTTGTCAAAGGTCCACAGGTTATCGTACACCAGAGCATAGAGATCCTCCAGATCATACTCATGGGCAATCTCTTTATTAAAGGCGATACAGCACGTGTCCTCGTAATTCGACGTTACAATAGCTCCGTTGAGGAAATAAAGGGATCCGCCTATGGAGTAAAAATCCATCAGTCCGGGTGTCCACCACTCACGATTCAGGTCAAGATACTGAAAATCGCTGACATCCATGAGCACGTTCTGAATAAAAAGCGGCTGTGCGATGGCTATTGTAGTACCGTAGCACAGGTCGTAAGCGCCGACACCCGAAAGAACGTCCTGAAGCACGTGATCGTACACGCCCTGATTACCCGTGCCGAGATCCGGTGGCCAGAAATTGACCCAGTCAACGCCAAAATGCTCTTCTATCTCTCGCTGTCTGTAGTAAAGGGAATCGTTGCGTATATCCCCCGTTTCCTCTTCCCTTTCGGGAGCCTGACCTTCGTTGCCGCACCAGGTAAAGGTTCTTCCGTTAAAGTCACATTCGCTTGACAGATCGTCAATATAACTGTCAACCTCGGGATTATCGAAGGACACAAACTGTTTTTCGTCACTGTCACTCTGAATCTTCACGGTCTGTACCGGTTCAGGACTGTCATTGCCGCCATCGGAGCAGGATGCCAAAAGCATCAGGAGTGCAATGACAATAGCTGTAATGGATAAAAATCTGCTTTTCACAACATACCCCCGAATTAATGTTTACTCATTATATTTTATCATATTATTATCATTTTTTCATCAGTTTTAATGAAATTTTAATATTTTATTTCTTCATCGCATTTCATTTATACCGGCGTCCGTCGTTTCTCTTGACATATACGTCTTTTTTTGGTATCATATAAGTAAGGAAATATAATTGCCGACACCACGTCGGCAGAACGGAGTAATTTATGACAATGGAACAGATCCTCGAGGATATCAAATCCCCGAGAATTAAAAAAGTTATTCACGATGCAGACATGGGCATGGAGATGGACGATCAGTATGCGCTGGCTTTCTGTATCGGAGCCAAGGACAGGATAGAGCTTATTTCCGCACAGGCAGCCACATTCGGCAAGGGACCTGAGTGTGATTATTTCCGAGGAATGGAAGCAAGCTACAATGAGATCATAAAGGTGTTGAACGTTTGCGGCGTATCCGACAAGTATCCCGCCTACAAGGGTCCCACCCGTCCTATGAGTTTCGGCGAGCCGGTTGACTGCGACGCGGCGAGAAACATCATCAATATGTCAAAGAAGTACAAGGGCGAGATCATATACGTGCTGGCAACGGGATGCTGTACAAACGTTTCCTCCGCATTTCTCATGGATCCCTCAATTAAAGAAAACGTAGTTGTGGTTTGGCTTGGCGGAACCTGCCTTGAAAACGACAGCGAGCTTGCGGGTGAATGTAACCTTTCCTGGGACAGAGTTGCGGGACAGTACCTCATGTCACTTGACATTCCCCTCATTTACCTCCCCGCATACGACCACGGTACCTGCGTTCTTGAGATCACCCGCGCAACTCTGAACGAGGCGTTTAAGGGTGACACATCTGTTGACCGTTTCTTCCGTGATGAGCTTCCCGACAGATATTCCAAGGAAGCGTATTACGTAAACGGATTCTGGAAGAGGGTACTCTTTGACGTTGCGGCTCCTGCGGTGCTTACAAATCCGGAAGCATACGATTTCAGAATCGTTCCCGCACCCTCTATCACAGACGAGGGAAGGTACGCATTTGACTGCACCCGTCACAAGATCATCTATATGGAAAAGATGGAAGCCGAGCCTGTGCTTGAAGCTACATGGAAGTACATGAACAATATCCTGTAAGTCAGCGAACCGATATACCGTAAAAAACTTCTCTCCTACACGGAGGGAAGTTTTTTTGTAAAATCGAAGTAAAATATGAAATATTCAGTTGTATTTCGTCAAATAATATGTTAGAATTGCTAAGATAGCTATACTTCAGAACGGAGAAATCACATGGAAATATTATATCAAAATATTCTTGAGATCGAATGGAGACAGGTCGTAATGTGGGTGATCGGCGCTGTCCTCATTTTCCTTGCCATCAAAAAGGATATGGAGCCCACACTCCTTCTCCCCATGGGATTCGGAGCAATCCTCGTAAACCTTCCCTTCTCGGGAGCCGCACACGTGGTTGACCGACTTTTCGATGTTGGTATCGACAACGGCGAGCTGATGCCGCTGCTCCTATTTATCGGCATCGGTGCCATGATCGACTTCTCGCCCCTTCTGACAAACCCCAAGCTGATGCTGTTCGGAGCTGCCGCCCAGTTCGGGATATTCTTTACTCTGTGTCTGGCTTCCTTCTTGGGATACGACCTCAACGATGCGGCATCCATCGCCATCATCGGCGCGGCAGACGGTCCTACGTCCATCTTCGTGGCGCAGATGCTGAAATCAAATTATCTCCCCGCTATTATGGTTGCGGCATATTCATACATGGCACTTGTTCCCGTGGTACAGCCGCCCATCATCAAGCTTTGCACCACAAAGAAAGAGCGTCTCATCCGTATGGATCAAAAGACGTATAACGTATCGAAAACCACGAAGATAATCTTCCCCATCGCGGTAACCATCATCGTCGGTCTCGTTGCCCCCGATGCGGTAGCTCTTATAGGGTTCCTCATGTTCGGTAATCTTATCCGCGAGTGCGGAGTGCTTAATTCACTTTCCGAGACAGCGCAGAAGGTACTTGCCAACCTTATAACCATACTGCTCGGTCTTACCATCGCCTCAAGAATGGTTGCAGATCAGTTTATACAGCTTGACACTCTCATTATCATCGGTCTCGGACTTTTTGCCTTCATCTTCGACACATTCGGCGGCATCATGCTTGCCAAGTTCATGAATCTGTTTATGAAAAACAAGATCAACCCCATGATCGGCGCTGCGGGAATATCCGCTTTCCCCATGTCCTCCCGAGTAGTACACAAAATGGGACTTGCCGAGGACAATCAGAACTTTCTTCTCATGCACGCAGTTGGCGTGAACGTATCGGGACAGATCGCATCCGTTATCGCAGGCGGTCTGCTTCTCACCATAGTCAAAGGCTTGATTGCCTGAAAGGATATATGTTATGAATATCAGTGTTGAAAAGCTTATGGAAGCGCTTCCCATTATGGGAAAGGGAATGCTTGGAATCTTCGTGGTTACCTGCGTTATCATCGCCATGGTTATGGTTCTTAACACGGTGACAAACACAAAGAAAAACGATCAGTAAATTATCTTGGTAAAAGGTGTTCTCTCCTTTTACCATTGTGGATTTATCGGTGTGATGCGGTAGTCTAACCGAGTGGTGGCACTTTTTCGGGGGTACAGGGTTTAGCGTCTATCAAAAGACACTAACCCCTGTACCCCCTTTATCATTACTATTTTCTTTTGTTTTTCTTATTTTTCGGCTTGTTCTTATTATTCTTCTTTTTCCCCTTGCCCGATTCGATTTTAGACATCAAGGAATTTATCAGCCCCGTAAGATTTGAAATATCGCTGACCGATGCTTGGCGGTAACGGGTAACAACATCGGCGAGGCGTGCAAATGCTTCAAGCAGCTTATTATATGCTCCGCTGTTTTTGGTCTGAGCCTTTTCCTGTTTCTTCTTTGATACTCTGACTATCTCTCCGCGCTCTATACATTCTCCCGTTTCAAGGTCAAACACGTCTCCGCTGTATGGCGCTTCCGCAAAGATACCTCGGCTTTCCGTGATTAGAGTGGCAAAGCTCTCACACACCTTATCATCCCCGTGATTTACGAAAACCTTCCTTGCGGGAGTCTTCATACTACTGAGCCATGAAAGAAGCATATCGCGGTCAGCGTGTCCACTGATCCCCGCAAGCGTCTCAACATGACACTTCACGGCGATCTCCTCGTTAAACAGCCGAACACACTTCTCACGGTTTATAATGCGTCTGCCCACCGTACCCTCGGACTGATAACCGACAAACAGAACCGTGGATTCCTCTCTCCACAGATTGTGCTTCAGGTGATGTCTGATTCGTCCCGCCTCGCACATTCCCGACGCGGATATTATTACCTTCGGGGTTATGTCTGTGTTTATTAGCTTTGATTCGTCCGATGTAACGGATAGTCTGAGTCCGGGGAAAAGTATTGGATTCTTACCTGCTGAAAGAAGCTCCGTCGTTTCCTTATCGTAATACGGCGCAAGCAGGCTTGAAGCTGAATACACATTCGTAGCCTCAACGGCAAGAGGACTGTCAACATAAACAGGGAAACCGTCGTGGCCCTTGATTCTGCCCTCCTCCTTGATCCGACGTATGAGATAAAGAAGCTCCTGAGTCCTACCAACTGCGAAGGATGGGATCACCACGTTTCCCCCGCGGTCAAGGGTACTTTGAATTATCCTTGTCATTTGGGACTCGTAATCGGGACGCTCGCCGTGGAGTCTGTCACCGTAGGTAGACTCGATCACGACGAAATCCGCGTCCATCGGTCCTTCGGGGTCCCTGATGAGAGGACGGGTCACGTTTCCAAGGTCGCCCGAAAAGAGAACACTTCGCTCCGTGCCACCTTCTCTCAGCTTCAGAAGTATACTTGATGAGCCGAGCAAATGTCCCGCATCGCTGAATGTGGCAGATACCCCGTCAAAAACTTCAAAGCTTTCTCCGTAGTGGTAAGTTTTGAAAAGCTTTAAGGTTGCTTCAACATCTGCCAGATTGTAAAGGGGCTCTACCTGCTCGCCGTCACGCCGCGCCGCCTTTCTGTTTTGCCACTCTGCTTCCGACTCCTGAATGTGAGCACTGTCACGGAGCATGATCTCGCAAAGACGGTACGTTGCAAAAGTAGCATAGATATTTCCTCTGAATCCGTTCTTCACGAGGGCTGGAATCTTTCCCGAGTGGTCGATATGTGCGTGTGTCAAGAAAACCGCATCAATGTTCCCGGGAATCACGGGAATGTCATAATTCTCGTAGGTGTCAATTCCCTGCTCCATTCCGAAATCAACCAAAATGTTTTTACCCGCCGCTTCGATCAGCGTACATGAGCCTGTCACTTCATGTGCCGCACCAAGAAAAGTAATCTTCATGTTTTACGCCACCCTTTCGTTAAGTTTCATCTATACAATTCAATTATAATATTATGTGCCGCTTTTTTCAAGTATATTTGATGAACGCATGATATATTTTTGTACCGTTCGTCTTGAATATCGTACTAAAATATGGTATACTACTTTCATCAATCATCGTTTGGGAGAAAAATATGCTTAATAATACCGTATACAAACTGAAAAATGACAAAGCTCTACGCGTGGCGTACTTCGGCGGTTCGATCACCGAGGGTGCGGGCTCCTCTAACCCCGAAAAGACCTGCTACAGAGCGAAGATGACAAAATACCTGAAGGACAAATTCCCCGATTCCGATGTAACGGAGATCAATGCTGCCATCGGCGGCACAGGTACTTCTCTCGGTATGTTCAGAGTCAATCACGACGTACTTGACTACAAGCCCGACCTCATTTTCGTTGAATTTGCAACCAATGATTTCGGTGACTCCGAGGGGAACGTAATTCCTCAGACAGAGTCCATTATCCGCCGTATCAGAAGCACACTCCCCTGCTGTGATATAGTTTTTCTTTTCTCCACTGCGCTTATGGTAAAGGAGGAGCTTGACGCAGGCGGTAAGTTTGAGTCAAAGCTCGCGCAAAAGAAAGTTTGCGACCATTACGGCATTCTTACCGTGGATTTCGGGGAATATCTCCTTGATTACGTGTACAACAAGATGGGGAAGGTATACGAGGATTACGCTCCCGATACTCTCCATCCCGGTGATAACGGATACGCGGTTATTACCGACTACATAATCAGCATCATTGGGCCTCTTCTTGACTCTGAGGCCGACACGTCTCTCACCCCTCACAGTCTCCAAGAAAAGCTTGATCCCATCTCCTCGGACAAGGGCGACATTATATATCCCGCAGAGCTTAACATTCTTTCCCTTGACGGTTTTGATGTGAAAAACGAAAAATACGACCGTTTCCCCTCATACCTTGCCTCGGAGAAGGGTGGCTCGGAATTTACCTTCTCGTTCTCTGGTTCAGGATTTGGCTTCTACAGAGCTCCCGGAGACGCGGGCGCGGATTTTATCCTTAACATCGACGGCGGAAACGACATTCTGAATCTCAGTTGGGACCGTGAGGTAAGATCCTTCCGCAGAATGGCAAATGCTGTTGTAACAAAGACTCTTGAAGACACAGTCCACACGGTAAAGCTCAGAGTTTTGGGCGACGGCGAATTCCCCACAAGGATCGGCGGAATCTTTGTCTGCTGAATCAGCATAACCCCGAAAAAAATGCTCTCGAATCTGCTTATAACTGATTCGGGAGCATTTATGTTATGCTTTATTTTTTACTTTGTGCCGACACTGCTGTCTTTTCGCTTTTCCTCTTCGGTAAGTTCATTAAAGGGCACGAGATCATGGTGCATCTTGCCAAGGTCGTTTCTGGATGCCTTGTCTCTTGAGCCGCTGTGAACGTAACCCTCGGCACGCATATAAGCGTTCCATCTGCGGTGTTCAAGTATCTCGATATTCCGTCTTTCCCCGTCAGTCAACTCAGACTCGCACTTGTCAGCACCAAGAATTCCGCATTTGATTCTCGCTTTCATATGTATCGCCGATGCCATTGACGAACGGTAGCAATATTCGTAGGTCCAGAATTCGTCCTCCTTGCCCCACTTGAGATGTCGCCTCAGTGCATCCTCCTCAAGCTCGGAATCGATTATAACTTCTTCCGTGTAGGAAGATTCTATATCGCCGATAAAGTCAATTCGGTAATCCTGACCTCTGAAATTCTTTAGTCCTGTAAGAGCTCTCTTTTGCTGTGAATTATACACGATCGCCTGAATTACAGGGGCGATGCCCATTCTCTCGAAATTCATGCGGAGATTGATAGCTGTTTTTATGTTTACGTCATCGTTACCAAGGGCAACAAGAACGTAGCTTGCATCCTTTATTTCACGTATCTTCCCAACAAAGGTTGCGGTATCAACGTCAATATCGGAATGGATATCTATTCTGTAACGGGCATCTCCACTCAGATCCGCACCGTTATGCTCATCCGACATCAGCTCGGGAGCCAACGCTGTGAATTTTTCCTCAGCAAGGGGATCCTTTTCAAAGACATTGATCTTAAGAGAATACCCGTCCATCTGACCGAACCACGAAAGAGCTTTCAGCATTTCTGTTCCGTGGTGTCCGAGCCCTATGATAATTGCCGAAATCACCTTGTTTTCTTCACCGCACTCCACTGCGCTGTCGAAAATGATCTCACCATTGTCGTAAAGCACCCGGTTGATCAGTGATTTTGCCTCATTGATCCTCCGAACCTTAATATTTCCTCTGTCTATACTTGCAAGCAGACCCTCGCTTTCTATCTTTTTTGAAAACACAAAGAGGTCCACATTTTCTCTGTCTCTGTAGTTTTCAATAAGCTTAAGTGCGTGGTTGAGGTTTTCGGTCTCGTCTTCACCTATAGCAAAGAAGGATACCGACTTTTTAGGCGAATGTCTATCAAATTTCACTACAAGAATATCCTTCTTGAAGCAAATCGCCCCCATATCCTTTGCCATCTCCAAAAGCTCATAACTGTTTTCTTCGTTTTCTTCAAACACGTCCGTAAAAACGATGACGGCATTAGCGTGTTTCTTCTTTATGTCGCTTGCAAGTGTAAGGGATTTTTCGTTAAGCTCGGAAAAAATGTATGCGTCTCTGAAATACGATGTAATATATTTTGTATACGCGGAAATATTTTTGAACAGCGACAGCACAAATCCGAATGTAAACACAGGTGCAATAACAAGGAGGATTGACACCCACATCTGGTATATTCTATCAAGGAAATCGGGGCAAAAGCCCATGCTGTCCGAGACGACACCGAACTCGCATCCCATGGCAAACACCTGCATCGAATTAAACAGGGAAAGCAGAACGGTCCTCACAGCTCCAAAAGCATCCGCAACCGACGTTACACGATGCACGGGAAGAAAAATTATAAATACAGACAAAAACACACCCGCAAAAAGTGAGTTGAACAGATTCAACTTCCCCTTTGAAGTAAATTTTCCTTTATTTACGACAAATGAAACCAATCCTGCAAGAAATATAATTCCGATTGACAGCAAAAAGCATAAAAGCCACACGGCAAAGACCTCGCAAAAATAATATCTTTCCTACATTATACTTCCAATAGCAAAAATTGTCAAGCAAAAAAAGGTTCTATAATAAAAGTTGGGGTAGCTCCTGACAGATATCAAAAAAAGATAGGCATATCTGCAAAAATCTGATAAAATAAAGTTGACTAGACAAAACTTTATCGGAGGAGCAGGTATGCCTACAGTCAATTATATCGA
>JAFXKJ010000157.1 GCA_017531765.1 Clostridia bacterium
AAGAGGAGGAATAGACTTCATCATACCTGAAAGGAAATTTGCAGTTGTAGGTGCACCGCCCTCACCGCTCATGCTGTCCCAAACAGTGATCTTATCGATCTGGAGGTTCTTGATAGCCTCAACCTGAATCTTTGTAAGCTCTTCGATCTTATCTACGAGCATGAGCTGAATTGCGGCACTTGTGTCACCGCCAGCGGCTTCAACCACCTTACGGTAACCTTCCGCCTGCTTTGCGAGAATTTCTTCGATACCTCTCGCCTGAGCTTCCATTGTAGCAAATATAGCATCCGCTTCACCCTTTGCACGACGGCGTCTCTGCTCAGCTTCAGCCTCAGCTTCAAGCTCGAGACGTTCCTTGTCGATTCGTGCGGCGATGATGATGTCCGCCTGCTTAGTTGCAAATTCTCTGTCTGCACGAGCCTGCTCTGCCTGCTGCTCAGCCGCATAAGCCTCTTCAAGCGCCTTAGCCGCCGCGATCTTTTCAGCCGCGATAGCGCGTCTCTGAGCCTCAGCTTCCTTCTCACGTCTTATTGCGTCGGAAAGGGCGATCTCAGCCTTGGATTCGTTTTCACCTGCGATAGCCGCGGCGTTTGACTCAGCAACGCTGATACGCTGATCCTTAAATGCAGAAGCTTCACCGATCGAACCGTCACGGTTCTTTTCGGCAACGGACTTCTTAGCGTCGTTAATTGCCTTTGCCGCCGCTTCCTTACCGAGAGCCTCAATATATCCGGATTCGTCCGTAATATCCGTTACGTTTACGTTGATGAGTCTGAGACCGATCTTCTTAAGCTCGGTTTCAACGTTGTGGGAAACTGCTTCAAGGAACTTGTCTCGGTCGGTGTTGATCTCCTCGATATCCATCGTTGCGATAACAAGACGGAGCTGACCGAAGATGATATCCTTTGCAAGTTCCTGGATCTCTGCAAGTCTGAGGCCGAGAAGTCTCTCAGCCGCGTTCTGCATTACGCCGGGCTCAACGGAGATACCTACTGTAAATCTTGAAGGAACGTCAACACGGATATTCTGATGTGAAAGCGCGTTTGTCAGATCTACGTTGATGGACATGGGGGTAAGATCGAGATACTGATACGACTGAATAACGGGCCAGATAAACGCCGCACCACCGTGGATACACTTAGCACTGCGGGGTGTACCGTCCTTATTGTTTCCGACCTTACCGTAAATTACCAGGACCTTGTCTGAGGGACATCTGCGATAGCGAGTAAGTACCACAAGCAGCATTGTGAAAAGGAATACTGCAATTACCGTAACGGCTATCATAACTGTAGGCATAAATTTTTCCTCCTGTTAGTTGTTTTTGATACTGTATATTATGTATTTACAGTTTAACAAAATCATATGAATTATACTCTTCGTCAGCGAATGGGTCTGACGATAACTTCGTTTTTATCCGTAACCGACACAACCTGAACTATCGTACCGGTGGTAAGCTTTTCAGCACTGTCGGTCATTGCATCAAGCTCCACAAATCTTTCCTGAAGATTCATGGTGACCTTTCCGGTTCCCGATCTTGCGGGGGGAATGGGGATATACACCGTTGCTGTGTGGGCAACTGCATTTTTTATGTTCATGTTACCGTCATCCTGAAGCTTAAGAGACAGCTTTATAACGTATGCCGCAACGAAAAGCGCAAGTAGTCCGCTGACAGTTGCACATACCACAGATAACGCGGGGTGCGCGCCGATGTCGCAAAGGGCAACACCGATCCAACCGCCTACTGCAAACATTGCAACGATACCGCGTACGGTAAAAAGTCTGAGGCCATCGATATCGTGAGCTTCCAGGTCTCCGTCAACATCAACATCAACATCGCCGTCAGCATCCACGCCTCCGTCAACGTCTCCGCCGAAGCTGATTCCAATAAGCAATAGTAACGTTTGGAGAATCATGATCACAGTAGCCGGTATTGCTACCGTTAAAAATACCTGACCGAGAAGTCCGATACTGTTCCAAAGGTTAACAAACCAAGTCATATTAATCTCCCTTCAGCCTATAGCTGCAATTTTTTTGAAACAAGCACGTGCGAATGTGGCATTAATAATCGAAGCTTTTTGTTTTGTGTTTGTTTCGTCCGTAAGGCTCCGAGTGACTCGAAGCAAATGTCTATATATCTTTTATGTATTACATTCCCGTCTTCAGTTTCCCTCTTTCAGTTCCGCAAAATACATTTCGGCTTCACGTCTCAGTTGACCTGAAATATATGCGTAAACCATAACGGTAAGGGCTTTGATAAGGCGACATGATGAGTCCTCGGTGGGGCCTACATAATCTGACGTAACGTCACATATGATGCGATAGGTTTCATCCTCCGCTAAGTTTCTGTGATCGAGGAGTCTTACGATCTCACAAAGGTAATCGTAAAGCTTTCCTTCGGGGATAATATCGTCAGATTCGTCAAAAACCGATCCGTTCACAACACTCAGAAGCTCCGCTATACGTTCAATCTGCATAGAATCTCTCATAGCTGATATAATAAGTATACGCGCCATGTGTCTCTCGTAATATTTTTTTCTCACCGGATGGTCAACATATCCTCGTTTTACCCAGTTTTGAACTGTAGAAAACTCAAGGGATGTAATAGCGCATACCTGTCCGAGGGTAAGTCCGTCAGCCGCTTCGATCATCGGTCTGAACAGCGAAAACATTCCGCCTTTTATATCGGTATAGGGCATCTCGGTCCCCGGTACTGTTTTTCCTCTCACCGTCTCACCTCCTCTTGTTGTGGTACTTTGATTATATCACAGGTTCACGTGAACTTCAAGAGGTCTTGCAAAAATAATCAAAAAATAATTGAAATATTTCATCATTATTTTTAGCTCACTTAGATAAATTAAAAAACAGTATCTTCAAATGTTGTACGGCAATAGTGCAAATCGGCAATTTATCTTCAAAATCGCAAAATTTGTTGACAAATCATCGTATTTGTGGTATCATTGACTTAGGTATTGAATATGTGAATTCTATCTCATATCGGAGGTCTTTATGGCTAAAAAAGTAAAGGTTAAGATTCATAAGAAAAAGAAAACTGAACGAATTTTTGAAAGAGCTACCTGTGCTCGCGAATTGTGTGAAGTAGCAGAAAAGCACGGCGACCGTGTTCTCTTCTCATATTTTTCGTTTGACCACAGACTTTGTGATATTACGTACGGCGAATTTGCCGAAATGATCAAAAATGCCGCGGCGGGTCTTACGTCTCTCGGTTACGCGGGAAAGAAGATTGCCGTTATCGGTGAATCCTCTCCTCAGTGGGTATGTATGTACCTTGCTGTACTCGCTTCCGGCGGAATAGTTATCCCCATGGACCGCGAGCTTGCTCCTACCGAGATCGACGGATTCCTCAAATGGGTCGATGCTGATGCTATCGCGTATGCTCCGTCCCTTGAGAATGCAATGGCAACTGTTCGTGAAAGCTCCGATCAGCTCTCTCTTTACATTCCCTTCAAGGGTGATGAGAGAAAATCCGGTGTTGTGTCATTTGATCAGCTCATTTCCATCGGTAAGCCTTCTGTTGAAGCAGGCTACGAATATCCCGATATTTCCGACCGTATTGAAGAGGTTGCGGAATATCTCTTCACATCGGGTACTACGGGAAGCAGTAAGTGCGTAATGCTTTCTCAGAAGAACGTATTTGCCGCTGCCATGGGCGCTTGTGAAACAGTTGATTTCGAACCCGACGATACTATCGTATCCGTACTCCCCATGCACCATACCTATGAGCTTATGTGTGTGCTTGCCGCTATGGCATACGGAATGCACATATGCATCAACGACTCTCTCAGCCACGTTATCAAGAACTTCAAGCTCTTTAAGCCTACCGGTCTTGTTCTCGTTCCTCTCTTTCTCTACACGATGCATAAGAAGATCTGGGCAGAGGCAAGAAAGGGCGGAAAAGAAAACATACTCAAGATGGGTATCATTGCTTCAGGTACAGCTAAAGCAGTTGGTATCGATTTCCGCAGAAAGGTATTTGCGCAGGTTCTTGACGCGTTCGGCGGCAGACTTAAAAAGATCATCTGCGGCGGCGCTGCAATCGATCCCCTTATGATCGAGGCATTTGAAAACTTCGGTATTTCCGTTTACGAAGGATACGGTATCACCGAGTGTTCTCCCCTTGCGGCTGTAACTCCTTATTACGCGAGAAAGTACGGTTCCGTCGGTACTGCTGTTCCCTGCTGTGAGGTCCGCATCGATCCCGAATGTGAGGATATAGGCGACAGCGGTTATATTACCGGTGAGATCCAGGTCAAGGGTGACAACGTAATGATCGGTTACTACGACAATCCCGCGGCTAATGCCGACGTATTCACTCCCGACGGTTGGTTCAGAACAGGTGACGTGGGATACATGGATGACGACGGATACTTCTTCATTACGGGACGTCAGAAATCCGTTATCGTTCTTGAAAACGGTAAGAACGTATTCCCCGAGGAGATCGAAGAGTACATTTCTCAGATTCCCGAAATCGCTGAATGTGTTGTTGTAGGACGTGAAGCTACAGAAAACAAGGTTGATCTTGTTGCTGTTGTATATCCCGCATATGACAAGTTCCCCAAGGATGCAGACGAAGCTATTATCAGACGTTCACTTGAGCATTCCATTGCAACTATGAACAGAAAGCTTCCTACATTCAAGAGAGTAATGAAAATTGAAGTAAGAAACGTTGAGTTTGAGAAAACCAGTTCAAGAAAAATCAGAAGACATCTCGTAAAGTAAAGCAAATCACCTCTGTCGTCACGGCAGAGGTGAATCCTACTAATCAGTAATAATCTTTTGTAAAGGTAACGCTATGAAGAATGTTTATTTGATAATCAATCCTCACGCAGGAAAAGCTAAAGCCAAAACAGGTCTCTTTGATATAATAAACACCTTTTCAAAATACGATATACGGACAACGCTCGATTTTACGAAGTATTCAGGTCATGCCAAAGATTTAATTTTCAGTATTGACCGTGATTACGATATGGTAGTTTGCGTTGGCGGTGACGGTACACTGAATGAGGTCATAAGCGGTATGATCGAATCCGGTAAAAATCTTCCCATCGGTTACATTCCCGCGGGAAGTACCAATGATTTCGGAACCACCCTCAAGCTTTCCAAGGACTTCGCAACAGCCGCTGCCAATATCGCCGAAGGTATTGTAAAATCCATTGATATAGGCAGATTCAATGACAGATATTTTACGTATGTAGCTTCTTTCGGTGCGTTTACAAAAACATCCTATTCCACCCCTCAGAACATAAAAAACACCTTCGGGCATCTTGCTTACATACTTCAGGGAATTCACGATCTCCCGTCCATCCGTGGAGAGCATTTGAAGCTTACAGATGAAAACGGTAACGTTTTCGAGGACGATTATATTTTCGGTGCAGTTGCCAACAGTACATCTGTAGGTGGAGTCATTTCCTTCAAGGAATCGCTGATCTCCATGAATGACGGCAAGTTTGAACTTCTTCTTGTAAAAAAGCCGAAAAATATTGCTGAGCTCAATAAGTGTATAAATTCAATTCTTACTCAAAACTATAAAAGTGATATACTCGTTTTCACTACTCTAAAGAATTGTGAGATACGTTCAGATTCACCGCTCACCTGGTCACTTGACGGTGAGCGCGGAGACACTGACGGAAACGTTTCCTTGACAGTTTTAGAGAATGCCGTACGCATGATACTTCCCCGTTCAATCGAGAATACTTGTCTTCTGTCTGCACAAAAAGAAAACTGAATCCCCACAAAAAAACGGTTACCTGACTGCATCAGTCAAGGTAACCGAATTTTTTGTTACTTAATACTCTGCTTTGCCGCTGTAAGCGTATTTTCAAGAAGCATGGTGATGGTCATGGGTCCAACGCCGCCGGGCACGGGGGTGATGGCTGATGCCTTGGGCTCAACCGATACGTAGTCAACGTCTCCCGTAAGTTTTCCGTCTGTTCTTCTGTTCATGCCTACATCGATAACGACCGCGCCGTCCTTAACCATGTCTCCGGTTATGAAATCCGCTTTACCGATAGCCACAACAAGTATATCCGCACGGCGAGTGACTTCAGCGAGGTCACGTGTTCTTGAGTGGCACACGGTAACCGTTCCGTTTGCGTGGAGAAGAAGCATAGCCATTGGCTTGCCTACGATATTGCTTCTGCCCACAACAACACATTCCTTGCCGCTGACTTCGATGTTTTCATATTCAAGAAGCTTCATAACGCCTGCGGGGGTACAAGGCAGGAAGCTGTAGTCACCGAGCATGATCTTACCGGTATTTACCACATGAAAAGCATCAACGTCCTTTTCGGGCGGAATCGCTTCAAGAACAGCCTTCTCGTCAAGGTGCTTCGGTAAAGGAAGCTGAACGAGGATTCCGTGGATCTTATCGTCACCCTTTAACTCTTCAAGCTTTGCCATAAGCTCACTCTGCGTAGTATCAGCGGGCATTTCGCATACTACAGAGTAAAAGCCTACGCCCTCACAACCAAGCTTTTTGTTGCGAACGTACACCTTTGACGCAGGATCGTCTCCTACTATAACCACCGCAAGTCCGGGAGTAACACCCGTTTCGGCGATAAACTCAGCGGTGCGTCCTTTGATATCCTCTCTTACCGCTGCAGAAATCTTCTTTCCGTCAATAATTTTAGCCATTCAGTTTTCCTCCCCTTCAGCTTCAGAGTCAGAGTTGTCTTCTTTAGCTTCAGTCTCTTCATTGTCATTCACGGTCTTTTCTGAAACGTTTTCGTCGGATGTTACGTCTTCAGTCTCATTTTCAAGCTCCACGGGAGCAAATACCCCGTCAATGAGCAGTGCAGATTCAGCTTTTGCGCGTCTTGCCCAAAGTATCATGAGAACAGTTCCCGCGATAAAGGTAAGAAGACCCACAAGCTGTGACACTCTCACAACTCCGGCAATATAGAGACTGTCTGTTCTGAGACCTTCGATAAGCATTCTGCCGAAACCGTACCATGCTATATAAAAACAGAATATCTCGCCGTCAAATTTCTTTTTACGGTAAAGAACGTTTGCGATAATAAATCCTACGAGATTCCAAAGTGATTCGTAAAGGAATGTGGGATGAACATACTTTACCACCCACAGCGAAAGATCCTCGCCTGCTATGGATATGGGAATATCAGTATGATGAATACCCATTCTCCAAGGAAGCGTTGTTTCGCTGCCGTATGCTTCAACGTTTACAAAATTACCCCAACGTCCGATGATCTGTCCGATCATAACTGCGGGGGATGCTATATCAAGAAGCTTGATGAGCTTCAGCTTCTTGATGCGGCAGAAAATAACGATAGTCAGGAATCCTGCAATAATAGCACCGTAAATGGCAAGTCCGCCCTCCCAGATAGCTATTGCGTTCAGAAATGTTTCCTTGACATTCGTTAAAAAGTCATACGACGTTACAAGGTATCTGTCAAACTCAAAGATAACGTAGTACAGACGCGCTCCGATAATACCGAAGATCACGAGGAAGAATGAAAGGTCAACTATATCATCAGTCTTTACTCTTTCCCTTTTTGCTCTGAAAATTGCATAGGTAATAGCGAGCAAAATGCCTATACATATGATTACTCCGTACAAGGCTATCTCTCTGCCAAATAAAAACGGGAATGATTTGGGAATACTGAACGGCTCATTTATTCCCAGACCCGGAAATGATAATTTATCCATATTAATCTCCATTCAGTCTATGGCTGCACAAAATGCGTAAAATAACTGCACCTTAGATTAAAACTGTTTATACTTTCACGCATATCTCCAATTTAGTACCACAAGTCGGTTAAAACCAATTGTTCTTAACAAGCACACAAGGGGAGAAGGCTGATTCAGCCTCTCCCCGAATTAAACCGAAATTATTCGTCGGCGTTTTCCCAGTTGTGATAGATATTTGAAACGTCGTCGTTATCCTCAAGATGCTCAAGAAGAAGATTCATGTTCTTAATATCATCCTCGTTCTCAAGAGTAACGTAATTAGAGGGGATCTTGTCCTCTTCAGCACTTTCGATGGTATAGCCTGCCGCTTCAAGCGCATCTCTTACTGCTGTAAGGTCGCTTGTTTCCGTGTAGATCTCGAAAACCTCTTCGTCAGCTACGAAATCTGCCGCACCTGCCTCAAGAGAAGCTTCCATAAGCGCATCTTCATCAACACCGTCGTCCTTAAGAATGATGATAACTCCACGGTCCTCGAAAAGATAGCTTACACAGCCGGTAGATCCCAGGTTTCCGCCGTACTTATCGAAGTAGTGACGAACGTCGGAAGCTGTTCTGTTTCTGTTGTCTGTAGCAGTTTCAACGATAACCGCAACGCCTGAGGGACCGTAGCCTTCGTAGAAGATCTCTTCGTAAACTACGCTGTCAGCGCCTGATGCTTTTTTGATGGCGCGGTCTATGTTGTCGTTTGGAACGTTGGATGCCTTAGCCTTTGCGATGAGGTCCTTAAGCTTTCTGTTTGTATCGGGATTTCCCCCGCCCTCACGAACTGCGATGGCGATCTCCTTACCGATCTTTGTAAATACCTTTGCTTTCTGAGCATCGGTCTTTGCTTTTTTGTTTTTAATATTATTCCATTTGCTATGTCCGGACATATTTATTACCTGATTTCTGAAATTTTAGATTTTTTCGGGTGTTCTCATGCAGATGAGGTGGAGTGCACTCTTAAGAACTGTATTTACAGCAGCGGTGATTCTGAGGCGCATAACCTTTTCTTCACCTTCGGCTGTCATGATGGGACAATTGTGATAGAAGCGGTTGAATGCGGTGCAGAGATCAATGATGTACCTCGTGATATTGGAAGGCTCGTACTCGCTTACAGCTGCCGCAACTCTTTCGGGGAATTTTGCAAGGCATCTGATAACGTCACCTTCCTCTGCTGAGGTGATCTTACCACCGCCTGTGAAACTGATTCCCTCAGATTTAGCCTTTTCAAGGATACTGCAGGTTCTTGCGAAGGTGTATTGCGCGTAGGGACCTGTACTTCCCTCAAAGCTGAGTGCTGACTCAAGGGTAAAGCTCATATCTTTGATTCTGTTATTAAAGAGGTAGTTGAACACGATAGCGCCGACACCAACTGCTTCAGCTACATCGTCTGCGTTTTCGAGATCGGGATTCTTCTCACGCATAACCTCATGTACCTTTTCAATAGACTGACGGAAGAGGTCCTTAAGGAGTACAACATTACCCGTACGGGTTGCAAGCTTTGCACCGCCGATGGAAACCGTACCGTAAGGAACGTGAACCAGATCCTCATTCCAATCGTAACCCATGAGGCCTACAACCTTGAACCACTGTGCAAAGTGTAGGCTCTGACCTGAGGAGGTGACGTAGATACACTTATCGAAATTGTAGGTATTCTTTCTGTAAACAGCCGCCGCTATATCACGTGTGGGATAAAGTGTTGTGCCGTCGCGCTTTAAGATGAGGCAGGGGGGCATACCGTACTCTTCGAGATCAACGATGGACGCGCCGTCGTCAAGCTTGAGAAGTCCCTTCTCGCGCATTACCTCGATCTGAGGAGCCATCTTGTCGGAGTAGAAGCTCTCTCCGTTGTAGCTGTCAAAGGTTATACCAAGCTGATTATAGGTTACGGAATATTCCTTAAAGGAAACATCGATAAACCACTTCCAAAGGGCGATATTCTCCGGATCGTGATCCTCAAGCTTCTTAAATTCTGCTCTCGCTTCATCGTTAAGGGAGGGATCCTTCTCAGCTTCCTCGTGGAACTTGACGTAAAGCTCAACGAGAGCGTCGATTCCTTCTCTTTCAACCTTTTCTCTGTCTCCCCAGCGCTTGAAAGCAACGATCTGCTTACCGTTCTGAGTTCCCCAGTCACCGAGATGGTTTACACCGATACACTTGTAACCCTCAAACTCGTGAAGAAGCTTCAGAGAGTGACCGATAACGGTAGTACCGAGGTGTCCGATGTGGAAAGGCTTTGAGATATTGGGAGAAGAATAGTCGAGGACTACGGTTTTACCTTCACCCTGACCTGAGGAGCCGTACTTGTCTCCCTTAACCTCTACTTCGGAGAGGATATTCTCAAGCGCATTTGCGGAAACCTTAAAGTTAAGATATCCGCCTACAGCTGCGATAGACTCGAAAGCATCGTCTGAGATTTTCTCAGCAATTGCTGCAGCGATCTTTGGAGGAGCGTTTCTGAGGTCACGGCTGAGCTTGAAGCAAGGGAACGCAAGATGTCCCATGTTCTCGTCAGGAGGATATTCGAGCATTTCCTTATATTTCCAAACATCCACACAAGGATCTCCGAAATCCCATATTTCTTTTACGGCATATGCAATAAGAAATGCCGCTGTCTGTTTAAGTTTCTGCATACTATATTTCCTTTGTACATAAACACTTTCGTAGAGGAGCAGGAATCTGCCCCTCTACGTATAGTTTAGACTATAAATTCAATTACTTATTCTCTTCTGCCTTCTTCTGATTTTGCGCATCAAGAATAGAGTGGATCTTGTTTACGGGGTTAAGAAGAGTGCCGATAGAGTTATTCTGGTTAAGAGTATCAACAAGGAGAGCAACGTACTTACACATATTTACTTCCGCATACCACTCACGGTCAAGAAGACCTTCGGGCTGATATACAAGGTTGGTGGTGAAGCACTTATCGAAGAGACCTTCCTTGTAAGCCTTATCAAACACGCCGAATCCGTTTACGAAGAGGCCAAAGGTTACGAAGAAGAATATACGCTTCGCGCCCTTTTCCTTAAGCTGCTTTGCAACGTCGATAATGGAATCGCCCGACGCGATCATATCGTCGATTACGATACAGTCCTTACCCTTGATGTCGCGGCCGAGATACTCATGAGCCTCAATGGGGTTCTTTCCATCGATGATAACAGAGTAGTTACGTCTCTTGTAAAACATGCCAAGCTCGAGACCGAGAACAGATGCATAGTACATTGTTCTGGAGATAGCGCCTTCATCGGGAGAGATGATAACCGTATCGTCATGGTCAAGAGATACATCGGGAATATTCTTAACAAGAGCCTTGAGCATCTGATATGTAGGACGGATGTTATCAAATCCTGTAAGGGGAATAGCATTCTGTACTCTGGGGTCGTGAGCATCAAATGTAATGATGTTTGATACACCCATCTGTACCAGCTCCTGAAGGGCAAGTGCGCAGTCAAGAGACTCTCTGGAGCTTCTCTTGTGCTGACGTCCCTCATAAAGCATTGGCATAATAACCGTGATACGGTTAGCCTTACCGCCGATAGCGGCAATGATACGCTTAAGATCCTGATAATGGTCGTCGGGACTCATAGGAACTTCCTGACCGAACATCTTATACTTTACACCGTGATTGAAACAGTCGGAGATAATGTAAACGTCACGTCCGCGCATTGTGGTATGAAGCAGACCCTTTGCCTCACCTGAACCAAATCTGGGACACTCAGCATTGATAACGAAAGAATCGTCATCATCGTGGCATCTCCACTGCTTAAGATAATACTCAACCTGATTTACGAACTTGTCGCACCCCTTCATAGCGATAACGCTAAGCTCACCGTATAAACCGTCTCTCATTTGGAATATCCTTCCTTATTTGAATTTAAGTTTTCTTTGAGTTGTAATTAAATTTTTCTTGATTTCAAAAGTGATTTGATCAGATCTCAACGTCGCGGAGAATTCTTCTCTCAGCCTCAGCGCACCAAAGACCACCGTTAGCCTTACAGATAGCATCGAGATCAGAGAAGAGCTCACCAAGATCAGTACCCTTGTTTGTCTCTGCCGCTGCCGCGAAATCCTCAATCGCCGTCATGGGCATCTCAACGTGTGTATAAACCAGCTTCTTTGCACCTTTGATCTTGGGAAGATTAAGAGTTGTTTCAGCACAAGCATCAAGTCCGCCGACGTGTGTGATCATACCGGAAGGATCAAGCATCTTCTTTTCCATCATTGCGATAGACTCGATCATATCGTCTGTGTTACCGCCGCTTGTACCTACGATGTGAGTAGCACCGTAGTGAACATTGTAGAAATTGAACATCGCGGAGAATTCGGTATTTGTGGGACCTGCAAAGAAGTTGAGGCATCCGTCACGTCCGAGGATCGCATCACCCTGCTCAACAACGCTCTTAACGGGAGCATATACAAATACGTCATTATATCCGCCGCCTGCAAGCTCCTTCAGATATTCAACGGGATTCTCCATTGAAGCAGTATTAACGTACATGAGCTTAACACCCATCTTCTCTGCTTCTTCAACTGTTACGATCTCAGCAGCTCTTGCGAGTCTTGCGTCGTCAATGTCTGTTACAACGAGAAGAGAGGGACGTCTGTCGCAGTGGATAGCGTAGTCAATAGCACCGAGCCCCATGGGACCTGCACCCGCGAGGATAGCAGCCTTACCGCCTTCGGTAATACCCATATCGTGAACGTAGGAACCGGGAGTTGTGTGATAGTTAGCGTGGTAACCGCCAACGATACAGCTCATGGGCTCAGCAAGGCTTCCGTAGAAGTAAGCATCACCGTGATAAGGAAGAAGGCATCCGCACTCCATAGCTTCATTGGGAAGAATAATGTAAGTCGCCGCACCGCCGCAATGAGGATAGGAATATCCGGGAGCTTCAAGAGAACCCTTGTAGTTGAATGCGGGCTGAATTACAAACTTGTCGCCTGCCTTAAACTGATCCTGCCACTTTGCGCCAACCTCAACGAGCTTACCGCAGAACTCGTGACCGATGATAATGGGATTATTTTCTACGTTATCGGGAACTCTCTTGTGGTCGCTGCCCTGAGATGCTGCCTTGTATGAAGACATACAAATACTGTCGGAAACAACAACGGCAAGGATCTCGTCATCCTTTATCTGAGGAAGCTCAAACTCTTCCATTCTGAGGTCCATTTTACCGTAAAGTCTTACTGCCTTCGTTTTCATTTTGATATTACCATACCTTTCGATATTTAATTTATATTATTTATTATTTTTTGTTTTATTGAAAAGTGCGCGGAGTCTTTTTCGGTTTTTGCCCGCATCGGGATTCTCACGTTTTTCAAGAGACACTATTCTCCCGTCACCGTCTGTTTCACCGAAAAAAGCGTCACTCTCGCGGTATCCGTCGGGGAGAAGGCTTGCAGGACATTCGTAAGTCTTGCAGTCATCGTCTGTCAGAACAGCTACTATACCTTCTTCAACGCGGTCCAGTATCAGCTTTAGCCTCATCTTCTCTTCAGCTCGGTAAAGCCGATCTTGCGACGAACCTTCGACATGGTTCTGAACGCATTTCTGCCCGCTTCCTCAGCGCCCATGTACATAATGTCCTCAAGATAGCCCTTATCAGCCATAAGTCTGTTAAATTCAGCCTGGACGGGAGCAAGTGCATCTGCACAAGCTTCACCAACAGCAAGCTTGAAGTCGCCGTAGCCTTTACCCTCAAACTCACGAGTGATTTCCTCGTCGGTCTTACCTGTGAAAGCGGAGTAGATGGTCATAAGGTTAGATACACCTTCCTTACCCTCTCCGCGGCAGATCTCACAGCCGGAGTCCGTAACCGCGCGCTTGAACTTACGGATGATCACGTCCTTGGGGTCAAGAATACGTACTACCGCATTCTCATTCTCGTCAGACTTGGACATTTTCTTTGTGGGCTCTGCAAGAGACATAATCCTTGCAGTGGTTTTCGGAATATAGGGATCGGGAATGACAAATGTGTCGCCGTAGATCTGATTGAATCTTCCCGCAACGTCACGGGCAAGCTCAAGATGCTGCTTCTGGTCGCTTCCGATGGGAACAAGCTCAGTCTGGTAAAGGAGAATATCCGCTACCATGAGCGCGGGGTATGTGAAAAGACCTGCGTTGATATTGTCAGCATTCTTCTGAGACTTATCCTTGAACTGAGTCATACGTGAAAGTTCACCG
>JAFXKJ010000158.1 GCA_017531765.1 Clostridia bacterium
AGCCTTGATCTTGTCGATGTCAGCCATACCTTCGCAGGGAATACCAACAGCGTATACCTTTTCGCGATCAAAGCGGTGCTCGGTGAGGAGCTGGTTAAAGCTGTATGTGTCGCAGGGCTTAAGGAACACGAGGATCTTGCCTGCGATCTTTCTTGTCTTAGCTACAAGGTACTTGGAGAAGTTTGCGCCGCAGAAATCGTTCCAAACGAAGCCTTCGCGAACTGCATCTGCGCTTTCAAATACAGCGGGTGTTACGTCATAGTCGAATTCACCCTGCTTCCAGCCGAGAACAGCGGCAACTTCGCCGGACTCAAGCATGGAGACAGCCTTTTCGACCAGAACTTCACGACTTATCTTTTGCATCTCAGGTCCTCCAATCTCTTGTTTTCGCCGAGAGCCGTTACCTTCTCAACGAAATCATTCATGGTAGCTGCGAACTTCGCGCCTTCAGCAGCGGATACCCACTCTACGCGGGTACGCTCCTTCTCAATACCGAGGTAATCGAGCATGGAGAAGAGGAGAGCCATACGGCGGCGGGTAAAGTAGTTACCGGATGTGTAGTGGCAGTCACCGGGATGGCAACCGCAGATGATAACGCCGTCAGCACCTCTCTGGAATGCGCGGAGAACGAACATGGGGTTTACACGGCATGAGCAAGGAACTCTGATGATCTTTACGTCAGCCGGATAGTTAAGGCGGTTGTTACCCGCAAGGTCAGCGCCTGCATAGGAACACCAGTTGCAGCAGAACGCTACGATAAGAGGCTTATATTCTTTTACTTGCATATTGCGTCTACCTCCGCCATGATCTGTTTGCTTGTGAAGCCGCGGAGATCCATCGCACCGGAGGGACAAGCGACTGTACAAGCACCGCAACCCTGACATACAGCGTGGTTAACGCTTGCTACGCGGCGAACGCGTGTGGTTCTGTCGGGCATACGGAATTCTTTATCCTGATATGTGATTGCACCGTAAGGACATACTCTCTCACAAGCGGAGCATCCGTTACACATAAGCTCGTCGGAGCTTGCAACGCAGGGGTTACCTGTGAGCTTATCCTTAACGAGAAGACCGATAACCTTGGATGCTGCAGCACCTGCCTGAGATACTGTCTCGGGAATATCCTTGGGACCCTGGCACGCACCGGAGAGGAACACACCTGCTGTGGGGCTCTCTACGGGACGAAGCTTGGGATGTGCTTCTGTGAAGAAGTCGTTTGTATCCATACTTGCTGTGAGCATTGTAGCAAGAGGACGAGCGGACTTATCGGGCTCGATAGCAGCCGCGAGGACTACAAGATCCGCATCCATCTTGATCTGCTTACCTGCGATAAGGTCGGAAGCCTGAACCTTAAGCTTATCGCCCTCGGGAGTGATCTTGCCGACCATACCCTTTACGTAGTGAACACCGAACTCTTCAACTGCACGGCGGTAGAACTCGTCGAAGTTCTTACCGGGAGTACGAACGTCGATGTAGAATACGGTAACGTCGGTATCCGGGTACTTGTCACGTGTAAGCATTGCGTGCTTAGCTGTGTACATACAGCAGATCTTGGAGCAGTATTCCTTCCCCTTCTCTGCGCAGGAGTCACAACGTGAGCCTACACACTGAACGAATACGATCTTTTCGGGGTGACGTCCGTCGGAGGGACGGAGGAGCTTACCTGCAGTGGGGCCTGCAGCATTTGTGAGACGCTCGAACTCAAGGGATGTGATAACGTCCTTGGACTGATTATAAGCGAACTCATCGAACTTATCCATGCTGATGGGGTTAAAGCCTGTAGCAACTACGATAGCACCGTACTTCTCTGTGATGTACTCGTCCTTCTGAGTGTAGTCGATAGCCTTAGCCTTACATACCTTGGAGCAAACACCGCACTTGCCTGTCTTGAGCATTGTACAGTAGCCCGGGTCGATGGTAGCAACCTTCGGAACTGCCTGAGCGAAGGGAATGTAAATTGCACTGCGGTTGTCCATACCCAGGTTGAACTCGTTGGGAACCTTCTTCTGAGGACACTTGGAAACGCAGTCGCCGCATCCCGTACAGATGTCCTCGTTTACGTATCTTGCATTCTTCTTAATGGTAACGTCGAAGTTACCGATAAAGCCCTTGACCTCGGAAACCTCACTGTAGGAGAAGATCCTGATGTTCTCATTCTGAGCCACGTCAACCATCTTAGGTGTGAGGATACAAGCCGCACAGTCAAGTGTGGGGAAGGTCTTGTCAAGCTGAGCCATCTTACCACCGATGGTGGGCTTCTTTTCAACGATGTCTACGGGGAATCCTGCATCAGCGATATCAAGAGCTGTCTGGATACCTGCGATACCACCGCCGATAACGAGAGCTCTCTTTGTTACGGGAGACTGACCGGGAGTAAGGGGAGCGTTGAGGTTAACCTTAGCAACAGCCGCCTTACCGAGGATGATAGCCTTTTCGGTACCGATAGGCATCTCCTTATGTACCCATGAACACTGCTCACGGATGTTTGCGATCTCTACCATGTAGGGGTTAAGTCCTGCCGCAGCGGCGGTCTTACGGAATGTAGCCTCGTGCATACGGGGTGAGCATGAGCAAACCACGATGCCTGCGAGGCGGTGCTCACGGATGGCATCCTTGATCAGATCCTGACCTGCCTGAGAGCACATATACTGATAGTCGGTGGAGTGAACAACGCCGGGTTCGTTCTTAAGAGCTTCGGCAACCGCCTTTACGTCAACGGTACCTGCGATATTGCTACCGCACCAACATACGAAAACGCCAATTCTTTGCATTTCTGTCTACTCCTCCTTACTTTGTGTATTTTCTGAATGCGCTGACGAGAAGCTGCTGAGGAGTTTCGTCGTCGATCATCGCGGGAACGTCGTCTGCCTTAAGACGGTTAGCACCCTGACGGCGGATAGCCGCAAGGCGTACTGCTTCAACGAGCTTTGCGGGCTCAACGCTTCTGGGACATCTGTCCACGCAAGCGAAGCAGGTAAGGCATCTGTAGAGAGATTCGGACTCAAGCAGGGGCTCGATGTCTCCTGACTCTACCATGTATACGAACTGATGGGGATGGTACTCCATCTCATCGTAAGCGGGGCAGGTTGCTGTACACTTACCGCAACGCATACACTTTACGGGATTCACACCGCTGATGCGGATGATCTCGTCTCTGAGATTGTTCTTGTGACTCATTTTAACCCTCCTTTACTCCGAGAGCCTCGGCAAGAAGCTCTGTGAAGTATACAACGGGAAGCTCAGCGCCGTTCTTTACAAGATTGTAACGGCAGAGAGGGCAAGCTGTAACGATCATTTCAGCACCGTTTGCCGCTGCATTAGCGGAAACTGCGTTACTCTTTGCCTTAGCGAGAGTGGGGCTCTCAAGAGTTACGTAACCGCCGCAGCACTCGTTACGCATAGCGTAAACTACGGGATCCGCACCGATAGCGCGGATGAAATCCTCCATGATACGGGGATTTTCAACGTCGTCCATAGCCATTACCTTGCCGGGACGAAGGAGAAGACAGCCGTAGTAAGCCGCGATCTTCTTACCCTTAAGGGGATTTACTACCTTCTCTGCGATCTTGTCGAAACCAACGAGGTCGCGGAGCATTTCAAGGTAGTGATAAACGGCAGTTTCGCCTGCATAAGGCTCTTCATCGTACATATAGCGGTTTACCTTGAGAGCAAACTCAGCGTCGTTCTGCATAGCGTAGTTTGTCTGCTTTACCACATTGTGGCAAGCGGAGCAAACGGTTACGAGAGCCTGAGACTTTGCCTGTGCCGCCTTGAGGATACGGACGGAGGAAAGCTTAGTTGCGATCTCGTCCTTTGCGGTGGTGAAAACGCCGCCGCAGCACTGCCAATTTTCTATTTCTTCCAGTGTTACTCCGAGAGCCTCGGCACACTTGCGCGCCCAGAGATCAAGGTCTTTAGCCTTGTTCTTCAGAGTACAACCGGGAAAATAACTAAGGTTCATCTTTTTGACCAAGCCTTTCTTAATGTTCTGACTTTATGACGTAAGACACGGAATACATCTTACACCATCTGCTCGGGATGGAACACCTCGTCAAACTTATCTGCGGTGAGGAATCCGAGCTCTACGCAAGCTTCCTTGAGGGAGATGTTATCCTTGTATGCCTTCTTAGCAGTCTTTGCCGCGTTTTCATAACCGATGTAGGGGTTAAGAGCAGTAACGAGCATGAGAGAGTTGTGAAGGTTGTGGTGCATCTTTTCGCGGTTAGCCTTGATACCCACTGCGCAGTTGTCGTTGAAGGAAACGATAGCCTCAGCAAGAAGTCTTGCAGACTGGAGGAAGTTGTAAATGCACACGGGCATGAACACGTTAAGCTCGAAGTTACCCTGAGAAGCAGCCATAGAAACTGCTACGTCGTTACCCATTACCTGAACCGCAACCATTGTTACAGCCTCGCACTGAGTGGGGTTGACCTTACCGGGCATGATGGAGGAACCGGGCTCATTCTCGGGAATGAAGATCTCACCGAGACCGTCGCGAGGACCGGAAGCGAGCCAACGAACGTCGTTAGCGATCTTCATCATGTCAGCTGCGAGAGCCTTGATAGCACCGTGAGCGAATACGAGCTCATCCTTGGATGTGAGAGCGTGGAACTTGTTGCCTGCGGTAATGAAAGGCTTGCCTGTGATCTCTGCAACCTTAGCAGCAACTGTAGTATCAAATCCTGCGGGAGCGTTAAGACCCGTACCTACTGCGGTACCGCCGAGAGCGAGCTCGAAAAGGGGCTTAACTGCGAGACGGAGAAGCTCTACGTCACGCTCCAGAGAAGATCTCCAGCCGCTGATCTCCTGGCTGAACTTAATGGGAGTTGCATCCTGAAGGTGAGTTCTGCCACTCTTTACGATACCCTCGTTTTCCTCTTCAAGTCTCTTGAAAGTAGCAATGAGAGTCTCCGCAGCGGGAATAAGCTTATCTTCAAGAGCGATAACAGCCGCGATATGCATTGCTGTGGGGAAGGTGTCGTTGGAGGACTGGCTCATGTTAACGTCATCGTTGGGATGAAGGAGCTTCTTACCGAGTATTTGGTTACCGCGGTTAGCGATTACCTCGTTGGAGTTCATATTGGACTGTGTACCGCTTCCCGTCTGCCATACGACGAGGGGGAAGTTGTCCATAAGAGCACCTGAGGAGACCTCGTCGCAAGCCTGCGCGATAGCGGCAAGCTTTTCATCTGTCATCTTCTCGGGCTTAAGGAGATTGTTTGCCATAGCGGCAGCCTTCTTGAGAATGCCGAAGGCGTGTACTATTTCACGGGGCATGGTTTCAATGCCTACACCGATGGGGAAATTCTGAGAGCTTCTCTGAGTCTGTGCCGCCCAAAGCTTATCAGCGGGGACCTTAACTTCTCCCATGGAGTCGTGTTCAATGCGGAATTCCATATGAATGTATATCCTTTCGGTTTGATATTGTAAAGTCTGATCTTATCAGAACTGGATCTCTTTGATGATGTTCTTGAGGCACTCAGCGCTGTGGCGAAGCTCACCGATCTCCTCATCGTTAAGCGGAAGCATTACCTTGCTGTGTGCGCCGTTCTTACCGACGATGTTGAGAAGGCTGAGACATACGTCGTCAATGCCGTACTCACCGTGGAGCATATTGGAAACAGTAAGAGTTGTGTCGATACCTGAAAGTAGGCACTTACAGATGTGGCACACAGACATGGAAACCGCATAGAAGGTAGCACCCTTTCTCTTTATAACGCTGGCGCCTGACTTTCTTACGTACTCTTCAACAGCGTCCTCCTCGAGGTCGGGATAGATATTCATTGTCTTTGTGAGAAGAGAATCGCGGAAGTTCTGTACGGGAACGTTGGAGATATTTGCAATAGACCACGGAACGAACTGAGACTCACCGTGCTCGCCGAGAACGTATGCGTGAACGTTGTGCTGGCTGACCTTGTAGTACTCGGCAAGTCTTGCACGGAGACGTGCGGTGTCAAGGATAGTACCTGAACCGATCACTCTCTCCTCGGGAATACCGGAGATCTTTGTAAATACGTATGTGAGTACGTCAACGGGGTTACTTACGATAACGTAGGTTGCATCGGGAGCGTACTTGGTGATCTCGGGTGTGATCGACTTCAGAATGTTTACGTTTGTCTGAGCAAGGTCAAGTCTTGTCTGACCGGGCTTTCTCGCAACACCTGAGGTGATAACTACGATATCACTGCCTGCGGCATCGGGATAGGAGCCGGCATAAACAGTGCAAGGATTGCAGAAAGGAGTACCCTGACGGATATCAAGCGCTTCGCCAAGAGCCTTCTCTCCGTTGATGTCGATCATAACGATTTCAGATGCAAGTCCGTTGATCGTAAGAGTATAGGCGATGGTGGAACCTACGCTTCCGGTTCCGATTACGGTGATTTTGTTCATGTTTTTTTCCTCTCTTTTTCTCAAGATCGCTCTCGCGTCTCATATTAAACTGATTTATTTTTCGGCATCCGTCAGCTTCGGCGAACGCCCTGAAGGGGGACAAAATTTCACTCTGCAGAGCCTAAGCGTCAGTCAGCTGCCGCCATGAGCACAAAGTTATCACACCTTACAACATTATATCAAATATTTCTCTTTTTTTCAAGTCGTAAAATCACACAATATATAATAATACTTTTGTATAACTTGGTCAAAACACACATAATAACCTCTGTTTATCCCATCGTTTGCCATTTGAATTTGAGTAGTATGCCAAAATTACGCACTAAACCCCGCCGTGATACAAATTTGATTATTTCCTGCGTTTTTCGTGAGAAAGCAAAAAAAACATACACCGCGACGGATGCGATAGCTCGCCAATGCCGCAGTGTATGTCAGTTGATTCATTTACAGAAGCTCAAAGGCACACGCCTCAAAGCAAGTCGTCGTCACCCGCACGTTTGAAGAAGCCTCCCGACCTCTTTTTCTCGGTGGGCGGGGGGGTGGGCGCAGGCTCGGGCTCAGGCGCAGGCTCGGGTTCCGGCTCGGGTTCAGGATCTTTTACCTTGCCAACGAGAATGTCAAAGACCTCGCTAAGCTCGATTCTCTCCGCGGGCTCAGCCTTAAGCATCGACTCGATCGCCCCGCGAAGAGGCATCGGAATGTCCTCCGACACCACAAGAGGTTCGCCATCAACCACAGACTCAAAGGGGTATGCATATTTATTCACGTCATAACCGGGAAGCTCACCCGTAAAATACTGGTGGAACATAAGTCCCAGCGCAAAAACGTCGATTTTTCGGTCTATCTCCCCTTCTTCAGTGGCAAGAAGCATAAAGGATTCGGGAGCGAGATACACCATATCTCCCTGGAATTCATCGAAGGTCGGCGGGGAATCCTCAAGGAAACTGCTGTCGAAGTCAATAAGCTTTGCGGTATAGCCACCCGCAGTCCTTTTAATAAGAACGTTCGACGGCTTGATATCTCCGTGAACTATAGATTTTCCGTGAAGCTGTGCCACGTTGTACGTAAGCACCTTTACGAGAAGAAGCTTCTGCTCCGGAGTAAAATGTTCGGAAATATAGTCAACCCCGAATTTATCCGAATCAACCTTTTCCGTTACTACGTAATATTTTCCCTTGTCTCTGAAAAAGCGTTCAACGACAATGATATTTCCCGTGTTGCAAGTGTAAAGACGGTTATAAAGCTCAAGCTTGCGTCTTTCGAATTCGTCACATACAGCTTTTTTACTTGCTATTACCGCAGGACTGAGAAGAGACATATCAACAGGATACACGGGGGAGAGAAATTCCTTGATAAAATATACATTCTTCCCCTTGGTCGCAAATCCCCATTTGGAAAATCCACTGTCGTCATTCTTCAGTTCACCGACAAGAGTATAGTCACCTATCTTCATGTTTAACTCTGCTTTCCGTAATAATACGCCTGATATTCGTTCCACATATCCTCAAGCTCGCTTTCACTTGCGCCGGGAATACGGGAAATGTATTTTTCATAAAGTTCTTTTTTACGGGGAGCAAACTTCGCCTTCATTTTTTCAAATCCGCCAAAGCCGCAGTTTACAACGCCGAGGGTATAGTCATCCCCCGTAACCTTAAGTATATATTTTTCAAGGGCAGCCTTCCACTCTTCCTCGTCAGACACCTTTGACATGGTATCGAGAAGCATATATTCAAACTCCATGGGCGTGGAAAAATAGCCGAAGCAGCCATCCGTTGACGTTATGAGAACGACCTCTTTGTCAAACTCCACAGAACGGTAGTTAAGGCTGAAGCCGCCTTCCGCACAAAGATAATTCCTGAGATTTCCGTCACTTTTCAGATTGCTGAGAGCATTTTCATCTCCGAGAACGTCATCCTCGGTAACCTGAATAAGCCCCGAGGGAGTAAGAACATATCCCCTTGAGTCGCCTGCCCACGTGAACATGGCAACATTGGATGTTCTCGCACATCTGAAAAACACACTTGAAACCGTGGTGGGAAAGCTCTTTGAAAGAGCGCCCTTCATCATCGTTTTGGCAACGGATGAGTTTGCGGACGTCAGTCTTTCAAGATAAAGTGATGCAAGAGACGAGCAGGATTCCTGAAGATTTGACGGCTTCACCATAGGTCTTGAATTGGGGATCGAACCGAACCAATCAAGAAGTGCCTCAGCACACAGGCGGGACGCCACATATGCACCGGTTTTTCCATCGAATTCGGGATATTTTCTCGATCCGATTCCACCGCAACCGTCGAACGCACTGATAACGCCAACATCTCCGTTGACACAAACGGCATAGCTGTCCTCACCGTTATCCTTGATCATCTCACCGTTCAGTATGAAGAAGGAATCCACTGCCTTTTCAAGGTTGGCAGCCACCCTTTTGATCAGTATATTTTTATTATCCATAGCTTAAATAGTGTTGGAAATAGTATCGATTATCTGCGAATACTCGAATTCGGCGAGACCCTCACCTGCCGAAGACGGGAAGTGGATCACGTTATCCCATGTATCGGAAATGGTGCTCCAGTAATTGTCATTGGGAGTAAAGAGCAAGAGACGCTTTGCGTTCTGGTTTACAAATCCGGGATTCTGCTTGTCGCCCCACCATGCGGTAAGCTCGTTGAAGTCCTTCGCCATGTTTTTGGGGTAACCGTCTGCTGAGGCACCGTAGCCAAGTCTGTGAGTTGCGGCATCGCTCCACACAACTATGACCTGACGCTTTTTCATTCCGTCGGGATTCCACTTTGACTTGATAGCATATCCGAGAGCCTCAAGACCGTCCTCGGGGTCGTCTCCGCCTCCGAAAGCCTCAATGCTGTTTACGCACTCCTCAAAATCGGTGGATTCCTCAGGAAGGCTGAAGAAATCCGTAACGAGCATAGCATCGTCGCGGTCTGCAAGATAATCTCTGAAAGCCACGATCCTCACGCGGAGCTTGTCTATTGTCTTACCCTTTCTTGCCATGTGACCCATAACGTCCGAATAAAGATTAAGTGCGTTTTTCTTAACCATATTGATAACGCCATCCATGCTGCCTGTAGCATCGATACAGAATACCATGTCAACGTTGTAGGTAATCTTAAAATTGCTTGCCATAATTATGACCATACCTTTCTTTATTTTCTGTTTATTTGTAGGGCGTACCCCCGAAACGGAGGTGCGCCTCAATCAAGATCGGAAGCTCTTGAAAAACCTTTTTTCTTCTTAGGTTCGGCTGTATCCGCCCTCGGCACAGACACGGACTCCGACTCATTGACAGAGATCTGACTTGCGCCACCTGACAGTTCAAGCTCTTCCCCGCTTTTCGTCTCAGAGGTCATAAGCTCCGCGGTCAACTCGGACACACGGTACAAGTCGTCACGTATATCCACAGCACTGCGGTAACGGTACTGTGCACCCTTCAGGGTACATTTGCGAATTATGTACTCAAGTCCGAGGGACAGTTTATCATTGATCTGACGAGCCTCACCGATGGCTGAAGACAAGCCGTCGGGAACCTTCCCTGTAGCAAGATAGTAGAGCACGGCACCGATTGCATACACGTCACATCTCACGTCCGTCACATCATGCGCAGTTCTGAACTCGGGGGCTATATAGCCGAAATTCGGCGGCGGAGCATTATCATCGCTTTCAAATTTCACTGCTATATCATAAGAAATAAGAGCGATCTTGCCATCGGGCTTGATTATCACGTTAGAGGGATTCAAAAAGCGCTGAACGATGGTGGGATTTACATTGTGGAGATATATAAGCGCCTCGCAAAGCTGAATACCGAAGCCGATCACAGACTTTTCGGGAAGCGCACCTTTTTTCCTGACGTATTCGTCAAGCGTCGTGCCCTCAACGAAATCTCTGACAACCACAAATCCCCCCTCAGTCTCCGACACATCCACAACGTGGGGCAAAGCGGGATGGGACAGCATCTTTATGAGAGTATCCTTCACGGAAAGATTTCTGTACACGGTCAGGTTTCCCTCAACGGTCTTCTTCTTCACAAACTTAATGGTTCTGAGCTCGTTTTTGAGAGTATCCATAGCAAGATAGTGCTCCGACATACCGTCGTGCTTTATCTTGTTTAGGATACGGTAATGCTTATAGGTCTCCGGAGCACTGTCGGTCTTTTCCGTCTTTTCGGACTCGGTCTTACCGAGTCTGACGCAAATGGAGCTTACCACCGCATCAAGAGAGGTGAACGCCTGACAGCGCCTCAGCTCCATGGGCATTTTATTGGTTGCAACGTCCTTTGTGATAAAGCTGAACATCGCGCTCTTGCCTCTCGTTTTATTTCCGTTGAGAAGCTCTCCGTTAAAGCACTCGATCTCGTACTTTACCCAGTCGGAATTAAGGTTTTCGTTGCTCGTACCCACAGCCACGAAAATATCACTCTGCTCCAAGGCATTGTTTATCATATTTCCGAATCGGTGCTCGCCCTTTTCGGTAATGGAAATATTACTGTAAAAAGCATTTACGCCCTTCTTTTTCAGGGCAAAATACAACTCTTCGGCCATAACGGAATCCTGAGTCCTTGCTCCGTTACTGTCCGAATTCTTGAATGAGATAAACACATCAAATCCCATCGGTTATCTCCTTTCCGTCAGTTTTTTCTCCGCATCAATGCGCAGTTTTCATGTGGTTTTCTACTTTTTATCCGCAGAAGACACGCCGCCCATGGTTGATTTCAGCGAGCCGATCATCACGGGACCCGAAGGCTTTGTGTCAGTTTTTTCCGTTTCCGCGGGCATTTCTCTGTCACTTGCAGACCCTTCGCCGATTATCGTGAACTCAAGCTTCCGCGACTCATGCGCGGGTGCAATCTTTTTTCTTATTTCATATGATATTTCGGTACCGCAATTGGGACACACGATGCTGTCCCGTGGAAGGATAGTGTCACAGACTGCGCATCTGGGAACGCTTTCGTCCACGTCCGCTTTATGTTTGGTGATATCTGCGACCGTACCTTGTATATCGTAGGATCCCGCCTCGTAAGCATCACTCATTTCATATTCAGATGTTCTGTGACGTTTCACATAGGCAACAACACCAATGATCAAAAACAAAGCAACAAATACAGAGACGACCATATAATCACTAAAGCTTGCCATAACTGTTTTTAGCTCCTTTTCCGTATAATCAAGCTTGCTTCCGCCGCGATTGAACTTACGTAACCGATCATCACGGGATCAATTCCCATCGGTGGGACCTTCCATTCAAAACACTTGACTGAAAAAGAACAGGCGTCACAAAGCTGCAGAATCATACATATTTCGTACATATTTCAGTATATCATATTAATGCTCTCAAGTCAAGACATTCCTGTCAGCTTTTGTATTTTTATCTGATTTGGTGAATATTCCCCACCGCGCCGCACTTCGCGAAAATCGGTTGACATTACCTCATTTTCATGATAAAATATCAGTAGCAAAGAATAACTACTGAAAAACGGAGGATTCGCCAAATGAATATAGCGGAACTTATGAAAAATTACCTTCTCGACGGTCTGGCACTTAAGCTGAATCTCACAAAAGGACGTGTGTTAAAGCTCAAGGATTACACCGTGGCTGAAGACGGCGAAAAAACAGTCCTTAACTACTCATTCATCGACAAGGATCACCTTGATCACGTTACACTGACTGCCCGCAAAGCAGGGGACAGCGTTATCTTCGCCCTTGATGCGGCTGTGGAAAACGAGATACTGTCCGTATGGTCATTTAACGCCGAAAAGGCAGTGACCATGAATCTCGGCAGAAACATCAAAGCCGATATGATCCTCGGCAGTATGCACCCCTACCTCAGTGCATGGTGGACATTCCCCACGTTCACCAAGACAATGGATGAGCTTGACATTGAAACTCAGTGCCTCATCATGAAGTGCGGCGACAGTCACATCCACATGATGCCCCTCTGTAACGGGGACTTCAGAGCCGAGTTTGACTCTGACGGACTTCACATCACCTCAGGTCAGGCGGGCAAACGACAGCTCAGCGGCGATTTCCTTGCGGTATCCGTCGCTGACGACCCCTTCACGGCAGTTGAAAAGAACTACAAGGCGGCAAGGGCAGACGGAGCAATTTCCGTTCCTCTCAAGAGCGAAAGAGTCCTTCCCGATATGTTCTCCGGTTTCGGTTGGTGCACGTGGAACACCTTCTATCACAACGTGACCGCCGAGGGAATTTTCGCAAAGCTCGAAGAGTTCAAGGAAAAGAAGATTCCCGTAAAGTGGGTCATGATCGACGACGGCTGGAGTGCCCGCGACGGCTGGTATCTCTGCGACTTCGCGGTGGATCCCGTAAAGTTCCCCGACGGGCTCGGCGCATGCATCAAGAGAATGAAAGAGGAATACGGCGTTGAGTACGTTGGCGTATGGCACGCCTTCAACGGATACTGGATGGGCGTCAAGAAGGACAGTCCTCTCCACAAGGCTCAGGAGGAAAACCTTGTTCTCGCTCCCTGCGGATACTATCTCCCCGCAGTTGACGAAGAGAAGGCGTTCCGATTCTGGGATGCTTGGCACAGCTATCTTGCGGAAAACGGAGTTGATTTCCTTAAGGTAGACAACCAGAGCTGTACGTCTCACCTTCTTGCAGGTATTATTCCCACAGCGGAAGCGGCAAGGATCGCCCACCGCGCAATGGAGAGAAGTATTGTAAAGAATTTCGGCGGCAAGGTGATCAACTGCATGGGAATGGATATGGAAAACGTATTCGCGCGTCCCGTAACAGCACTTTCCCGTAACAGCGACGACTTCTTCCCCGAGAGAGAAAGAGGCTTTGTTGCTCACCTGGTTCAGAACGCATACAACGCCATCTGGCACTCACAGATGTACCACTGCGACTACGATATGTGGTGGTCACGTCACGAATCTGCAGTACAAAGCGGTGTACTCCGCGCCATCAGCGGTTCTCCCATTTACGTCAGTGACAAGGTTGGCGAGTCCGATGCCTGCCGCATCATGCCCACCATTGAGGACAACGGAGAGGTAATGCTCTGCGATACTGCGGCGTGTCCCACACTTGACTGTGTATACACCGACTGCCGCACGTCGGGTACACTTATGAAGATCTGGAACAGAAGCGGTGACGCTTTCGCGGCAGCACTCTTCAACGTCGGCGAGGGCGAGATCACCGACAGTCTCCGTCTTGACAGTATCCCCGGCATCGGCGACGGCGACTACGTGGCGTATGAATACTTCTCAAAGAAGTTCGAGAGAGTGAACAAGGCAAGCTCCCTTGAAGTTACCGTAATTCCCGATGATCAGGTGGTATATTCCATTTATCCCGTTGAAAGTGATGAAAACGGCGAGTTTATTATGCTCGGTAACGTAGAAAAATACGTTCCCATTGCATCAAAGGCTAA
Organism: Clostridia bacterium; assembly: GCA_017531765.1. GTDB lineage: Bacteria > Bacillota > Clostridia > Oscillospirales > CAG-272 > RUG11130. Next base: position 13,785 of record JAFXKJ010000158.1, read on the forward strand.
AGTTAAGACATATCTTACAGAGATTATGTAAAGTGAAAAGCTGTGCGGCGTGCCGCACAGCTTTTTTTGATTATAAGATTAGGATTCATACACCGTAGGGCGGGGGTTTATCTCCCGCCGAAACGCGAGATTCAAAACTGCACGGTATATTCGCCAGGGAACCTCAATCTACGGTAGGGGTTGGCGCCCTCGACAACCCGTTTTAACACCTATCATTGTACGTTGTATCTGTAACCCTACGTTAAAAACCATCTCAAACGGCGAAGTTTCTTCGGACTTCGTCCTCAACTCCTTGCCTTATTCTTATCTTTTTTCGCTATCGCGAAAAAAGATAAGAGAAGAAAAAGATAAAGCTTAATTTAACAAAACACCGTAGGGCGGGGGTTTACCTCCCGCCGAAACGCGAGATTCAAAACTGCACGGTATATTCGTCGGGAAACTTCAATCTTCGGTAGGGGTTGGCGCCCTCGACAACCCGTTTTAACACCTACCATTGTACATTGTATTTGTAATCCTACGTTAAGAACCATCTCGCTCGCGAAGCGAGTAGTACGCCTGAAGTTTCTTCCTTGTTACGCCCTTGGCGTAACTGCGTCAACTCCTTGGCTTACCATTTCTTTTGTTGCCGAAGGCAACAAAAAGATAGTTAAGAAAAAAATTTTACCAACTCTAGAAAGCTAAAACATACAACTTATTACAACAACAAGCTCTGAGGTATGTCCTCGGAGCTTGTTGTTGTTATTATGGATTCAAGGTAAAGCTTTCGGAATAAATACCATCACCGCGCATGTCATCAACATCATACGCTACAAGTCTGAATTTGATTTCCCCAATAGCCTGCGGGTCTATATTACTATTCTGAAGATATTTACTAAGCCAGCACATAGGAGTAAAACTGATGATGCCGGGTTCAATGATTTCAGAATAACCGATCTCAAAATATTTACCGTTCAAATATACATCCTTCGCCATAAATACCAACGTGACATCAGACTTATTTTTGACGTACATCTGCACATTATAGCTTCCAGACTCTTCGTCATACTCAAAGCCTAAAACAGAAGCCTCAAAATTCTCGTTATCGGTAAGCGGGATATCGTTTTCAACGTCTTCTCTTTCGTATCTTACCGCGTTTTCCTCACCGTAAGGATATACAGTTACAGCCTCATCTACAATATACTCGTTATCATATGAATCCCAATCGTACACAATGAAATTGAGCATGACCTCGCTATAATATTCTATGCCGAGCTTGTCAAGGTCGTCTGTAATGAAGTCAATAGATTTCGTGCTTTTTCTGCCCGGAGATAATGTGTTAGAAATTGAAGCAGATACATGTATACCGTTGATAGCAGCGGGAATAATGTCAAAATGATAATTTTTGTCGGCAGACTTGTTTTCGATCTCAACCTTCATAGAAAAACCGAAATACTCATTATATTCAGCACCCAAAATTTTAATGAGACATTCCTCATTGTCAACAACTACCGTTTCCTCAAGAGTAATGTTAAAAAGGCCCTCATCTATCGGATCTTCAGTGTCCTCACCGCCGGTTCCGTCTGTAATATCGGTTTCGGCAGAGATAGTCTCGGTTTCGGTCTGCTCGGCAGATTCGACGTCGGCGGTAGCTTCAGATTTGCCTTCTTCCTGTGCTTTGTCACTTTCACAAGCCGCAAGAGGTACAAACATCAACACTGCGAGTAAAATTGATATAAGTTTTTTCATAGTTGCCACCTGAAATTTTACTGCATTAACATTGTATCACATTACAAGAAAAACAGCAAGACTTTTCAGATATTTTTCTCCTCTCGGTAAAGTAGTCCCCCTCCTACCGTTCTGACAACCATAACCATATGTTGTGTCTGTAACTCCACGAAAGCCCCATCTCTATTCCTTAGGGACAGACGTATCACATTCGATTATGCGAAATGCGACTGTCCATCTTCTTAGATGAGGTTCGCGTTCTACCTTACGTGAGAAACCATCTCCCTACTTGCCATCGGCAAGTAGTACGCCATGAAGTTTTCTCGTCGCTTTGCTCCTCACATCCTTGGCTAATTCTTATCTTTTTTCGCTATCGCGAAAAAAGATAAGATAAAAAAAGATAAAGCTTAATTTAACAAAACACCGTAGGGCGGGGGTTCCCTCCCGCCGAAACGCAAGATTCAAACTGCACGGTATATTCGTCAGGGAACCTCAATCTTCGGTAGGGGAGGGCCTTGGTCCTCCCGCCTCGTCAGCTTACAACTCGCACATTATGGCTGTCATCTTATGTTAGAACCTCGCAAACTGTAGGGACGGGCGTCCTCGACCGTCCGTTCATAGAGGTTTCGTTTACTCTTCATCTAAGGAAGAAACTTTGCCTTATACCTTGAAAAATAACGTTGACTTTTCTCGCACGAATACTCGTGCGAAGGGAAATTTAATCATCACTCAACGTAATTTACCGTTTCCGCTTCTACGTCACCTTCGATTTTTTGGCAAGTAACGTTATTGGCTCTTACGTCTCCTTCCACCGTTCCGGTAACCACCAGATCATTACCTTCACAGGTCACGTCGCCTTCAATTGTGTCGCAGGTTACGCTTTCTGCCGTAACGTCACCTTCCACGGTACAGCAGGTAACATCACCTCGGGTAGCTACGTCCCCGCCAATATCTTCGCAAATTACTTCTCCCTGTGAAGCTACGTTTCCGTCTATATCTCCACAAGTAACGCTTCCGTTTCTAACAACCACGTCTCCGTCAACATCTCCGCATTCAACGTCTCCTTCAGAGACCAAGTCTCCGCCAACGTCGCCGCAAGTCGCGTTACCCTTTGCATTAACGTTTCCGCTGACGTCTCCGCAATTCACTTCACCGCCGGCATCAACGTTTCCGCTGACATCTCCGCAAGTCAAATGTCCGTTTGCATGGGCGTGTCCGTTTACCTCACCGCAGGTCACGTGTCCCTTTGCATCAACATTTCCGTTCACCTCGCTGCAGCTTACACCGCCGCCTGCATTAACGTTTCCGTTTACCTCTCCGCAGCTTACACCGCCGCCGGCATCAACGTTTCCGTTCACTTCTCCGCAGTTGACGTAACCGCCTGCCTGCAGAGGACCGTTCACGTCTCCGTCAATCTCGCAGTTTCCGTAAACGGAAAGCTCCACCTTTCCATCCTTTTCAAAAAGACGGTGGAAAATGCTGTTTTCATCTTTCGTTTTAACCTTCTCTATCTTTATGAGGATCGGCTCTCTTTTCGTCGCTTCCTCTGCTCTGAGGATCCTCTTTCCCAAGCACATAACGATGCGCACGGTGTCGTCATCCTTTAGTAAATCGCTTTCGTCACAAAGCTCGCACGGGTGATTTTCGGCATTTGTCGTTGTCGTCTCAACCTCCACTCTCTCAGCCGTACCGTCCCCTCGGAGAAGTTCGTCTACGGTGATTCCGAAAAGCTCCGCAAGCGGAATAAGGAGCGTCACGTCGGGCATGGAAAGTCCGCACTCCCACTTTGATACCGCCTGAGGTGTCACGCCCATGCGGGAGGCAAGCTCATCCTGATTTATTCCCGCCTCCCGTCTGTATCTCTTGAAATTCTCGCTGAAATTTGTCATCGTTTTTTCTCCCATCTTCTGTCTCATTCGGCTACCCTTCACCGGTGCGGTATCCGTAGCTTCATGGTAACACACATTCCGCCATATTGCAAACGACCGTTAGTTGATGCGGCTTTAATCAACCAACGGTTGTTTTTTTGCGTTTTTACAGATTATAATACCTGTCAAGACCTGCCACCTCATGGGGTGTCAGCGCGCCTCGGAAGAGGATGAAATCGTCAAAGAATACGTTGAGGTAATCGTTTTCCCTGCCCGCGGCATCGTTTCCCACAGTGAAGGGGAGTCCGTCAAAGCTCATGTCTTTTACCCCCTCGGGAAGCTCTCTCGTCACGGGCTTATCAAAGTCCACGTACTGTGTTACGGTGTTCTCGTCACGGTCAACTATCACGGTAAAATTCGTCCAGCCGTCGCCGAAGCACACGGGGATGGGCAGCTCTAAGCTCTCGCCCGCTATTTCAAGGACGGTTTTATGGTTATCAAAGGCAAATGCCGCGCCGCCCTCGTTTGCAGCTCTGTCACAAGTCGCAAAGATTGTGGGAGTCTTGCCCTCGGGCACCGCAAAATCGCGATTTATCCACACGGAAAGGCTGAAGCTGTCGCACCCAAGCTTTAAGTCGGGAAGCATCACGTACCCTCTGCTTCCAAGCTCCGCGCACTCGCCGAAATACCCCGCAGAATAGAATTTAATCTTTCCGCAGACCTCGGTGGCGTGTCCGCCGATGGAATCCTCCGCGTTTCCGTCAAAAAACAGAGTCGTTATAACCTTTGATTTGTCAATAAACTTCTCAAGCTCCGGCGTGGGAGTTACCTTGTGAGTATGGACAAAGCTTCGTCTGCCGACCATTTTTCTTTCAGCCGGAACGTAATCCTCAAAAAGTCCCGCGGGGATCTGTCCCACGAATCCGTCGGGAGCAAACTCGGGGATTTCAAGTCCAAATGCGTGCATCATTACCGCGGGAATGTCCCACACGGACATATCCCCGATCTTCCCCCGCTTTTTCACTGTTTTACCCACGGCGCCGAAGAATATCTTCAGCTCCCCGTCGCTGTCACCGCCGTGTCCTCCTTCGGGAGTACCGCCGTGGTCAGCCGTTACCATGAACAGAGAGTCCTCAAGAAGTCCCCTCTCCGCAAGCTTATCGTATATCCTGCCGATATATGAGTCCGTCACGGTTATTGAATCAATGTGCCGCTTCGTTCCGTATCCGTAGTCGTGACCCGTGCAGTCTACATTGTCAAACTGTACAAACATAAAATCGGGGGAGGTGCATTCAAGATATTGTATAATTTTTTCAGTCAGGTCCTCGTCTCCGTCACTATCAAAATGTACTCCGACGTTTCTTTCGATAATTCCCGTGTTGATAGGGTTCCAGTTAGAAAAAGATGCCATCACCGCTTCGGGATAGGCTTCTCTCAGTCTCCTGAAAAAGGTGGGATACGGTGAATCCGTGGGGTAAGGCATAGTTTCCGCCTTGCCGTTTGTAAGTCCGTGTGTTTCGGGGGTAACACCGATGAGCATAGCTCCCCAGCATTCCGCACTGATTGACGGCTCAGCTGTCACGGCAGAGTAGGTTGTCGCGCCATTCTCAAAGATACGGTCAATATTCGGTGTATCGGCAACATTAAAAAAAGCACCTGCTCCGTCAACACCGATAAGGAATACTCTCTTGCAAATTCTCTTGTTCTTTTCCATAATTACCTCCGTACCGTATAAATATTTGCGTTTATTTATTAAGAATATTATACATTGAACCTATCTGTTTTTCAAGTATATCGTGGAATTTATTTTGTTCAATGACGTCACATTCACAGAAAAACTCCCGTCTGCGAAAGGATCGCAAACGGGAGCTTTTCACTAATTTTACTTGTCAAACTCAATGTCCCAGACGAGAGTATTATTTCTCTCCACGATAGGAATGAGTGTCATCTTTGAGCCGTTTCCGTCCCAATCGTTAGGTGCGTGGAGACAAGCGTACATTTGACCGTCAACGTCGGTGAAGATCATTCCGTGACCGCCGTCGATTCCGATGTTTTGATACGTGAACAGCATAGGCTCATCGTGTGTCCACTCACCGTCAAGCTTGCCGCTTGCGCTTCTTGCAACGCCGAGAGAGTATCCTTCAATATCGTTGTTAGACCAAAGCATGAGAAGCTCACCGTTCTCGGTGGTGTACATGAAGCATCCGTCGGTGATACCGCCGTATGACCACCAAGCGTCTTTCGCACGGAAGAGCTCAATAGGTTCGGAGATGAAGTGAGTGAAGTCCTCAGACAGCTTTGCCGCCGCAAATGCGCCGTTTCCTCCAAGGGAGGTATGCTCGTGAACGAATACCATCCAGGGCTGTCCGTCGGGATCAACGTAGAGTGTACCGTCGATGCAGTCCCATTCGGGAGGTGTGATCCAGCCGTCGGTTATCATCTTGAAGGGGCCTTCGGGACTGTCTGCCTCCATAATGATGCATCCGTGATTCTCGTAAGGATTGCGTACCTCCTGGGGAGAATACGTAGTAAACATATAGTATTTTCCGTTATACTTATGTACCTCAGGCGCCCAATTACACGTTTTAAAATCATCGGGGCGCACCACTGCATTCGGGACCTCTGACCAAGGGCCGTCAAGGGACGTACTCTTGTAAACGTGCCAACCTGTGAAGTAAACGTAGTATGTACCGTTCTCGTAAATAACAAATGGGTCACGGCAGTTTCTGTCGATAGAGCTGTCTACCTTAATGAAATCCATAGCGTCTGCGGTGCCCTTGATCTCAAAATCAACAGGCAGTGCAAGCACGCCATCATTTACGTGTTTCGCAAGAATATACTCAACAGCATAGCTTCTCGCAAACTCGGAAGTATAAGCGAAGAGTACCTTTGTGTACTCACCGTCACGCTTTACTTTTACATGGTAAGAGTTCTCGCCGAGAGACTCCTTCATTTCTGCTATGTCCGGGTCAGTAGGAATGTCGAACACTATCTGAAGATTTTCGCTCTTTGCCTTGTTATAAGGCTGACTTTTAAACGTAACGTCAAGCTCTTGAGATACACGTTTGAACACGAACTCCTGCTGTGCAAAGTTTCCGTTTGTTCCGAATACGTACAGAATTGTAAAGGGAGACTCTTCTCCATCGCGTCCGATAACAACGCCTTTGGTTTTAAGAAGCTCTTCCACGGACTTTGTAAGTCTGAGAGCGATCGTCGCGCCCTCGGCACGTGTTGCTTCCTTCGCAGGATTGAATCTGCCCGCATCGTCACCCGCGAAGATTCCGGTACGGCGGCACGCCTCAATATCGGCAGCACACCATTCAAGGATCTTATCACTGTCGGTAAACGTTCCCTCTTCAGCTGTTACGGGGAGAGTATATCCCATGTAGTTAAGGTATCTGTTTATAAGCACCGCAAGCTCGGCACGGGTGATGGTCTGCATGGGACGGACGGTGTTATCGTCAAAGCCCGTAACAAGTCCTCTTTCAACTCCCCAGCCCATAGCTCCCGCATACCATGCGGAAGTGTCGCCGTCATCAAACTTTGCGATATTCTTTGCAAATCCTTCGGTATCTGCTCCCGCAAGGCGGGAGAGAAGTGTAATAAATTCGCTTCGTGTCATTGTCTTTGTAGGAGCGAACAGAGTCGCCGACTGTCCCTTCATGATTCCTGCCTCATACGCCTCTGCAACTGTGTCGTAGTACCATGCACCGTCCGGCACGTCAGTAAAAGGAAGCTTTTTGCTGTCCGCTACAGTACCGATGGCAAGAATGCACACTAAAGCAAGAATGAATGCTGAAATTCTAAGAATATTTTTCACTTTTTTCCTCTATCTGCGGTTAAATTTCCGCCGTTTTTTAATGAAAAAGGGGGAAATGCGCACAGATCCCCCTTAAAAGTTGATTAGAATCTATAGATATCGCCGGTTCTCGATGACTCGTAAATACCCTCAAGGATCTTTGTAACAACGATAGCCTGTTCGGGAAGAACACAAGGATCGGTATCATTAATGATTGCGTCGATCCACTGTCTTGCCTCTGCCTGACCTTCCATTTCGTTGTCCTCTTCATCGTCAGCCGCAACTACTGTGGACATAAGCGCGGGCTTGTACGCATCGTGTGCAAACTCCTCGTAATATCTCTTGCCGTCACGTGTACCGTTGAATCGGATACCGCCGAAGAGGTCAACACCGCCCTTTGTACCTGCGAGAACCATCATAGCCTCGTTTGCCTCATGGAGGTTGATCGCCCATGCTGCCTCAACGGAGATAACAGCGCCGTTTTCCATTACTACGAAACCGAATGCAGAGTCCTCAACTGTCATTTCGGGATCCCAATCGCAATCCTCAACGAGAGGAAGCTTGCCAAGCTTCTTGAATGCCTTACCTACGCAGTAAAGAGGCTTGTAATTGCCCATGAGCCAGAGAGAGAGGTCAAGGGAGTGTGTTCCGATATCGATAAGGGGACCGCCGCCCTGCTCATACTCGTTGGTGAATACGCCCCAGTTGGGAACACCGCGGCGACGGATAGCGATAGCGCGTGCGTAGTATACCTCACCGAGGATATCCTCTGTGTCGATCTTGTTGCGGATCATCTGAATATCGCTTCTCTGACGGTTCTGGTAACCGATGGTAAGCTTCTTACCTGTACGCTTTGCAGCATCGATCATCTTCTGAGCCTCGGCAGAGTTGATTGCCATGGGCTTTTCGCACATTACGTGCTTACCTGCCTCAAGAGCGTCAACGGTAATAAAGCTGTGGCTTCTGTTGGGAGTACATACGTGGACGATGTCGATTGTCTCGTCGGCGAGCATTTCCTTATAATCGGTATAAACCTTTGCGCCCTCTGCGCCGTACTTCTTACAAGCCTTTTCTGCCTTTTCTTCGATCAGGTCGCAGAACGCAATGAGCTCAACCTCCTTTATAACCTTAAGTCCGGGGAGATGCTTCTGATTTGCGATAAAGCCGCATCCCACGATACCCACTCTCAGTTTGTTGTTGATAGGATTCATCTTAGTATACCTCCAAAAATTATTTTAATCAAATCTGTAAATGTCACCGGTCTTACTTGACTCATAGATACCTTCAAGAATCTGAGTTACAACGTAAGCCTGCTTCGGAAGAACACAAGGATCGCGGTCCTCGATAATGGAACGGATCCACTGCTTTGCTTCGATAACGGAGGGGTCACCGTCGTCAATTCCGTCATAGAATGCTACGCCGCCGGCGCTGAGATCGGGATGATATTCGTATCTTCTGCCGTTGCGAACGCCGTTGATACTGAGTCTTCCCATATTATCGGCACCTGCCTTTGTTCCGCAGAACAGGAGAGAGCCGTCTGTCTTTGTGGTATTAAGTGCCCAGGAGGACTCAACGGAGATAACAGTGCCGTTCTTCATTACGACGAAACCGAACGCACTGTCCTCAACTGTGAACTTCTCGGGATCCCAGTCGCCCCATGCGTTAGCAACATTAGTCTGATTATTGAGAGCGTGGAACGCCTTACCTACGCAGTAAGCGGGCTCGTAATTGTTAAGGATCCAAAGGGTAAGGTCAAGGGAGTGTGTGGCGATGTCGATAAGGGGACCGCCGCCCCTCTCCTCCTCGCTGAGGAACACGCCCCATGTGGGAACGCCGCGGCGACGGAGTGCCATTGCACGTGCGTAGTAGATGTCACCGAATGTACCCTGAGAGGACTCAAGCTTAAGGTACTGAGAATCGGCGCACTGACGGTTCTGATAACCGATGGTGAGCTTCTTTCCGTTTCTCTCAGCCGCTTCCAGCATCTTTTTTGCTTCTGCGGAGTTGATCGCCATGGGCTTTTCGCACATTACGTGCTTACCTGCATCAAGGGCGTCAACAGTAATAAAGCTGTGCGCTCTGTTGGGAGTACATACGTGAACAACGTCGATGGTCTCGTCAGCCAGCAGCTCCTTATAATCTACGTAAACAGCCGCGCCGGGAATACCGTATTCCTTAGCCGCCTTCTCTGCCTTTTCAATGATAAGGTCGCAGAAAGCAACCATTTCAACCTCTTCAACCTGCTTAAGTGAGGGCATATGCTTACCGTTGGCAATACCGCCGCAACCGATAATACCCACTCTGAGTTTCTTTCCTTCGTACATGATGTTTTTCTCCTTTGAAAATATATACTGCCACGGTCACACCGTGATCATCAGTCAAAATAGTAAATGTCTCCGCTTTCGGCAGACTTGTAGATTCCCTCAAGGATCCTCGTTACAACGTACGCCTGCTCGGGGAGTACCGTGGAATCTGTGTCGTTTATGATAGAGAGTATCCACTGCCTTGCTTCGCGTACGCAGTGGTCATCACCGTTATCTCCGTCATAGAACGCAACACCGCCTGAGTTCAGGTTAGGCGAGTAGTCATACATACGTCCCTGACGGATGCCGTTGATCCTTACGTCGTTTACGATCTTCTGTCCTCCGCCCTTAGTACCGCAGAGAATGGAGGATGCCTCGACAGTATCAAGCATATTGATCGCCCATGAGGATTCAACGGAGATGGTGGCGCCGTTCTCCATTACAACAAAACCGAAAGCGCAGTCCTCAACTGTGAACTTCTCGGGATCCCAGTCTCCGAAGCTGTTTGCAGTCTCAGTCTGAGAGTTCAGCGCATGATATGCCGTTCCAACGCAGTATTTGGGCTTATAGTTATCCATGATCCACAAAGTCAGGTCAAGTGCATGAGTTCCGATGTCGATAAGAGGACCTCCGCCCTGCTCGTCCTTGTCAAGGAACACGCCCCATGTGGGAACTGCGCGGCGTCTTAATGCAATAGCGCGGGCATAGTAGATGTCACCGAAGGTACCTGCAAGTGCTTCGTTCTTAAGGAACTGACCCGCATTCGTCTGACGGGACTGATAACCGATGGTCAGCTTCTTACCCGTCCTCTTAGCGGCTTCCAGCATCTTCAGCGCTTCCTCGGAGTTGATCGCCATGGGCTTTTCGCACATTACGTGACAGCCTGCCTCAAGAGCGTCAACTGTGATAAAGCTGTGAGCTCTGTTGGGAGTACATACGTGAACCACGTCGATGGTCTCGTCAGCCAGCAGCTCCTTATAATCAACGTATACCTTAGCTTCCTCAGTACCGTATTTTTTTGCCGCTTCCTCGGCTCTTTCTATGATAAGGTCACAGAATGCAACCATTTCACATTCTTTAACGTTTTTAAGTGAAGGCATATGCTTTCCGTTAGCGATACCGCCGCAACCGATGATGCCTACTCTCAGCTTTTTTCCTTCGTACATGATGTTTTCTCCTTAATGAAAATATATACCGTCACAGTCACACCGTGATCATCAGTCAAAAACCATTCCGCTTTTTCCCACCGACAGTCTCGGCGACAAAACACCATTATACAAAGTAATGATACCACAATATCACCTTAATTTCAAGGGGATTTTCAGAAGTTTTTTCATTCGGAAGCCATACTTCATTTGTGTTATTCTGCTGCTTCAAGGTTTCTTTTCAGCTTTTGGGATTTTATCAAGTATACTTTGTCAACCGTCAAAAAAATCGGCTGTCCGAAGACAACCGATTTTTTATAAATTTTACTTTACGTCCCAAACGAGAAGTCCGTTACGCTCCGTTACGGGCATAAAGGTGATCTTGGATTTTACGTCATCCGTATTAGTGTTGGGAGAATGGAAGGAAATGTACATCTGTCCGTCAACGTCGGTAAATATCATACCGTGTCCGCCGCCGCTTGCAATTCCCGTCTGAGTCTTTGAGAAGAGAAGCGGATCGTCGTGAGTCCACTCACCGTCAAGCTTACCGTTTGCGCTTCTTGCAACTGCAAGTGCGTAGGTGTCGCCGTATCTGTCGAAGTTAGACCACAGCATGAGAAGCTGTCCGTCCTCGGTGGTGTACATGAAGCATCCGTCGGTGATTCCCTGAGACACCCAGCCTGCATCCTTCGCATAGAAGAGGTCGAAGGGCTCGGAGATAAACTTGGTCAGATCGTCTGACAGCTTTGCCGCCATGAACGAGCCGTTTCCGTTAAGGGATGTGTGCTCGTGAGTGAATATCATCCACGGCTGACCGTCAGCGTCAACGTAGAGTGTGCCGTCAATGCAGTCCCACTCCTTAGGTGTGATCCAGCCGTCGGTGATCATCTTGAAGGGACCCTCGGGGGAATCGGACTTCATAATGATACATCCGTGATTTTCAAAGCCGTTGTCTGAGCCTGTGGGAGTGTATGTTGTGAACATATAGTATGAGCCGTTGTACTTGTGTACCTCGGGAGCCCAGCTGTTGGATTTGTAATCGGCGGGCTTTTCAACCACGTTCTTCACTTCGGTCCACTCGCCGTCAAGCTTACCCGATGTGTTCTTATATACTCTCCAGCCTGTGGTATATGCGTAGTAAACGCCGTCAACGACGATCACAGCAGGGTCGCGGGAATTTTTCGTAATGCTGTCAATGGTAATGAAGAAATCCTCAGCCTTTACGGTCTCCTTGATCTCACATTCGGGAACGATCAGCTTGTCTCCGTTCATAAACTCACCGAACAGCTTCTCTATTGCATAGCTTCTTGAGAAATCGGAGGTGTAAGCGATAACGAGCTTGGTAAACTCACCGTTGCGTATAAGCTTGATAGCGTAATCATCCTCGCCGAGGGTCTCCGTCAGAGCCTTGCAGTCGGGATCGTTATCCGCACCGAAGACGATGGTGTTGCCGCTGTCAACGTATTTAGCAGAGTAATTTTTGGTAGTTACCTCGGTCTTAAGCTCAGCCTGAAGCTTGATTTTGAAAAGCTCCGTGTCAACGTCATTCTTACCGAAGCGGAAGAGAACTGTGTATGAAAACTCCTCTCCCACAGTTGCTATCGTCACGCCGCCACCTTTAAGCTGCTCGTCCATAGACTTAGTAAGTCTGAGGGAAATTGTCGCACCCTCAGCTCTCGACGCATTGTTTGATGGGTTGAATCTGCCCGAATCATCGCCCTTGAAGATACCGTAGACCTGACAGGTGTAGATCTGCTCGCGGCACCAATCGGCAATAGCGGCGTCATCGGTAAATTTGCTCTCTTCAGCCGCTTCGGGGAGGTCATAACCCATATGATCAAGGTATCTTATGATCATAACGGCGATCTCCGCGCGGGTGATAGTCTGGTTAGGTCTGACAGTGTTGTCTGTCATACCTTTGATGAGTCCGCGTTCAACCGCCCAACCCATAGCTTCTGAGTACCACGCGTCGGTCACTCCGTCAGCGAAGGATGCAAGATTTTCACCAAATCCCGTACCGTTAACCCCCGCAAGGCGGTAAAGCAGAGTTGCAAACTCGGCGCGGCTCATGGTTTTTGTGGGCGCAAACTGTGTCTCTGACTGACCCTTCATGATGCCCTTTTCATAGGCTTCAGCCACGGTATCGTAATACCATGCGTCTTCGGGTACATCGGTAAAGGGAAGCTTTGTCGATGCGGATACCGCAATGGACGTTACCAACACCAAGAAAACGGCAAGAATGGTTAATTTCAGTATGTTTTTCATAAGTGTTCTCCGATTTGAATTGAATTTTAAGCACAAAGGGAGAGTGAAAGCTCACTCTCCCCATTAAGTATTCTATCAGAATCTGTAGATGTCGCCGGTCTTAGCGGATGTGTAGATACCCTCAAGGATCTGAGTTACGCAGTAAGCCTGCTCGGGAAGTACGCAAGGATCCTTGTCCTCAAGGATCGCGCGGATCCACTGTCTTGCTTCCTTGGTTCCGTCGCTGTCGTTACCGTCGCCGTCGTAGAATGCAACTCCGCCGGAGTTAAGGTTGGGAGCGTAGTCATACATACGTCCCTGGCGGATACCGTTGATACGGCAACCGTCAACAAGGTCTCCACCGCCCTTTGTACCGCAAACGATGGTTGTAGCTTCTCTTGTGTCGAGAGCGTTGAGAGCCCAAGAGGACTCAACGGAGATGGTAGCGCCATTCTCCATTACAACGAAACCGAATGCGCAGTCCTCAACTGTGAACTTTTCGGGATCCCAGTCACCGAATACGTTAGCAGTCTGAGTCTGGTTGTTGAGCTTGTGGTAAACGGAACCTACACAGTACTTGGGCTTGTAGTTGTCCATTGTCCAAAGGGAGAGGTCAAGTGCGTGTGTACCGATATCGATGAGGGGACCTCCGCCCTGCTCATACTCGTTGAGGAATACGCCCCATGTGGGAACTGCTCTTCTTCTGAGAGCGATAGCTCTTGCGTAGTAAATGTCACCGAATGTGCCTGCGAGTGCCTCGTTCTTGAGGAACTGAGCATCGTTTCTCTGACGGTTCTGGTAACCGATAGTGAGCTTCTTACCTGTACGCTTTGCAGCCTCAACCATCTTGAGAGCCTCAACGGAGTTGATTGCCATGGGCTTCTCGCACATTACGTGCTTGCCTGCCTCAAGAGCGTCAACTGTGATGAAGCTGTGAGCTCTGTTGGGAGTACAAACGTGAACAACGTCGATGGTCTTGTCCTCGAGAAGCTCCTTATAGTCTGTGTAAACCTTGGCGCCTTCCACACCGTATTCCTTAGCAGCCTTCTCTGCTCTCTCAACGATGAGGTCACAGAAAGCTACCATTTCAGCCTCTTTAACATTCTTAAGGCCGGGCATATGCTTGCCGTTTGCGATGCCTCCGCATCCGATAATACCAACTCTAACTTTAGTCATGGTGATTCATCCTTTCCAAGTTCCGCGGGAAAGCTGTAGCTTAGCCTGCGGAAAGTCAAAAAATTACACTATAATGATACCATACCTTGCATCATTTTTCAAGGGTTTTCAGAAGATTTTTCATCTGCGTTACGGAATATCGAAAAAAATCTTTCACATCCCGATATTAAAAAAGTCCCGCGTTTTTGAGAGCGCCGATACCGAATTCACGGCCGATGATGACTATGGCGCCAATGGCTATCAGCGAAGGGATAATGATAAGGAGCGCTTTCTTTCTGCTCTGACCGATAGCTTTGATGAGTCCGAGGACTCCGATAAGGTAAAAGATCCCAAATCCGTAGATAACGAGAGCAATACAAGTGAGAACAGGCCCGCTTGTAAAGAGAAACGCAAGAATGAAAATGAGGTAGAGCGTGAGATACGCGCTTCTCATGAATATCTTTCTGAATTCGTCGCGGGGAGGCTCAGATTCCCATTTTTCCTTCATTTCGGAAAGACCCGTGGGAGTAACAAGTCCGATCATAATAAACCCTTCCTTTATTTAGTAAATATAACAATTCTGAAAAGACTTCCGCAATATTTTATACCGCGGAAGTCTAAGCTCAACTGAAATTCAGATGCTCTTGAGTATTCTTACGACCTCTTCAAGCTCGTCAGCCTTAACCTTTGTAGGCTCAACATTATTCTTTACGCAATCGGTGAAGTAACGGATCTCGTTTGCGTAGGCGTCGGTGGTGGGAAGATTGATGACGTCGGAGCCGTAAGCATCACCTGATATGGTGAGAACGTTGCCGTTGTCCTCGTAGATCTTAAGTCCGCCCTCGTTGGCAACGACCGCGTGCTCAAACTGGAAGCGGAAACGCGCGCTGAAGGGATAGGGAGAAGCGTACCAGGACGCCTGAGTTGTGATGAAGAAGTCTTCGTAATCGTATGTAACGCAGAAGAAATCCTGCTCGGGGCGCTTTGAACGGTAGCTTACGTGGCTCTTCGGCTTACCGAAGGCGTATACCATATAGTCAAGGTCATGGATGTGGAGGTCGAAGGGTACGAGACCGCTGCGGCTCTCGTCAGTCATCCAACCGTCCCAGCTCCACTTGGGGATCTGACCGATTCTCTCCATGGAACCTGAGAGGAGCTTACCGTACTTGCCTGTGTCGTAGATCTCCTTCAGAAGCTCGTACTCGTCCCAGAAGCGGAGAACGTGAGCGATCATGAACTTAACGCCGTTCTTTGCTGCTGTGTCATAAACGAGCTTGACCTCGTCAGGATTGAGGGAGATGGGCTTTTCGCAGATTACGTTGATGCCTCTCTCCATCGCCTTGATGGAGTATTCAACGTGAAGGAACGTGGGGAGAGTGATGTCGAGGATGTCGATCTGCTCGTTAGCAAGCATCTCCTCGAAGTCGGTGTACTTGTTTACTCCCTCATAACCGTTCATCTGTTCGGGACGTACGTCGCAGATGGCAACAAGCTCTACGTCCTCCATTCTCTGCCATACGGGAGCGTGGGCACCGCTGATGCCGCCCATTCCGATTTCAGCTACTTTTAACATTACTTTTATCCTCCGTATACTTCGTTAATAATATTTTCAAGATAGTTTTTAGCGTAAAGAATATCTGCTGTCTGTGCGTCACCGTCGATCTCGCGCTCGATGGTAACGTAGGAGTCGTAACCAAGCTCGCAGAGCTTTTCAAAGAACGTGCGGAAGTTGACCTTACCGTCGCCGATTCTTGTTTCCTCACCGAGAGCGCGGCCGTTTGTGGGCCAGAGACCGTCCTTTGCATGAATGTTACGCACGTACTTGCCGAACACCTCAAGGGAGTCGGTGGGGTTAGCCTTACCGTAGAGGATAAGGTTTGCTGTATCAAGATTGATGCCGAGGTTGTTGTATCCTACCGTCTCGAAGCAGCGGAGCATGGTAACGGGAGTCTCCTGACCTGTCTCGAAGAGGAGGTACTGACCGTTAGCCTCAAGGTGGGAAGCAACTGCTCTGATGGCGATGCAAAGGGGCATATAGTTGGGGTCATAAGGATTCTCGGGAATAAAGCCCATGTGAGTGATAATGTCGGTCACACCGAACTTCTTCGCGAAATCCGCGCCGTCGCAGAGGTTTTTGATACGTGTCGCTCTGTACTCAGCGGGAACAAGACCGAGAGTGAGCTGACCTTCGTAGAAATTCCATGCCGCGGGACCCTCCCAGCCGCACCAGAAGCCGGAAACGGTGATTCCGTATTTTTCGGAAAGAGTTTTAACAGCCGCAGCGTTTTCATCAGTCCACATTGCGGGATTCCATGAGCAAAGCTGACATGATTCAAATCCGTATTTCTTAAGATCGGCAAATTTACGTTCAAGCGCCTCAGCTTCACTAAGGCTTACAAGTACACCAAGCTTCATATTTTTTCTCCTATGGTATCGTATTTTTTGAAAATAATAACTATTTTCACACTTTGGGTTCATTATAACATACTTTTTTCGTTTTGTACAGTATCACAGGGAAAAGTGTAATGTTTTTTGCACTAAAACGAATTTAGTCAAGCGCCAAAGTGAACTCCACTCTTGCGGGCACCTCTCCACACAGCGGAAAACCCATGGCAAAGGGTACGTCACCGCCGATCATGCGGAAAACTCCCTTCTCTCTCCCGAGAGCTTTCACTATGCCGCCTAAGACTTCGTCTGTAAGTTCACACGCCGAAAGTATTTCCGCCGAAAACAGATTCTCTCTACTGTCTCCGTATAAAAAAGCCGTCATAACACCGCCGTTGAAGGAATAAAAGCTTGTATATGACCCAAGATAGTCGAAAGCTTTCCTCTCAGGAAGGACTGCGTTTTCGGGAAGATAGCTTTTTCTGAGTCGGGCGTAGCTGTCTTTGTCCATCTTTTTCACTTCAAACGGCACGTCAGATGCTTCCACCGATATTTCACTCACCCATCCGCAGATCTCATACCCCATTCTGCGGTAAAAATCAAAAAGAGATTCGTCTCCCGGATGAAGCAGTGCGAAGGCGTAGCCTCTCTCCTTCAGATATTCGTGTACAGCTTCCATCAGCCGACGGCAAAATCCCCGTCCGCGGTACTTTGAAGCTGTGGCAACCGCGTAGATATACGCCGCTTTGTCTCCCTTGTACTCGCAGTCCAAAACGTACAGTGCAGACGCTACTTCACCTTCTTCGGTTAAGACCATACATCTGTCGTGAGAATACGCCGTGGCAAAAAAGTCGTCAACCGCCTCGCTGCTCTCACCGAAGGCTTCCATCCAAAGTCCTTTCATTTCGGGAAGCTGTGACGGGATGGGAGTTTTAATAATCATAGCCGTCCTCCCCAAGATGCGCCCACCACTTTTCCACCATGTGATGGGGGTAATAGCTCTTTTTCGCTTTTCTCAGTCCCTCTATGCCCATGTCCTCTTCTCTGTTGAGGAATTTCACCTCGGGGTACTTCTCTCTTACAAATCTTGCCGCCTCGCGGTTTATCATGGCATACGCGCCGTCAAACTCGGGGAGAGCCTTTTCAAAATGCACGTCAAAGGTGTCGTGTGACACGCGGCTCATGACCGTCAGCGCCGCCGCACTGCCGCCCACAAACAGAAGAAGCACTTCAAGACCCAACGCCTCTCTGTCGCGGAGAGCTTTTTTGATAGCGCATCTCTCCATCATAAAGTCCTCGTACTCCCCACGGGTGGAGTACCACCTTTCAAGAAGAGATTCCGCATCGGGCACGGTGCTTTCGTCAACGGGAGTCAGGCAGAACTCGGGGTACGCTTCCTCGAATTTTCTCAGATGCCCTCTCTTTTTGTGGTATTTCTTACCGGGTGTGTCCGCAAGGTCGTCCGTTAGGTAAACATAATCGTGGGAGTCTCTGTCGGCATGAATACGGAAAGCTTCACCGTAGGTAGTCTCAAGCCAAACTTTGTCACGCTCGGTGATTCCCGTGATACGGCAGGGGATCCCCCTCTCCCCTGAATCGCGCATCAGCGCGTCAACGGCGGCTTTTTTGTCTCCGTCACCTATGGGAAAGGGGTAAACGCTTCTGCGGTTAAACTGAGAAAAGAACACAAGGCACCCCGCCACCTCCGACATGGTCTGACGTCCCCAAAGGTACAGATTTGCAAAGGAATATTCGCATCCCCTCTCACCTGATTCCATATGGATCTGCTCGTACTTTTCCTTGTCGGCAAGAGTAAATCTCTTAAAATCAATCACGTCGCCACCCTCTTTCTGATTTTTACACGTTATGCTATCATGATTATAACCTGTCGTTTATTGTTTGTCAATTATAATTTTCCTTCTTCATCGGTGTAAAAAATCCCGCTGATAGAAAACTGTTATTGACACCAACCCGCAACGATAGTATAATAAACTCAACAGATCACCCCGATGTGTAAGAAAGGAACATATAATGAACAGCAAAGCGTATTACCGCCACACTTACGACAAAATTTCGGCAGCTGTAAAATATTACGGAGACTATATCTTTGAAAAGATTTGTGACATACCCAATGTGTACGCCTACGAAACCCCGGAGCATCTCAGAGTTCCCCCGTCTGCGGAGCTATATTCCCCCATCGAAACAGGGCACACCTGGGGCGGCGAGTGGAACAATATGTGGCTCCACGCAGAGGTGACAACCCCCGAAGTTGCCGCGGGAAAGACTCTCTGTATACGTCCCGTAACAGAGGCTCCCGAAATTCTGTGCTTCAAAAACGGTGTCCCCTCGGGAATCATCAACGGCAAAGACTACTTTATCGGCGGTATGCACTGCGTACTGTACCTATCCCGTTCGGCTGTGCCGGGAGAGAAGTTTACTGCCGACTTCGAGTGCTACGCAGGTCACGACTGCCTTGAAGTAAAGATATACGACAATTACGGAAAGAGCCACACGGGTAATACCTTCCGCCGCACTCTTCGCGGAATGTACCTCTGCACGGTAAACGAGACCTTTAACAAGTGCGTGTTCGATATGCAGACCGTACTTCAGTTCGTCACGCTTCCCGACGTAAACTTTCTGAAGCTGAAGGCTCATGATGCGCTTCTCGCGGCGTTCCCCCACGTTATCCTCGACCCTGTAAACGCAAGCTACGAGGAAATGCTCGACTCCGCTGAAAAGATCATCGCCGCCCTTGCACCCGCCCTTGAAAAGGGTACAAGCGACCTCTCACGAGGAAGAGTGGGCATCATCGGTCACTCACATCTCGACACCGCATGGCTCTGGCCCGTGTCCGAGACGATCCGCAAGGCCGCACGTACCTATTCAGAGGTGCTTGGCTTTATGGAAGCCGACCCCGACTATAAATTCGTGCAGTCCTCTGCTCTCCACCTTGACTGGATGAGAGAATACTACCCTTCCGTTTTTGAGAGGATCAAAGAAAGAGTCGCCGAGGGACGGTATGAGCCAAACGGCGGAGTTTGGGTAGAGTGCGACTGCAACATTACAGGTGGTGAGTCAATGATCAGACAGTTCCTTTACGGTCAGAGGTTCACCCGCCGCCACTTCGGCTATACCTCCGACTGCTTCTGGCTCCCCGATACCTTCGGCTATAACGGAGCGATCCCGCAGATCATGCTGGGATGCGGAGTGAAGAATTTCTACACCACAAAAATGGGTTGGAACGACATGAACGCCTTCCCCCACGACTCCTTCCTGTGGCGCGGTATCGACGGCAGCGAGGTGCTGACTCACCTGAATCAGATAGGCGGCTTCCCCGATCCCGCAAGTATCGTCAGCTCCGTTGCCTTTATTAAGGACAAGGAAGTAAACGATATGCGTCTTTTCGCCTACGGCTACGGTGACGGAGGCGGCGGTCCCTCATTCGGAATGTTTGAGTATATAGATCGTATCAAAGACGTCCCGGGGCTTCCCGAGGTGCGTCAGGTAACGGTATCTGAATTTATGAGAGAGCTTGACCTCCGTCGAGACAAGCTTCCCGTATACGACGGTGAACTCTACCTTGAGTTCCACCGCGGCACACTCACTCAGATGCACGACATCAAGAAAAACAACCGCCGTGCCGAGTTCGCTCTCCGCGGAATGGAGTACCTGAATGTTGTCACTTCCTCTCCCCGGAACGAAAAAACCGATGAGCTTATTAAGACAATGCTGAAAAACCAGTTCCACGATATTCTCCCCGGGACGAGCATCGCGACAGTTCACGAAACGTCAAAAGCGGAGATGACAAAGCTGATTTCCGACATAGAGGCGGAATCCGCAAAATACGCCGCATCCGTTACGGACGAAAGGGATTTCGTAACTCTGTTCAATCCTCTCTCCTTCCCTTATAACGGAGCTGTCACCCTTGACGGTGAGGTATCCCTTTCAGATGCGCCGTGTCAGACCTATACCGACGCCTACGGAAACGTAAAGACAGACGTTCACTTTACGCTTCCCGCATTCGGTACGGTAAGCTCCGCTATGGGAGCTCGCGATAATGTCACCTCCCCTTTCTCCTACAGCGACGGCATCCTTGAAACACCCTTCTACAAAGCAAAGTTCGACTCCGACGGATATATTTCATACCTTTTCGACAAAAGGTGCCGCCGTACTGTCTCCCACAGTGACCCCACCCCTCTCGGCAGACTGATGTTCGGAGAGGACGTGTCCCTTGAGTACGACAACTGGGAGCTTGATTACGACGTGTTCATGAAGCTCTCGGCTCTAAAAGCGACTGCTTCTCCAAATGTCGTCTCCGACGGAGAGGTTGAACTCAGGCTGAGAAGCACCTACACCGCGGGCAGAGGCACAGAGATCGTTCTCGATACCGTATTCTATGCCAATGACCCGAGGATCGATTATCAGCTTAAGGTGGACTGGAAAACTCCCCACTCCATTCTTAAAGCATCCTTTGACGTTGACATCCGTGCCACAGCCTGTAAAAACGAGATCCAGTTCGGTCACGTAGAGCGTCCCACCACGAGAAACAACTCTCTTGAGGCGGCAAAATTTGAAGTGTGCAACCACAAATGGACTGATCTTTCCGAGTCCCGCTACGGCGTGGCACTCCTTAACGACTGCAAATACGGTATTTCCGTTAAGGACAGCGAAATGATGCTCACCCTCCATCGCGGCGGTAACCGTCCCGACCCCAACGCGGATTTCGGCGTACACACCATGACCTATTCTCTCCTTCCCCACGCAGGGACTATGTCCGCAGAAAGCGTTGTACGCCCCGCCTACGAGCTCAACTGCCGTCCCATCGTTTCGGACGGCAAGCTGACAAAGCCCATTCTTTGCCCCGTCAGAATTGCCGACACAAACATCATCTGTGAAAGCGTTAAATGCGCGGAGGACGTGGCAGGTGCGTACGTTTTGAGACTATACGAGTGCGAGAGAAACAAAACCCTCGCAAGCCTTACCTTCGACGGAGGAGTGCGTGTGTACCGCACCAATATGCTTGAAGAGATAGAAAGCGAGCTTACACTTGCAGGCGGCAAGGCGGAGCTTGAGTTCCGTCCCTTTGAGATCATAACTCTTCTCGTTGTTCCGGAGAAGTAAGGCGCTCCCGTTTAATCGATTAGCGGTATTATCAGACAGAAAGGCGGATTTGAGTGAAAACGAAACTTAATTTGGGTCTCATCGGCGGATCGGGTCTGCCGCCGGCAGAGCAAATTGCAAAGATCCGCCACAGTGGCTTTGACGGGATTTTTTTCGATTTCGGCAGAGGTGAAAAGTTTCACCGCAGGCTTTCTGCGGCGAAGGAGTGCCACACCGATGTGGTCAGCCTCCACTCGGCCTTTATGAGATGCAATAAGCTGTGGGAAGCCGACGAAAGTACCGAAGACGTGATAAGCGAGCAGATCGAGTGTATCAGAGCCTGTCATGACAACAGCATCCCCGTGTCGGTGCATCACGTGTTTATCGGCTTTGAGAGCCACGAGCCGACGGAAGCGGGACTATATAATTTCGACCGTATCGTCAGAGAAGGCGAAAGACTCGGAGTTAAGCTCGCATTTGAAAACACCGAGGGAATCGAATATTTCGATGTGGTAATGGAACGGTACAAAAACACATCCGCTGTGGGATTCTGCATCGATACGGGACACGAGCTGTGCTATAATCCCGGCAGAGATCTTATTTCGCAGTACGGGAAAAAGCTCTGCTTCACCCATATCAACGACAATTTAGGCGTTTGCAGAAATAGTGTCACATATCTTGATGACCTGCATCTCTTACCCTTTGACGGGAAGGTGGATTTTGACTTTTTTGCCAAGCGGCTCCGCGAGGCGGGCTACCGAGGAGATCTCACCTTTGAATTATCCCGTACAAGTAAACCGGGAAGGCATGAAAACGACGGCTACGCGGCAATGAAGTTTGAAGATTACCTGCGTGAGGCATATTCCCGCGCTGAAAAAGTGGCTTCTCTTTGTGAAAAGTACGCCTCTGAATGAAAAAGGCAAAAATAAAATAAAAAAACTGTAAAATAGGACTTGCAATTTCCCCTTCTCTATGATATAATGATTGGGTAAGTTCATATGCGGGTATGGCGTGGTAGGATGTTTGCATCCTATCCGCATAAGCGAGCTTGTGAGCGTTGCGTGCAGACGCGCGCGCGGAGTTTTCTTATGTTAGTTTACTTTGCATAGTTCAAAATGTTATATGCGGGTATGGCGGAATTGGCAGACGCGCTAGATTCAGGTTCTAGTCGGGGCAACTCGGTGAAGGTTCAAGTCCTTTTACCCGCACCAAAGCATTCAAACCCGAACCTTTTACCAATCGGTGAAACGTTCGGGTTTGTTGTTTTCTTAAATGATGTTAAATAGCCTTTGTTTGTGGCAGTACAGAGTTAGTCACTCTGTACTGCCACTTCTTCGTTTCAAGAGATTTCTTACATAAGGAGAATTGAAATGAAGACTAAAAAAGCT
>JAFXKJ010000159.1 GCA_017531765.1 Clostridia bacterium
ACAATGCTGTATTCAACGCCGTCGCACTTAACCTCAGTGCCGGAATACTTGCTTGTGATAACCTTGTCACCGACCTTAACGGTCATGATAACTTCCTTACCGTCAACGTTTCCGCCGGGACCTACTGCAACTACTTCCATAACCTGGGGCTTTTCCTTAGCCGCGCCGGGAAGAACGATACCGGTCTTTGTGGTTTCTTCAGCCTCGGTTGCCTTAACTACAACTCTGTCTGCAAGGGGCTTGAGTGTCATAATATTTACCTCCTGAAAGATGCACGCGGGGTGCATTCTGATAATTTGCGATTTGTCTTCGATGTCCGATTTTAGCACTCGGACACACGGAGTGCCAAACTCTACGTTCTATATTGTAGTCTCATTCTCCTCAAAAATCAAGCACTAAAGCGCAACATTTACACATAGTTAACAAATTATTCCTGATGCGACAGATTCCTTATGTTATCGGTATTTTCTGTGAAAAACCTGTCCTATGTAACGATCTTTATACCCATCTGATATTCCCCGTTTAAGATTGATAATACTCACTGCTTCATCATACACAAACAAGACATTTTTCGGCAGACGGTAGACGGCGAGTGCTAAAACATATTTAAAGTAGTGTTTGTGTTGCAGGGGAGCACTGTGTGCTCCCGAAATTAAATTAAGACGGCGGATGCACATAGTGCGTCACTACGGATGGGAAATAGCGTTTCGCCCGCATGGTGCAAAATGTTTGGGATGGAATAGTCTCCGCCCAAGTTGGTGTGGGTGAACGTTTAGCTGTAGTCGCAAGGTTTACAAGAACTTTTGTTTTCGGGTAGATAGAAAATCAACCCCTTGTATAATAAAGTCACCCACCCCGAAAGAGATAAAAAATGGTATAATAGAGATAACATTGTGGATTGGTTCCGCCCCTTCCGACGTACAAGGTGCGATCGGTTCCTGTAGGCTACAACCACGGTCTTAAATGAAAAGGTTAATTAGTTGGATAACACGCGGAGGCAGATGTTTAATTTCGAGCAAGGATACCCATTTGAGATTCGTGGGAACACAATGAATTCACATAAAAGGAGTATTCTCTATGAACCTCTACTACGGTATCGACGTGGCGTCCGAAAAACACAACTGCTGTATCATTGATGAAAAGGAACACGTACTGCATGAGTTTTCTT
The DNA here is from genome assembly GCA_017531765.1 of Clostridia bacterium. GTDB lineage: Bacteria > Bacillota > Clostridia > Oscillospirales > CAG-272 > RUG11130. The sequence goes on from JAFXKJ010000159.1 coordinate 1,169, forward strand.
TCTCCAATGACCAGACCGGCTTTTCGAAGTTACTGCACTTTCTCGATCATCCGGGCATTCCGAACGGTGTAAAAAGACACATCGGGCTTGAAGCTACCGGCGTCTACGGTGAGAATCTTACCGAGTTTCTGAGGCGTAATGGATTTGAAGTGACTACCTTCAATCCTTTGTCAGTTAAAAAGCAGCTGACAGCGACCACTCTCAGAAAAACAAAGACCGACAAGTCTGATGCAAAATTCTTAGCCGTGATGTTGGCGCGGGGTAACTACGAACCCGATGCAACTACATCATACCACATTTCTGAGCTAAAGTCACTATCTCGCAGAAGATTTTTACTTGTAAAAAAGCGTTCAGGAGCAAAAAATGTTGCCAAAGCCTTACTTACAAAGCTTTTTCCGGAATATTCGAAGCTATTCACAGACACTTTTGGCGTAACCTCTATGGCTGTTTTAATGAAATACCACTCAGCAAGAGAGATAGCCGCCTGCCGCCCCTCTGTTCTTGCAAAGCTCCTTGAGAGATCCTCAAGAGGTAGGTTCGGTCTTGAGAAAGCAAGAACCATCATAGAGCTTGCTAAAAATTCTGTGGGGAATTACTCTGCAGCAGATGCCCTGTCCTTGAGCATGACCCTTGAAGAAATTGAATTCTTTTCACGTCAGATCGAGCGCGTGGAACGGGAGATACATTTGATCTTCAAGGAACATCCGTCTCCGCTTCTGACAATCCCCGGTATTGGAGAGGTTATCGCTGCAATGATCATTTCCGAGATCGGTAATATCAATCGTTTTTCTAACCCTAACAAGCTTCTTGCCTTTGCCGGCCTTGAACCGAGTATTTACCAATCGGGTAAATTCTCTCCCGATTCCGGTTCTATGGTTAAGCGTGGTTCGCCCTATTTGCGCTGGGCACTCATGTGGGCTGCTCGTCTTGTTCCAAGATATTCTATTACCTTTGGAGACTACTTTGACAAAAAGTCCTTAGAGGGTAAACACTTTAACGTTGCCACTTCTCACGTTGCTAAAAAGCTCGTTAGAGTTATCTTTTCTCTCCTCAAAAACAACTCCGTTTTTTCTGAATAATTCCTTCTTCCTCCTATTGACTTTTTATAGTTGGTCTACAGATGGATTTGAAGTTTGTGCGAGACATTAGATCCATTCGTAGGGGTGGATTCCATATCCACCCGTCGTAGAGACTATGCAAATCGTTCGTTTTCGGACCGTCGAGGACGTCGGTCCCTACAGATATTGGATAAAGTTTCACCCGTAGCCGCAGGTTGAGTGCGTATCGGTCATTTCCCACAGAATGGGTCCCCTTCCCTGCCGTGGTTGGTGCGGTTCATCCGCAGACGTTGCGGCTGCAAGATATGCTATGGACAAAAGAGAAACCGCGCGGCTTTTTAGGCTCGCACGGTTCCAAGTATTCATTTTAATCTGCAGTAACGTCCCAGATAAGGATGCCGTTCCGCTCCGTAATGGGGAATACCGTAGCACGGGAGCTGTCCCCGCCCCAATCGTTGGGGGAGTGTACTACAGCGTAAAGCTGACCGTCCGTGTCCTCGAATATCATACCGTGACCGCCGTCGAAGCCGATAACTCCGCCGTCGAAGAGCCACAAATCGTCATGTGTCCATTCGCCGTCAAGCTTTCCGCTCTTGCTTCTTGACACCGCAAGGCAGTAGCCGTCCTCGTTGTTCTTGGACCACAGCATGAGAAGCTCACCCTCTGCAGTAGTGTACATGAAGCAGCCCTCTGCGATACCGCCGCTTGCCCACCATGCGTCAAGTCCGCGGAAAAGCTCCACAGGCTCGGATATGAAGTGGGTAAAGTCATCCGACAGCTTCGCCGCGTAGAACGCTCCGTTTCCGTCATAGCAGGTGTACTCACGGGCGTATATCATCCACGGCTGACCGTCCGCGTCAACGTACAGAGTGGCGTCGATGCAGTCGTATTCCTGAGGTGTGATCCAGCCGTCCGTTATCATCCTGAAGGGTCCCTCGGGGCTGTCCGCCTCCATGATGATGCATCCGCGGTTATCGTAGTCGTTCATATCATCCTTGGGCGTATAGGTGGTAAACATATAATATTTGCCGTTATACTTATACACCTCGGGCGCCCACGGACTTTCCTTATAATCCTGAGGCTTTTCTACCACGCCCGCGATCTGTGTCCACTCACCTGTAAGAGAGGTGCTCTTATACGCCTTCCATCCGGTAACGTACATATAATACGTGCCGTTTTCCACGTAGATGAAGGGGTCGCGGGTGTTCTGATCTATCTCGTCGATGACGTTCAGATAATCGTTCGGGGTGATGCTTTTGACGGTAACGTCAAGATCTGACGGCACTGACAGCACGCCGTCCTTCACGTGCTTTGCAAGAAGCATCTCAAGTCCGTAGTTCCCGGCGAAGGGCGATGTGTATGCAAAATAAAGTGTGGTGTACTCTCCGTCGCGAACGAGCCTTGCGGCATATCCGCTGTCGGAAAGACCCTCGGTCATCTCAGCTATCACGGGGTCGGTGGGTACGTTGAATACGATGCGGGAGGTGGATGCGGCAAGGTTTGACGCAACGTATGGCTTTTCGGGTATCTCCATGTCAAACTCTGCGTCAAGTCTTCGCTTTACCAGCTTCAGCTCCTCCGTATTGTTTACACCTATAAATGAGTAGAATACGGTGTATGGCGACCGCTCTCCGTTTACGGCAACGGTAACGCCGAGCGTCTTAAGCGCATCGTCCGCCGACTTCGTAAGTCTCAGGATGATGGTCGCCCCCTCTGCGCGGGTCGCCCTGTTTGCAGGGTTGAAGTTGCCTGCATCATCACCCTTGAAAATGCCCCATTTTTGACAGGTGTATATCTGCTCACGCGCCCAATCGGCGATTTTTGCGTCATCGGTGAAGGTTACTTCATCCGCCGCATCGGGCAGAGTGATACCTCTGTAGGAGAGGTAACGCACGATCATCACCGCAAGCTCGGCACGGGTGATGGTCTGTGCGGGGCGGACGGTATTGTCGTCCATGCCCTTGATGAGCCCGCGGGCAACGCCCCAGCCCATAGCCTCGGAGTACCAGTCGTCGGTCACGCCGTCGTCAAACTTGGAAAGCTCCTTTCCAAAAC
>JAFXKJ010000160.1 GCA_017531765.1 Clostridia bacterium
ATCAGACTTGATATGAGTGAGTTTATGGACAAGTTCTCCGTTTCAAGGATCATCGGAGCTCCTCCCGGATACGTAGGTTACGACGACGCAGGTCAGCTTACCGAAAAGATCCGCCGCCGTCCGTATTCGGTAGTTCTTTTCGATGAGATCGAAAAAGCACACCCCGACGTAATGAATATCCTTCTTCAGATACTTGATGACGGAAGGATCACCGATGCTCACGGTAAGGAAGTAAGCTTTGAAAATTGTGTGATAGTTATGACTACCAATGCGGGAAGCACAAATTTCACGTCTCCCGTGGGATTTGGCGGAGGCGGCGAAAGTGTTTCAAGCGAAAGAACCATGAAGGCTCTCTCTGAGTTCCTCCGTCCCGAGTTTATTAACCGTGTTGACGAGATCATTACCTTCCGAAGCCTGACTCCCGAGGACTTTACGAAGATCGCGGAGATCATGACGGGCGACCTTATCCGCCTCCTTGAGGAAAAGGGAATAAAGCTGAGTGTCAGCGAAGCGATGAACAGGTATATCGCAGAAAAATCCTACTCTGTGAAATACGGTGCGCGAAATATGCGTAGATTTATTCAGACCGAGCTTGAAGACAGAATAGCCGAGAGTATCATCTCGTCAAGAGGCGAGCTTTCCGCTGTAGTGGCAGATGTGGTGAACGGCGAGTGTGTTGTCAGAGCCGTCTGATACGATTTCAAATTTTTAGGATTAGTTTTTAGGATTAATACAAAACATGAAAGGAGATACACAAGGTGGCATACAGAAGTAATGAATGGCATCTGAGAGATCCTGATGCGGTGATGTCACTGCTAAAGACAGACGTAAACCGCGGTCTTGAAGGTGCACAAGTCAACAAACGCCGCCGCCAAAACGGAAGAAATAACGTGTGGCATATTACCCGTGCTTCCGCTGCGGAATATGCATTCAGATGTCTCGGTGACCTGACCTCCGCGGTACTTGTTATTGCGGCGCTGACAGCGGCGATATTTGAAAAGAGCACTATATCTGCGGCTGTATGCGTTCTTGTTGCTTTGGGTATCGTTTTGCGAGTGGTAACCTACGTGAAATCAAGACGTATACTTGAAGTGATCTCCGACGAATCCATTCCGAGCGCAACGGTCATCCGCGGCGGGGCTTATGCCATAGTCCGAGCCGACGAATTGGTACAGGGAGATATTGTGGTGCTCTCATCCGGTGATATAGTGCCGTGCGACGGACGGATCGTTATGGGAGACGAGATTCGTGTGGCAGAGCAGGGAATAACAGATAATAAAGCATCGGTCATTAAAGGCGATACTGTCATCCTTACGGATACTGAGGGCGCTGAGATTCCCTGTGAGTACCGTGTGAATATGCTCTTTGCAGGTTCAACTATCCTCTCGGGCAGTTGTCGAATGGCAGTTACAGCCTGCGGCGACGACACTCTCGTGTCCATGAGACACGGTGGACTTCTCATTCCCTGCGGTGAGAACGTTCCCGTTATAAAACGTATGGACAACTGGTGCAGAAAATGCAGTGTGCTTATGCTTATTGCCGTTCTTGCCATCAGTGGACTTTCCATGCTTCTGCATATAATGCGCGGTGCAAATTTCAGCCTTGCGGAAGCATTTATTGATGCCATGGCCCTTGCTGTGGCATCCGTCAGCAGTTATCTTGTGACGGTGGGTTATATCACGCTGTCCCTTCCTCTCCGAAGACTTTCGGTAGGTAAAAAACGTGCGGTAGTAAAGGATATTGCACATATAGATAAAATTTCCGACGTTAAAACCGTAATTTCCTCTGACATCTCCTATTTCAAGTCGGGAAGAGTATCTTTTACTTCCTGCTTTACGGACGGAGAGATGAAAAACATAAAAAACTGCGACAAAAGAATCACGGAGCTGATCTCGGATATATATTTTACCGTTGTCAGGTCGTCGTCTTCGTCACTTTCATCGGGAGATGTAAAGCTCTCCGAGTCGGAAGTGCTTTTAACCAAGGCTGTTAAAACTGCAGAGGATGAGAATCTGCTTTCGCTGTCCGAACTGTCAAACCGCGGTGCGATTCCCGTAGACTATAAATATGACAAAAGTGAGACGGGGTATCTCCATAATATGATCTTCAGACATTCAAGCGAGCATGAGATACGTATCAGCGGAGGTATAAAGGAGGTTCTTATCTGTTGCGATAGGTTGAAGATGGGTTCATCGTCGGTGAAGATGACAGACGATCACCGCCGTATGATACTCAGAGCCGCATTTGAGGCGGAGGCGAGTGGCGGAAACGTGATCGCCCTTGCCCGCCGTGATTCAATGTACACCTCACTGAAGCGTATGTCTGTTCTGAGAAGCAATATGTGCTTCGACGGATTTGTTGTGATCGGAGAAGAGTACGCTTGCGGCGTGAAGGAGATGGGAAGCAGCTTTGCCGATTCGGCGCTTTCTCTGGTGCTTTTATCATCCAATGCGGAGCTTGACAGAGGATACCTTGCCGAAATTAGTATAATAGATAAAAAAACTCCCATAATTTCTTGCCGCGATGTGCTTGAAGGCGGTGAGATCCCCGAAGGAAGCTTTATTGTTGCATTGCCTGCAAGAGGCGAAGAAGGCGGAAAGATAGATGCGGCAGGCAAGATACGTCTTGCAACCGTCCGTAAGCTTGTGTCGCTTATTCCGAATTCACTGGTTATGACCTCCGTACCATCGGAATCGGGTATGATCACCGAAGATTCTGTGGGGGTTGCCATAAGTGCATCCAGCATGAGACCGATTCCTCAGTCTCTCAAGAGGAAATCAGAGGTGTCGGTATATCCCTCGGAGGATGCGGGATTCGGAGGATTTGTCGAAGCCGTAAAAGCGGTATCGGCATCGGTGTGCGCTCTTGAGAACCTCAGAAAAACGGTGCTTTATACCGTGACTTCACAGACAGCACGCCTTGTATGTACTCTCCTTGCTGTTCTCCTTGATATGCCGCTTATGAATGCCGCAAATATTCTCCTTCTCGGTATGATATTTGGCTTTTTGGCGATAGTTGTCCTTGCTTTTACTCCCGAACGGTGCAATGTTCCCGACGGAGTAAGCGAAAGAAGAAAGATCCCGTCAGTGAAGGATCTGTCAAAACAAGTGCTTGTTGGACTTATAACGGGAATTACGGTTTTTGTCAGTGTTACGCTGTCTTCCTATTTCACGGGAGTGAATATTTCTGTGGGACACGGCATGGTAAGTGCCTCCGCCATTGCGCTTATACTCGGACAGCTTGTTCTCCTCAGTGAAGTCATACTTGACGGAACGTCTCTGCTGAACGGTGGGGGGGCAAACGTAGCGTATTTTGCATATGCCGTGCTTTCCTTGTTTGCGGTTCTGCTTCTTACTTTCTCTAAGGGAGCCGCACTGTTTATCGGAGACGTTAATCCCTCATGGATCGTGTGTACGGTGTCCGCGGCATCCTCTTTCCTGATTCTCGGAGCATATGAAGCGGTCAAGCTGATTGTTTCGAAAAAACGGTGAAAATTTAATAATACTGTCGTGGGCCGTGTTTTTGTAATATGGCTCACGAAATTTTTTTGCAAATCTTACAACTTATTTACAGTAACACTTGTAATTTGTAAAAATATGTGTTATTATTGAATGTAGAAACATTATTTTCCGAAAGGTGATGAATATGAAGAAAATAACGGCAATGATTTTTGCTGTTTTGATGATCATGTCAGCTTTTACCTCTTGCGGCAGTTCAGGTGACGGCAGTGCCGCCAGTGTGGTATCTCTGCCTGTTACCGATGACTCGACAGGTGAAGAGGATATGTCTGAGATCAATGATTATGTCGACAAGCTTGCAAAGAGGTATGACTTTTCGGGCGAGTCCTTTACCTGGATAGGCGGAGGATCCCAGGCACCCACTGAGGAAGAGGATACCGGAGATATTATGAGTGATGCTCTCTATTTCAGACAAAGGGAAATAGAGGAGAAATTTAATATTGAGTGGTCAAACTACATTCCGCCCGAGCAGGCTGATCAGTCTACTCACGCGGTAGTAGAATCGGTAAAGCAGGACGTTCTTGCAGGAACGGGCGTATATGATGCTGGATACGGTACAGCCGTAGCTGTATGCCAACCGCTTTTTATCAATGACTGTCTACTGGATACAAGTGAGTTCAACGTCCTTGACCTCAGCGGCGAGTGGTGGACGCAGAGCCTGATAGACACATATTCCATCGGCGGTTCGGTGTATTTCCTTAATGGCGCCATTGTCACGTCAAATTACATGGATGCTTACGGGATTCTTTTCAGTAAACAGACCGTGCTTGACTATAATATAGGCGATCTTTATTCATACGTTCAAAACAATCAGTGGACATTTGACAAGATGTTCGAGATCGCAAGCGTTATTCCGAGTAACGCAAACGGCTCGGGTGCATACAGATATGCTTCTCCCAACGGTTTTGCGGTCCTTTTCGGTAATGGGATGACTGTTACGAAATATGATGCGCTGAGCAATCCGTACCTTCCCGAAGTGCTTCCGGAGGATCTGTCGGACCTTGCAGACAAATTTTCATACTATTTCGGAAACTACAGTGTGGTGGCACCTTATGCGGGATCTGAAATGATTGCGGAGGGCGGTGTACTGTTTTCGTTCGAGACAATGCAGTCTGCGGCTGAAATGCGTAAGGTTGAGGACGCCGAATTCGGAATCCTCCCCATTCCCAAGGGCAGCGAAAAGCAAAAGGACTATGTGTCCTATGCCGAGCCTTGGATCGCTTTCCATGTTTTTATTCCCAAAACAACAAAAAAGCTGGAAGTTACCGACGTTATCATCGAGGTAATGGGCGCGCTTGGAGTCAAATATATCAAGCCCACCTATTACGATAATATTCTGAAGAGCCGCAGTACGTATGATACTCAGTCAAAAGAAATGATCGATATAATTTTCAGAACAAAGATATATGACCTTCTTGACATCCTTGCCATGGGCGGAGGAAACAATGGTGACAGTAAGATCGTTTCAACTCTTAAGAGGGCAATTGTACGCGATACCGAGGGTCTTGCTTCCCAATATAAATTTGAGGCGAGGATAGTGAACAAAAATATAGAGAGAATCCTGAAAGCCATAGAAAAAGATAATAGTTGACCGACAAAACGGGACAGTTCCGGGCGGACTGTCCCGTTTGGTATCTTTTGCACAATAACATGACACTTCCAAATGCAAAAAACAAAAGGTGTTTTAACGGTTATTCATCAAATAATCGTATATTTTGCAAAATAATCTAAAAATAACACTTGTATTTTTCAATAAAATGTACTATAATATTATCTGTGGTAGTATACACTTGAAATGTGTAAGCTATATAATTTTTGCTCTGAATTTGAAAGGACAGTAAATATGGCAGAAAATTGTTCACATAATTGTTCTTCCTGCTCCAAGGATTGCTCGTCGAGAATTACTCATGAGCCTCTCCATTCCGCAAGCAGTGTCAAGCACGTGATCGGCGTTGTAAGCGGTAAGGGCGGAGTAGGTAAGTCTATCGTAACATCAATGCTCTCCGTGGCACTTCAGAGGAGAGATAATAAGTGCGCGATCCTTGACGCTGACGTAACAGGTCCCTCTGTGCCCAAGGCGTTCGGTGTAAAGGGAGACGTGGAAAGTACGGGAGATGCACTCATTCCCCTCACGTCAAAGACCGGTATTGATATCATGTCCGTAAATCTCCTTCTCCCCGATGAGACAAGTCCCGTTGTATGGAGAGGTCCCGTTATTGCAGGTGCTGTTAAGCAGTTCTGGAGCGAGGTAGTATGGAATGACGTTGACTATATGTTCATCGATATGCCTCCGGGAACCGGTGACGTTCCTCTAACGGTGTTCCAGTCAATTCCCCTTGACGGTATCGTTATCGTAACAACTCCTCAGGAGCTTGTTTCCATGATCGTTGAAAAGGCGATCAAGATGGCGGGAATGCTGAATATTCCCGTTATCGGCGTTGTTGAGAATATGTCCTACGTAAAGTGTCCCGACTGCGGAAAGAAGATCGAGGTATTCGGTGAGAGCCATACCGCAGAATACTGCGAAAAGATGGGACTTAAGTTCCTCGGTCAGATTCCCTTCGATCCCGCACTTGCCGCTCTTTGCGACAAGGGAATCATTGAGCTTTACGAAAACGACTACGTGGATGCGGCGGCTGATGCAGTTGAAGCGTTCACAGCAGAAAAGCAGTAAAATGTAACCTTTGCCGGTCGTGCCGGCTCAAACATAGAAATATATTTTAGGAGGAAAACTCATATGAAGAAAACCATGACGGCAGTTCCTTTCAATGAAACTGCCGAACAGAAGGCACAGCTTGATGCGATCATCGAGAAGTACAAGGGAGAACCCGGAGCTCTCATGCCCGTTCTTCAGCAGGCTCAG
>JAFXKJ010000024.1 GCA_017531765.1 Clostridia bacterium
CACACCTCTTGCGGTGAGCGTATCGCCCCCTTGATTGCCGCAGAAGCGGTACGGAAGATCGCGTCAAAGTACGACATTAAAACCGTGATGACCTTCGGAGGTGAGCCGCTTTTGTACACGGATGCGGTCTATGCTGTCATGACTGTCGCCAAGGAGGTTGATATTCCGAAACGGCAGGTCATAACGAACGGCTATTTTTCACATAATAGCGATAAAATCCGCGAGGTAGCACAGCGACTTTCCGCGTGCGGCGTGAACGACCTGCTTTTGTCGGTGGATGCGTTCCATCAGGAAACGATACCGCTCCACATAGTGAAGCAGTTTGCCGCCGAAGCGAAGAAGTGCGCCATTCCCGTTCGCCTTTCCCCTGCGTGGCTTGTGAGCGCGGCGGACGATAACCCGTACAACAAAAAAACAAGGGAGATACTCGACAGCTTCGACGATTTGGAGCTTCCAATCGGAGACGGAAACGTAATTTTCCCCGAAGGAAACGCGCTGAAATATCTCGCCGAGTATTTCACGGACGAACGTCCCGAAAGCCCGTACTTTGAAGACCCGTGGGACGTGCGGTGCGTGTCCTTCGAGCCCTGTGGCGGCGTTCTCGGCGAGAATGTGTACGAGCGCGATATTTTGGAGATCATAGCGGATTATGCGCCGTAAAGGGCAAAGCATAGTTTTACAGAATTGCGTACGTAAGATAATTTTTCAGGAAACCATTGATACACGGTCCCTTTTATGGTATAATCCATTCAGTGGTATTTGAACGTAAACAAAACCGAATCTACAACCCTTACAGAAAGGACAAAGATATGTACACACTTACAAAAGAAGAATGGCTCAGTCAGTATAAAGGCAAGGTGTCTGACAGAGACTATGCACTCATGTCCCGCGCACACGAGGTGCTTGCCGAGAATACTCTTGACAGAGAAAATATGCCTTGGGGAGATATCCCCGCCATCTCTCCCTGGCTCGGTTGCCCCGGACTTTGGAACTGGGACTCCGTATTCCACGGAATGACCGTTTGCCGCTACGACAGCGTTTTAGCTCAGAACACCATTGACTGCTTCGCTAAATATCAGTGCGAAAACGGTATGCTCCCCGACGTTATCACCCTCAGAGGCTTCCTTGCGGACAATGCGGGCAAGCCCCCCGTATTCCCTTGGGGTATCCTCCATATGTACAAGAGGATCGGGGACATCGACTTCCTCCGCCGCAACTACGAACGCTCTATCAGATACGAAAAGTTTCTCACCACAGAACGCTATGACGGTGTGATGTTCTTCTACTCAGCTCAGTATGAAGTTGAAAAGGACGATTACGAGGCTGCACGTTACGAGTCCGGCTGGGACAACTCCCCTCGCTGGGACAGATGGCCCATTCCTCAGCTTCATCCCATTGACCTCAACTGCTTCATGATCCTCTTCTACCGTTCCATGGCTGAAATGGCTGAGATCCTCGGTGAGGGTGCCGACGTTGCCGCCGCTTGGAAGGAAAAGGAGCTCTCTCTTACAAAGATAGTTGAAGAAAATCTCTATGATGAATCCATCGGTGCTTACGTTGACAAGAACCGCTTCACAGGTGAATTCAGCACTGTTCTCTCCCCTGCAAGCTTCATGCCTCTCTTCATCGGCACAGCATCCAAGGAAAGAGCCGAGTCCATGCACCGCATCGCGAGAGACAGCGAAAAGTTCTATCCCGGTATGCCCTCGGTAGCGTATGACGATCCCGGTCACGACAAGGATTACTGGAGAGGTCTTACCTGGCTCAACGTTGCATACTTTGCCACAAAGGGTCTTTACGATTACGGTTATGTTGACACCGCGCGTGAGATCAAGGAATATATTCTCAGTATGGCATACGAGCATCTGCCCAACATTCACGAAAATTACGACTCCCTTCTCCGCCTCGGTTGCGGCTGTGAGCACTTCTCATGGAGCTCTTGCTTCATTATCGAGTTTATTTTAGAGATCAAGTAAACCGAATATACGTCCCCTCTCTGTCAAATGGCAAAGAGGGGACGTTTTTACATCAAATGGCGAAGAAATCAGCCATACAAGACAGTTTGTCGCATATTTAACCAACAGTTGATGGCAACTTTCTTTTTCCACCTTGACACACAGCAGAATTTATAGTATACTGTGAACGTAAATATTACAAATAACTTCAAAGGAGGCGATCAATATGACAAGCTTATACGTTACGGATGTTGTATTACTCACCTCTGAGGCGGCGATATAATTACCTCGCGGTTTTGTTTGCACATCCGACTCGGGTGTGCTTTATTTTTTGCGTTTGCACCCGAAGGGGTGCTTTTTCTTTTGATGAAGGCACGGCGGTATAAGCTGAAACGCTTAACTTATTATCAAGGAGTGATGCCGTTGAAACGATTGAAAAGTAAACTTTTATCCATGGAAACGAATACCGCAACTTACACGGAAATGTACGAAGGTGCCTTGGCTTATTTAGACCCCACAAGGCCGAATATGCCGCCTATCCCCGATTATAATCCAATCTATTATAACGGGAACGTGGGTTTTGAGATAACAGGTTCACATAAGCTGGCACAGGATAAGCCTACGGTCACAGTAATAATCCCCCATGAGCTATTAATTTGGGGTACGGAAGGAGTGATGCCTTTGAAGCGACTGAAATATTACCTGCACAATATGGAAAATGATACCGTAACCTACAGTGAGATGTACGATGGAAAGCGGGAGACGGTCTTCCCTTCTACCGCTTGGGACGGTCACTGTCTTGAGCCCGAAATCGAAAATGACCCTATATATTATCATGAAGACGTGTCATTCAGTATAGAGCTTACCCACAAGCTCGCCAAGGATAAGCCGACACTGACATGGAATATCCCGACGGAGCGCCTCGGGATCAACACGTACACAACTGCCGCGGCGGACTTTTGTCTCAGAGAGTTTAAGCGTCAAATCGATCTGCTTAACGATGAGCTTTACAATCGCTCCCGCCCCGACAATGAAAACGGAAAATACTACATTCACGCTCCCGGCGGAGAGGTATTGAAAAGAAACACCGCATATTTTGCCATCTGTCCCCAAAGAGACTATGAATACGCCTCGGGTTCAAGAGTATATATGCTCCCATCCGACCGTATGCCTCCGCCTACAGTCTGTCTTTGTATCCGTTTGCAGGTTCAGCTACCGAGAAGGAAGCTGAGACGGAGTATACAAATGCTCTGCCGCGACCTGCCCGATGCCGTTGACCGCTTTATCGGCGAATTCGACCACGCGGGACTTTGCCGTGCCCTTGAGCTTGCCGAGAAGCAATCGGCGATACGAAGATGGCTAAAAAGCAGTGATTACTGTGCTTTCGTGGCAAACGGAAGTATTCTCCCCCGTTCAAAAGGAACCGATCTGCCCCTTGAAAACGCCGTCCCGTTTAAGTCGACTGCCGAAGATGAGATAGAGGTCTGCGGAGTACGGGGGATGGGCGTAAAAAAAGGCGTTACCGTTATTACGGGCGGCGGATATTCGGGTAAGTCCACTCTCCTTGACGCCATAGCAGCGGGGATCTATGACCACGTATACGGCGACGGACGGGAGCTGTGCATAACGGACAGCACTGCGGTTACGGTTTCTGCGGAGGATGGCAGAAGCGTAAAACACGTGAACATTTCCCCGTTCATAAAGTGGCTTCCCGGCGGTGACACTTCGGATTTTTCAACTCAGCACGCATCGGGCTCCACCTCTCAGGCGGCAAACATAATGGAAGCCGTTGATTTCGGCGCTAAGCTTCTTCTGATCGACGAAGACCGCAGTGCAACGAATTTTATGATTCGGGATAAAATGATGAAAGAGCTGATAGAGAAGGAGCCGATCACTCCCTTTACCGACAGAGTGTGTGAACTTCACGCCTCACGGGGTGTTTCCACGATCCTCGTTATTGGCGGAAGCGGAGAATACCTGTCTGTAGCCGACAAAGTCTACATGATGGAGGATTACCGTGTCACGGACGTTACCGCAAAGGCAAAAGGGATCTGTGCTTCCTACGGTGTATTCGGCGAAGCGGTCCCGGGTGCAAACTGGAATCAAAAAAGGATTCTCTGCTCAGAGCATTTCTCCTCCTACCCACACGGAAGCGGAAGCGAAAAGCTGACAGTATCCGATCTCGGATTCATTCTTATCGGAGACGAGGTGATCGACGTACGGGGTCTTCACGACATCGTCACCCCCCGTCAGCTTGATACCCTTGGATTTATGCTTCGTTATCTCGAAGTCACAAACAAGGAGAGCTTAATCGACATTGAAAAAAAGATTGACGAAATGTATCTGAAGATCGAAAAAGAGGGGCTTGATTTTCTGTACTCCGCTTTCTTCACCACTTGCGAGAGATTTCTTGATCTTCCTCGAAAGGCTGAGATCATGGCTGTAATTAACCGTATGAGAATGATAAAGATAATAAGAAAAGAGGAGTTGGCGTGAATATTCAAGCTGATAAAAGGACACTTTGGGGATTTCACGCATATTTACATACGCAGGCTGAATGGAGATTCATATGGCAAGAAACGTTTACCGTATTGTAATCGGCGATAAGATCAAAAATTACAGAGAAAAAAACAGTATATCACAAAACACCTTCGGAAAAATGATCGGTGTGTCCCCTCAGGCAGTGTGCAAATGGGAGATGGGTACCTCGTCTCCTGACATTATCATGCTTCCCCTGCTTGCAGACATCTTAGAGTGCTCTACCGACGACTTTTTTGAAAAACAGTAAGTATTTTTCGCCCCGCGAGTGCTCATGTATCAAATAATTGCTATTTTCCGCGATTTATGATATAATACAGTTGAAAACAAAACGAAAGGCTTGGTGACAAACGTGAGGCTTGCTATACGGGGACTTACAAAATTTATATTCGGTGCGGTACTTGTGGGATTATTACTCTTTCTTCCCGCGGGAAGCCTTCTTTACCCCAACGCTTGGCTGTTTATGGGACTTCTGTTTATACCGATTCTGATACTCGGCACAGTCTTACTGATAAAGTCCCCTGCCCTCCTTGAAAAGCGGCTTGATTCAAAGGAGGAAGATGGCGCGCAGAAGGTGTTTGTGGCACTCTCGGGACTTATTTTTATTGCGGGATTCGTAGTTGCGGGATTAGACTATCGCTTGGGGTGGTCCGACGTACCAACTTGGGTCGTAGTTACCGCGTCCTGCATCCTGCTCTTGTCATACGCACTGTATGCTGAGGTCATGAGAGAAAACACATACCTTTCAAGGAAGATCGAAGTCAGCGAAGGACAAAAGGTAGTTGACACGGGACTTTACTCTGTAGTCCGTCACCCGATGTACGCCGTAACAGTATGGCTGTTTTTATCGATTCCCGTTGTACTCGGCTCATGGTGGTCGCTTCTTTGCTTTTCCCCGTACGTTATCGTAATTGCCGTGCGGATAGTAAACGAAGAAAAACTGCTTGTGGCGCAGCTTCAGGGTTATTCCGATTACCGAAAGAGGGTAAAATACCGACTTATTCCCTTTGTCTGGTGACAGAAAACAACATATATTCAAAGCGGGAGCCGTTTGAACGAAGCTCCCGTTTTTCTGCTTTTTATTCTTTTTCAATTGCCATATATTTGCACTTATGCACAATACCCATGTACTCGATCTCTTCTGTTTCGGATGTCTCCTTCATTCCGCATTTTTCCATCACTCTGCGGCTTGGGATGTTTTCTTCAAAATACCCCGCTTTTACCGTAGAAAAGCCAATGCGGAACAGCTCGGCGATAACTGCCTTTAATGCTTCGGTGCAAAATCCCCGATTCTGATACTTCGGTGATATAACGTAGCCTATCTCAATGCTTCCGTCCTCAAAGCCAACGTCGTTCAGAAATCCTACCGCTTCACCGCCGAAATATACCCCGTAGGCAATACGCACGTCGGACAACGTAGCGTTTTTCAGCGATGAGAACAGTTTAGCCTCCGCCTCTCTCGTTTCAAGAAGAGGTACCATATACGTGCGGCGGACAGATTCGTCTTTCATGATCCGAATGATCTCATCTCCGGAAGCATCACCGAGAGGCGCAAGGCGAAGTCTTTCCGTTATTATCTCGTTTTTCTTTAAGCTGTTTATCATTTTAATTCATCTCTCCGCTACGGTAAATTCGCAAATATACGTCATCCCCGCAAGACTTGTTTTTGCTGTAACGCTTACAGCTTCACCGATCCTCGGAGCGTGTATGAAATAATATTTTCCGTCGTCAGCACCGCGCCCGAGGTAGAAAAGCACGTGTCCAGGGTAGTAAACTGCCGTGGGACCCGAGGTACTTTCAAGAAGCTCGGCTATCTCACCGTGGGTCTTCCCTCTCACCTCAATTGATGCGCCCACCACTGTCTGCTGATCCTTGGTGTCTCTCGGAAGTCGGAAGCCGAAGGTACGAAGGACGTTCGATATAAATCCCGAGCAGTCAACGCCTGAGTCAAGTCCGCCCCAACTGTACATTATCCCTTCATACTTGAACGCCTGGGAAATAAAATTTTCGTAAGTGAAGTCAAGATACCCTTTAACTGCACTGCTCCGAGGAAGCTTCAGCTCCGTCTCACTTAAAGAGCCGTCCTCACCTCTTACAGGAAGACTTAATGTAAAGTATTCTCTGTCCTCGGAAATAAGGGGCAACACCACGCCCATATCAAGCTCGGTTGCATCAAGCTTAACTGAGCTTTCAATTACGGTAACAAAGCTCTCGGGGGCGGCAAAACGCTCCCATGCTTCAAGTGACTCGGTGAGTGCAATACACTCAGCTTTGACCCAGCCCGAGTAATTTGAGCTGACAACGAGAAAATACTCTCCGTCAGTGCTTTCCCAGATGACCCACACGGGTGTCGCCACATGAAGCTCTGTCTGCTGAATGGTATCATACGGATCATCGGGAGACATCCTGTATGGCTTGTCGTCGGGAACAGAGCGAAGATTTGCTCTGATGGTTACTATTCCCCTCCGCAGTGTAACACTCTCGGGAATACTGCCTTCTCCCATTGATTCCACAACACCACTCAGATGTTCTTTGGTTATCTTACTTCCGTCCGTGTCGTATTTCGGCAGATTCGGTATATGACCTCTGCCAATATGTGCTCTTATTTCATCGGATGAAAGCGCGTCGGGGACAGTCAAAACATCCGTCATAACGTCACATTCCGCAAGAACTCTATCGTTTTCCTCCGCAATTTCCTCAAAGGTCATAACAACGCCGTCCGCATCACTCCGCAAGTCTAACCAAACCCTTGCAGATTCGCTGATCACGGGCACGGGTGCGGGATATTCTTCCATAGTGCTTTCCTCCGTTGTGTTTTCCTCCGTCGTGTTTTCCTCAGTGGTGTCGGATTCGAACTCATCAGTCTGATACGTCACTTGTGTTGTTTCGGCCGAAGGCAGATCCTCCCTTAAACATGAGGAAAGAAAAAGCACGGAAATGAGCATGGAAATTAATAATTTCTTTGTCATAAATATCTCCGTTAAATCAAACCGCCGCCGAAAAATGCGGCGGCGATAGTTTTATCAGTGATTTGTACGGTATCTCTCAAGCCAGATGAGTCCGATCTCGAAGGCATCGTAAAAACCGCTTTTCATATCCTGCTTCACGATCCTCTCATGATCGGGAAGAGTTTTGTCTGTTTTCAGAATCTGAATGAGTATCTTATCGGGAACACTCTCACCGCCGTCATTTTTTGTTGACATAATGATCATCTGAAGAATATATTCGTCATCCATACTGCCGTAGCAGATAACATTATCCTCTCTGACAAGGGGAAGACCCTTATACATAAGGAACTTTCCGTCTACACTGGAAAAAACACTGAAATCCTTAACATCTGCCATAATCGTTTCGTCTCCTTTTTATAATTATTAAAACTATTTTACTATAAATATTACTGTTTGTCAAGAGACATTAACCATTATATTTTGTGCGGACGTAACTTCAAATGTTAATTTTCATATTTTTTGATATAGTGTACTTCGTCAACCAGTCGGCGGACATGGTCTACCGTATTAAATGCACCGAAGCTGACCCGCACTGCCCCTCCGTCACCCGTTTTCAGGGTCTTGTGAGCAAGGGGCGAACAGTGGAGTCCGCATCTGACACATATCCCCGAGTTGTCAAGAAGCTCGCCCACACGGACCGACGGGATGGCTGACACGTTAAAGAGCACCGTTGATGTGAGCTGACCCGCACCTCCGTTATATACTCTTATTCCATCCATATCACAAAGGTAATCGAGAAGAAGCCCTGACAGCTCACACTCGTGGGCGTGAATATTTTGTATACCGACACACCTCACCCATGATATGCCGCGGCAAAGTCCTGCGGCAAGGGGTGCGCTCAGCGTTCCCGCCTCCAGACGGTCGGGATAGAAATCGGGCATGGTGTCCTCAATGGAATTCACCCCAGACCCGCCTTCCATAAGTCCCTCTATCATTTGTCCGTCACGTATAATGAGAAGTCCCGTGCCCGCAGGCCCGTAAAGTCCCTTATGTCCCGGAATACACACAGCGTCTGCGCCGAAGTGTTTAAGATCAACGGGGATATGCCCCGCGCTTTGAGACGCATCAATTACGTAAGCAATTCCCCGTTTTCTGCAGAATTTTCCGATTTCATAAGCGGGCAAGGTGAGGTTTGCAATATTGGAGGTGTGACACATCACGAGAAGCTTTGTGTTATCCTTTACAAGCTTCTGAAGATTTTCTATTATCTTCCCCGCATCCCCTCCGCAGCTTGGATACACGTCGTAGGTACACCCTCTTTGGCGGCACAGCGATGCCACAGGACGTCTCACGGAATTATGCTCAATGTCCGACATGAGAATATGGCATCCGTCCCGTGCTAATCCTTTTATCGCAAGATTAAGCGCGTGGGTTGCGTTATAGGTCAAAATTACGTTCTCGCTTTCGGCGCCGAACATCTCGGCGGCACACTCACGCAGTTTATAGATCGTATCAGATGCTCGCCTTGCCAAGGTGTTTGAGCCTCTGCCGGGATTTCCGCCGCAAGTTTTCATAGCTTTCATCATTTCCGAGTATACCGAATGCGGTTTCGGAAAGCTTGTGGCTCCGTTATCAAGGTATATCATATATTTCAAAACTCCCTCTGTCCCAGCACCTCTCCGAAGGTAATATTTGCCCCATTCAACAGCCGTTTTACCTCTTTTACGTCATAATAATTCACGGCTACTCCCACAGAGCATCCGCGGCTTGTAAGTGCGGGGTCAACACTGACAATACGGCAACGTAAGCCATACCGTGTAAGAAGCTTCGATGCCTTTGCGGCATACGTCTCACTTCTCATGGTAATAATTGATTCGCTCATTTTTCACCTCCGTTATTTTGTTTTGTTCAGGGGTTGAATACGCCCTCAAACATATTATATGAACGCACGTATTTTGTTGACAGCGTTGACTTTTGACATATTATACTTTATAATATTTAATAGAATTTGTGTGCTGACGGACAGTGTAAAGGAGAGGCTTGCCATGATCAGAGGAGACAAATATACCGTTAAGATAGAAGACACCACCCTCATGGGTGCGGGGGTTGCAAAAATCGACGGTGGCGTCGTTTTTGTTGACGGCTGTGTGGAAGGTGACGTGTGCGAAATTGAGATAACGGACGTTAAAAAGAATTTTTCTTCTGCTATGTGCAGAAATATGATATCCGAGTCCAAAGACAGATGTGACAGCGACTGCAGCCATTACCCCGATTGCGGGGGATGCGTTTTCCGTCACGTTAAATTTGAATACGAAAACAGTGTAAAGGAAAACGCGGTGCGCAGTGCATTGAAGAAGTCGGGACTTGAGGTGGAAAAGTTCAACGGCATCCTTTACGGCAGTGCGGAAAGATTCCGCAACAAAGCTACGTTCCACTTTGCAAAAAACGGCGACGGCGGCTTCTGCGAGCATGACAGCAGACGCGTGGTTGCGGTAGATGACTGCGTAAGCTGTCCCGAAATTTTCAGCGAGATCGCCGCTGTGATGACTGAGCTGATTCGTGACGGTCTGAGAGCTCCCGATGAGATGGCGCTGAGAGTGTCCGCTGACAGAGAGGTTTCCGTTGCCATAACGGGAAAGCTGAGTGAGGCGGAAAAAGGAAAGATAGCGATGTGTCTTTGCTCACGTTTTCCGAATATTGTGGGGATTTCTGTGAGGGCGACGGAAAAGGAAAAATACAAGGCTGTAATGGGTGAAAAGCACGTGACGGGTAAGCTTTTTGACCTGAGATTTCGCATTTCCCCCGAGGCGTTTTTCCAGGTGAATTATGAGGGTGCGGAGAAGCTTTTCGGCGAGGTCATCCGCATGGCTGAAAAGTGCAGTTTTACGAAGTGCGCCGACCTTTACTGCGGTACGGGAACCATCGGTATGCTTCTTGCTTCCCGTTTTCGTGATGCGAGCTTCACGGGAGTTGAGATAAACCGCGAGGCGGTGGCTGATGCGAAGTACAACGCGAAGCTGAACGGACTGAAAAATATCAAATTCCATTGCGGGGACGCGGCTGAGTACGCTTCAAGCGAATCTCCCGAGCTTGTGGTGGTTGACCCGCCGAGGCGCGGTCTGTCCGACGGAATGATCGACGTACTTTGTAAGCTCGCCGCCGAGAACGTGATATACGTTTCATGCAACCCCTTTACTCTTACGCGGGATTTGAAGAAGCTTTGCGAGTTCGGGTACGAAATTAATGAGGTGACTCCCGTAAATATGTTCCCGAGGAGTGAGCATTGTGAAGTTATCGTGTCTATGACACGATAACTTCACAGCGATATAAATTCCTAAAGGAATTTGCGATATGTCTGCGATGCGATATGCCTGCGGCGCGATATGTCCCTTCGGGACGTGAAAAAAGGAATTCACAAATAAACAAAAAAATTAAACCTACCAAAAGGAGACGAACTTATGAAACGCAAATGGACCGTAGAAGAAGCAAATGAATGGTACGACAAGCTTGAGTGGCTCCGCGGCTGTAACTTTATCGGCAGCGACTGCGCAAACAGACTTGATATGTTCCAAAGCTATAAATGTGAGGAAAAGCTTGCTACCGCTGAACGCGAGCTTGACCTTTGCCAAAAAATCGGCTTCAACACCGTGAGGATTTGGGCGAATTTCGACGTTTACTACGCGGAGCCCGAGTCCTACAAGGAGATTTTCGACAAGTATATGGACCTTTTCGGAAAGTACGGTCAAAAGGTAATGATCGTTCTCGGTCACGAAGAGGACCTTCCCCGCGGTGACGTTTTCGTACCTAAGAAGATGGGTGAGCAGGCGTACGCCCTCGGCTATCATCAGGGACGATTCCCTCTCACAGCGGAAGAAAAGGCGAAGACCCCGAAGCATTACATGGAATATCCCGAGACCCGTGACAAGTTCATCGAAATGGTACTGTGGACCGTAAGAAAATATAAAAACGACGAGAGAGTCTTCTGCTGGAACATATGGAACGAGCCGGGTATCACCATCCGCGACCGCGCCATCCCGATCCTGCACGAGCTCTTTGAGCTTGTTCGTTCGGAGGATGTGCCTCAGCCTCTTTGCGCTGACGTTTGGGGCGGCTCCGACGAGGGTATCCCCTTCACTCACGCCGAGCAGGTTGCCCTTGAGCTGTCCGACGTTATCAGCTACCACTCCTACTCAGGCTACACATGGTTTGCTGAGGGACTTGACAAGCTCTCAATCCACAACCGCCCCATTTTCCTTACCGAGTGGCTACACAGAATCAATAACAACAACGTTGAAGAAATCTATCCCCTTCTCTATCACACAAAGGTTGCTAACTACTGTTGGGGATTCGTTGTGGGCAAGACTCAGACAAACGAGCCGTGGGACGCTCTTTGGGAGCAGTTTGACGAGGGCAAGGGCGACCGATATGACTTTACTAAGTGGCAGCACGACCTGTTCAGACCCAACCTCAGACCCTACGATCCCCGCGAGATCGAGGTAATCAAGCGCTTTAACGGACGCGCCGACAGAAAATGGGCGGCTAAGAACAAGTGAGGTATGAGATGACGCGCGAATATGATCCGATGACAAGACCCACCACCTTTGACGAAAGGAAAGCGCAGGTGAAGTATTTCCTCGGGCGCACTGTTGACATCGCAATGGACAGACCCATAGGTACGGTGCATCCAAAGCACGATGATATAATCTATCCCATAAACTACGGGTACATTGAAGGTGTGCTGGGTGGTGACGGCGAGGAGCTTGATGTTTATCTGTTGGGCGTAGACGCTCCCGTGGAACGCTACACGGCGAAGATAATTGCCATCGTGCACCGAAGCGACGACGATGAGGACAAGCTGGTTGCCGCCCCCGATGGTAAAAGCTACACTTCCGAGGAAATAGCAGAGGCAATACGCTTTCAGGAGCAGTTTCACGTGAGCGAGGTTGAGGCTTTAAGAAGTAACGGGGTCACAGTTTCCTTCCATGACGATGGAGAAATTCCCGACGACAAGCTGAAGTTTGCGGTGATTGCCGCAAGGTTAAACGGCAAGTGGATATTCTGCCGTCACAAAGCGAGAAAAACGTGGGAGATCCCCGGGGGTCACAGAGAAGACGGGGAGAAGATCGAAGACACGGCAAAGAGAGAGCTGTGGGAGGAAACCGGTGCTGTCAAGGCAGACATCAGAAAGGTTACGGTGTACGGCGTGGAAAAAGACGGCAAGAAATCTTACGGTATGCTGTTTTTCGCGGAAGCTTGTGAGCTTGAAGCACTGAATTCCGAAAGCGAGATCGGTGAGGTGGGTTTCTTTGACGAGCTGCCGCAAAGCCTGACTTACCCCGCAATTCAGCCGCATTTGTTTAAGGTAGTTGAGGGAGAAAAATAATGAGAGCACCTTATGAGTGGCAGAAGCTACTTCCGTGCGAAATTTTATGTTTGGACGGCGCAGATACATTAGCAGAAAACTTTGCAAAAGTTAAATACGTTCTCGATAAGCAAACCAACTAATATTAACAACACTAAGGAGGAGCGCATGAAAGCTATAATTACCGATTTAGACAGAACATTGCTACATACCGACAAAAGCGTATCCGAACACACCATAGCTGTTCTCAAGAAGTGCCACGATCATGGAATCCTCATTATGGCTGCAAGCGCAAGACCTATAAGAGATATTCTGATCTATAACAACTTGATTGGTTTTGATGCCATAACCGCTACAAACGGAGCTGTCATTTCACTCCATCAAAAGCTATTGGAGATTGGAATCTCATGTGAAAGCGGTGAAAAAATACTCTCTGCTATTCTTGAATATCCCGATGTGTTTCTTTCCATAGAAACAAGCAAAGGACTTTATTCAAACAGAGACATTCCAATATGGGAGCCTGTCATTTGGGATAAGTTTCCGACATTACCGGAGGACATCATCCTCTATAAAATACTGGCAAGCAGTGGGCAGAAACCGCTATATGAGGGCATTGAAACCACGTTGACCGATGATGTGTACCACACTATCGCCAACAATGATCTTATCCAAATTATGAGCAAAGAAGCTACGAAATGGAATGGCATCAAGCAAATGCTCTCCCACTTTGGTGTTTCGACCGGTGAGGCTGTCTATTTTGGTGATGATAACGACGATATAGAGCCTATAAAGAACTGCGGACTTGGTGTGGCTGTATCTAATGCCATCCCTTCCGTTCTTGACATAGCAGATCGAATTATCGACAGCAATGATATGGACGGCGTAGCAAGGTTTATAGAGGAGAATCTTCTGTAATTGAAAGGTTGGTATATGAAATTTACATCGAAAGAACCAATAAACAAAGGCTGGTCAAGTGACAGAAAATACTGTGTTACCGATGAGGTCGGCACACGGTAT
Organism: Clostridia bacterium; assembly: GCA_017531765.1. Lineage (GTDB taxonomy): Bacteria > Bacillota > Clostridia > Oscillospirales > CAG-272 > RUG11130. Next base: position 13,821 of record JAFXKJ010000024.1, read on the forward strand.
CTTTTGCGTGTTTCCGATACCCAGCAGCATGACACAAAGATGGCTGAGTTTAACATGATGAAACGTGTCGCCTCCTTCGGTGTGCCTATGTGCCAACCTATTGAGTTTGGTACTTGTGATGACGGCGTATATTCCATCCAAAGCTGGATCGACGGCGAAGACGCGGAAGAGGCTATGCCCGGTTATTCTGACACCGAGCAGTATGTATATGGCTTGGAATCGGGACGTATTCTGAAGAGGATCCACTCCATTCCTGCTCCTGAGGCGCAGGAGGATTGGGAAATCCGTTTTAACCGTAAAATGGATTATAAAATCAAAAAGTACGGTGAGTGCCCCATCAAGTATGAAAACGGACAGGCTTTTATCGACTACATAAATGAGAATCGTCATTTGCTGAAAAACAGACCGCAGGTGTATCAGCACGGCGATTACCACATCGGCAACATGATGATCGACCGTAACGGTCAGCTCCACATTATTGATTTTAACCGTAACGATTACGGTGATCCATGGGAAGAATTTAACCGCATTGTGTGGTGCGCTCAGAGGTCTCCTCTCTTTGCATCCGGTATGGTGAACGGATACTTTGATGATAACGTTCCAATGGAGTTTTGGAGACTTCTTGCACTTTACATTTCAAGCAATACCCTCTCAAGCGTATATTGGGCGATACCTTTCGGTGAAGATGAAGTAAACGTAATGCTCAATCAAGGCAGAGAGGTTCTTGAGTGGTACGATAATATGCGTAATCCTGTGCCGACGTGGTACATGGGGGAGTATTTGCGTGATATACGTGATATATAAGTATAAAACAAAATTATAAAACTATAAAAATAATTAACCAAGTAAGTGGGACTACATCTATGGGATATGCATTTATAAGTTATAGTACAAAAAATCAAGCATCTGCTGATGCAATACGGGAACTGTTCAATAAACACAATATAGATACATGGATGGCACCGTACAATATTCCTGCAGGAAGTAAATACGCAAGTGTTATTACTAAAGCAATCAGAGAGTGCAGTTGTTTTGTTTTGCTTTTGAGTAATGATTCTCAAGCTTCTGAAGCAGTAGGCAGAGAAGTTGAACTGGCAGCCATTTATTATAAAAAATCAATTATTACATTAGAGCTGGAAAAGGTTGTGCTGAATGATGAATTTACATTCTACATTCATAACAGACAAATTATTGCAGTAAAGAAAATTGATGAAAATTCTCTTACAATCAAACAAATTTTAGAGGTTGTCAGTACATATACAAATATTGATGATAAACTGATAGAATCAATTGATAACCATCAAGAAGTATCTGATAATTGTACCGAAGTTCAAACCGAGCCTGTCTCTGAATGCATTGATACGATTCAGGAAGAGGATAATTCTACCGTTAATAAAGCAATAGATAATTTTACCAATAATTCAAACGAGCATTCTAATGAATTATCAACCGAATCCAAGCAAGAAAACGACGACTTTCAAGTTTCTGTAGATGATATTAATACAGAAAGTAACCTTCCAAGTAAAGATATAGAATTTGTTAGCGAAAACGACAATGAAACTACAAATATTGAAGAGACGATCGAAACCAACGATGTCACTGAAGAAGAAACTGTTATTGAAGGTATCGGGAAAGAACTCAATACTCCACATACTACCGACAAGTATGAAGGTTACTTGGTAGGCAGTTTTGGGAAAGCGCAAAACATACCCAAAGAAAAATTCATCAATCCCTTTCGTGTACTGGGACCGTATTGCAATAACCTTTTCTTTGAGTTTTGTGATGAATTTACTATTAACGATCAAAACAAATCAGAATCCAATCGCTTAAAATACTCTGTCGTAAGCCAAATAAATGACAAAAACGAGTGTTTGTTCTTTATATTCAAGAATAAAGGCGGAAAAATAACTCTTCTTTCTGAAGGTCAAGAGCAAAATAAAGTATATCGTTGGTTTAGAGAAAAACATCGTGATAAATATGTTTTCACTGACGAAACGAATGCTACACCGACGCCACGAAAGAAAAATCACTTTGCTCAGGATACCGCATTGAAGATTTTCTCCGATGTAAACAATATTCCGCAAATTCTGGTTATTCCTGATAAATATGAACACATCTCATCAAACGCATTTGCTAAACTTAATCCTAAAGATAAGGAAATAAGGCAAATCATCATACCTGATTCTGTAGAAATAATTGACGATTCCGCTTTTGCAGGTTTAGTTGTAACAGAAGCTGTTTATATTACTGAAGGGGTAAAAAAGATCGGAAAAAATGCCTTTGTTCTTAAGAAAGGTGCATACGTTTATTTTACAAGTGCTTCAAAAGCTTCAAAAGCGTATTGCAGTGAAAACAATGCTGCTGTAATTGAGAAATCGTACAAAAGGACCACTTCAGGTGATATTAACAAGGTACTGGACGAGATTTCGAAAAGTTCAGATATAACAAGAATCAAGTATAATACGATACCCAACTCAACACCTCCATCTACGGTTGATGAGATAATTATTCCTAAAGGTGTCTGTGTTATCGATGATTCCGCATTACAAAAAGCAAAAGTAAAAAAGCGTATTGTAATCCCATCATCGGTTACAAAAATAGGGGCAAATGCTTTTGATTTATTACCCGAAGCTTACATTGAATGTACAAACAATTCCTATGCATACTTTTACTGTAAAGAAAATAATCTTCGAAACTCAGTAGATATTGAAGAAAACATTAGGATGGTAAATGAGCAAAAAATGATTATAAACAATTACAAAGCTCAAGGTGTTTGTATTCATTGTGGCGGAAAATTTTCAGGACTCTTAAAGAAAAAATGCAGTATTTGCGGAAAAGAAAAGGATTATTAATCAAAAAAGGAAAAAACCATGTCCAGAACAGAAGAAGTTGAGCTTACAAATATGTGTATGATATGTGACGGTAGGGGGAACGTGCTTGTGCAGGACAAGGCTAATCATCCCACTCGGCACGGATGGAATTTTCCCGGTGGTCATGTCGAAAAGGGTGAATACGTTACACCTTCCGTTATCCGTGAAATGCAGGAAGAAACGGGGCTTACCATTGAAAATCCAAGACTCTGCGGCATTAAGGAGTTTCACAAACTAAAAGACGGAAAGCGCTATATCGTTTTCCTCTATGTCGCAGATAAGTTTACGGGGGAGCTGAAAGCATCGAATGAAGGAGAGATATTTTGGTACCCTCTCTCCGAGCTTGCAAAGTCAGACAAGTTGATTGATGGTTTTGGTGAAATGCTACCCGTGTTCACAAGCAATGAAGTCAGCGAGGTATATTACGAGAGAACTGCTGATGTTACCAAGACAAAATATTGTTAACTACGAGGTTAATTATGGAAGAATTTATTTTGTCACGACCGACGGGCGAGTATGCAGGGCAGATCGCTCTGTACAGGCAAGAGTTCCTTGATGCAGGCGACTCCATGGACGGAACAGGTCCTCTCCGAAGAATCGATGATCCCGAAGAATACATACAGGTATGTAAGGATTATGAAGATCCCGAAAAAGTCCCCTCTCACTTAGTTCCCGCAACACAGTTTCTTTTCATTCGCAAGAGTGATAACAAGCTGATCGGAATGATTCAACTCAGACACCGTTTCAATGATTATTTGGAAAAATACGCAGGTCATATCGGTTATTCTGTAAGACCGAGTGAACGGCGTAAGGGTTATGCAAAGGAAATGCTGCGAATGGCGCTTCCGTTCTGCCATGAAATCGGACTTGATAAAGTTTTGATCACTTGCATAGACGGCAACGTGGGAAGCGAAAAGACGATCCTTGCAAACGGCGGCGTTTACGAATATACGGTACACGAACCGAACAGCGATAGGAATTTGAAAAGGTTCTGGATCACGTTGTGAGAGTGAACGGCACGTTTGCGAAAAACATAAATTATGACTAAAAAGGATATAATCATGTCAGAAAACAAAAAATTCCTCTGTCCCGCACATAAGAAGTGCGGGGCGTGTCAGCTTTCAAATATGGATTATCCCCGTCAGCTTGAGTGGAAGCAGGCGAGGTGCGAGATCTTACTGAAAAAATATTGTAAAGTCGAAAAGATCGTAGGCATGGACGAGCCGTATCACTACAGAAACAAGGTTCAGGCGGCTTTCGGCAAGACCCGTGGCGGCAAGGTGATCTCAGGCGTTTATCAGTCTAAGACGGGGAACATCGTCGCTCTTGACTCCTGCATGACCGAGGACGAGTACGCCGACCGTATCATCGTTACTATCCGTAATATGATGGACGGCTTCAAGCTGACAGTATACGACGACATCAGCGGCACGGGACTTCTTCGTCACGTGCTCGTCAGACGCGGCTTCACAAGCGGTGAGGTTATGGTGGTGCTTGTAGTAGCCAACACCAACTTCCGTTCTAAGCGGAGCTTTGTTAATGAGCTTCTGCGCCGTCATCCCGAGATCACCACGGTTGTAATGAACGTGAACAAGACGAAAACGGGACTTTTCCTCGGCGAGTACGAGGAAGTTCTTCACGGAAAAGGATATATTGAAGACACACTTTGCGGATGTACTTTCAAAATCTCACCGAAATCCTTTTATCAGATAAACCCAACACAGACGGAGAAGCTTTATTCTCTCGCTGTGGAGTATGCTTCTCTTACGGAAAGCTCACGTGTGCTTGACGCCTACTGCGGAATCGGCACAATCGGTCTCGTTGCGGCAAAAAGCGGTTGCGAGGTCATCGGCGTTGAAGTAAACTCCGCGGCGGTGAAAGACGCGAAGGCTAACGCAAAGCTGAACAGCTGCGGTAAGGCGAAATTCATTTGTGCTGACGCGGGTGAGTATATGAGAGACGCCGCCGCGCGCGGTGAGAAGTTTGACGTTGTGTTCATGGATCCGCCGAGAGCAGGAAGCGATAAAAAGTTTGTTGACGCCCTGGGAATCTGCGCTCCCGAGAGGATAGTTTACATTTCGTGCAATCCCGAGACCTTGGAAAGGGATCTTAGATTCATCGTGAAGAAAGGCTACAGAGTAGATGCTATCACTCCCGTTGATATGTTTCCTCACACCAATCATTGTGAAGTAGTGGTGAAGCTGACAAAGGAGAATAAATCATGAACATCACTTTACGTCCCCGCACACGGGAAAGTGTTAAAACATACTTTGAAAAAGCCTCTGTCCCCGAAATAAGAAAAGTTCTTCCTCAGAAGGCTAAAACCGTGGAGGAAGCACTTGAAGCTTACGAAAAGTCTCTGCTACCCACATCCACAAGCTTCGGTCTTACGGTGTGGGCAGACGGGTGCTACGTCGGTGACGTTTGGTGCTACTGCATTGATCAGGGCGAAGAGCCTAACTGTATGCTAAGCTACTGCATTTTCGAAAGCTCCATGTGGTCACGGGGCATCGCCACCGAGGCTGTAAAGCTATTTCTCAGCTTGATACGGGAAAAGTTTCATATTAACACTGTCGGCGCGTTTACCTTTTCAAGTAACGAAGCCTCGGTGAGAGTCCTTGAGAAAAACGGCTTTGCTCTTGTGGAGGAGTTTGAAGAGGACGGTGTAATGTCGAAATATTTTCGGTTAAACTTTACGGAGGTAAAATATGTGGAAAAAGTTATATAACGCCGCGCTGGCGGTACAAAACTCGAGAAGCATATCCCCTTTCATTGATGCAGGCGGTGTTGCGGCGGCAATTCTGACAAAAGACGGAAACATTTACGTTGGCGTATGTATTGACACGGCTTGCGGACTTGGAATGTGCGCGGAGCGAAATGCCATCGCCAACATGATAACTAACGGTGAAAGCAAGATCGATCGTGTGGTTGCCGTGATGAGTAACGGCAAGGTTGGCTCGCCCTGCGGCGCGTGCTGCGAATTTATGATGCAGCTTGACTGTGACAGCGGGGAAATTGAAATTTTACTTGACATTGAAACGGAAAAGACGGTAAAACTCAAAGAGCTTCTACCTGATTGGTGGGGAGTTGACCGTTTTAACTCTCAAACCTAAACAAAGGGGGATATTACCTATGAAGAACAAGAAATCTTCCGAAGACACAACATATTTTATGCCAATTTTCATGAGTATCGGATTATCTGTCGGTATGGCTATCGGCGCGGCTGTGGATAAGATCTCTATAGGTATGTGCATCGGAATCAGTATCGGTGTATGCATAGGCTCTCTGCTTGACATGAGGAACAGAAAAAGCGCAAATGATAATTCTGACAGCGATGACAGCTCAGACACGGAAGGATAAATTATGGATCTGATTTTTATACGGCACGGAAAAGACGATGATAGATACCGAGGCGGTTGGAGTCAGCTTGACCTGACGCCCGAGGGCGTAGAGGAAGCCAAAAAGCTCGCCCTCTACCTTAAAGACAACACCTCATGCTACAATATTACAAAAATAATATCAAGTGATCTTCAAAGATGTGTTACCACGGCTAAATTCATATCGGACGCGCTTTCCATACCCGTAACGTATGTGCCTTGCATCAGAGAAACCAACAACGGACTTCTTGCGGGAATGCCAAACGACAAAGCGCTGATAGAATATCCGGGGTTGTTTTTCTCGTCTCTCGACATGGACGAAAGGTACCCATGCGGCGAAAGTCCCGCGGAGTTTTATTCACGTATCAAGCTTTGGTTTGACAGATTCACCGGGAAGTCTGCGGAAGATGTGGGCAACGTTCTTGTTATCACTCACGGCGGCGTGATAAACGTGATATATCACATAGTGAAACGCCTTGAGTGGAGTAACAAAACTCCCCCTTTCAAAGCGGCAAACTGCAGTATACATATTCTGAATCTTGAAAAAATGACTTTTACCGCGGAGAATCTTACAGATCACCTGAAAGCATAAAGTTTATAGAACTTAGTATTAAGTATGATTGGAGACCTATATGGAATTTAACGAAAAACTTCAAGAACTGCGGCGGCAGAAAGGCTTGACCCAAGATGAGCTTGCCGAGGCACTATACGTTTCCCGTACTGCCGTCTCAAAATGGGAGTCAGGCAGAGGCTATCCGAATATTGACTCACTTAAGCTGATCTCAAAATATTTTTCCGTTTCCCTTGACAACCTTCTCTCAAGCGACGAGATACTATGTATCGCCGAGGAAGACAGTAAAAAGAAAGCGGGCGTTTTCCGCGATACAGTATTCGCCTGCCTTGACTTATGTACCGTCTCTCTCCTATTTCTTCCATTCTTTGCGTGCAAATGGGAGAGTGCGATCAGCGCAGTCTCACTTTTGTCCATAAAAGGGGTATCTTCATATATAATTATAGCCTACTATGCTTACGTTTTGGGAAGCGGCCTTTTCGGCATCGTAACCTTCGCCCTGCAAAGCTGCAGCTCTGAAATATGGACTCAGAATAAATATCTTGTTTCCATTTTAATAAACGTCGTGGGAATACTGCTTCTGACCGTTGGTCTTCAGCCCTATGCGGCGGTATTTTCCTTTATTCTTCTCGCTGTCAAGGTATTATTCTTACTTAAAAGGTCCTGACACGGAACGTGTCACCGTTGTGACTTCCCGTTTCTTGCAATTTTTCACACCTTCCCATATAGTATTTTCAGACGAAAGTCAAATACTATACAGGAAGGTTTGTTTTTATGAAAAAAAGCAGAAGAACTTTATTTATCGCGGTGGGACTTGTCGCCGCATTCGTCACGTGGACGGTACTTGTCAAGGTTATTGACGTGCTTCCCATAGGACAAACGGGAGCATTTGTAGGCTTTGGTACACTGAACGGTTTTGTGCACCGACATACGGGGGTACATATGTCCCTGTACACAATCACGGATTACTTAGGACTTGTTCCCATCGGCTTTACTTTGTTTTTCGCCCTTCTCGGTGCATGGCAGCTGATAAAGAGGAAAAGTATACTTAAGGTTGACCGAGACATTCTGCTGCTCGGCGGATTTTACGCAATTATTGTTTTGATTTTTGTATTTTTCGAAGTCTTCGTTATAAACTATCGCCCCGTTCTGATAGACGGAAGGCTTGAAGCCTCTTACCCGTCGTCGACTACGCTTCTTACCATGTGCGTGATGCCCACTTCTGTAATCCAGTTGAAAAAGCGAATAGGAAACGTGACCGTAAAACGTATGATTGCCCCATTAATGTGGTCCTTCACCGTTTTCATGGTAATATCAAGACTGCTCTCCGGTGTTCATTGGGTCACGGACATAATAGGCGGCGTGCTTATCAGCGGCGGACTTGTCATGCTTTACTTGTTTTTTATCCAACGCACAGAACGCTGAAGCATCGTTTTCTCTCAAAATCTCAGCTTTTCGTTTTACTGCTCAGCCCATGATTTCATTGACAAATACTTTGATATGATATATAATCAGTACAAAGAGTATATATTCTGTGAGGGTAAGATATGGGAGAGATCATTTATAAAGCCGCCGACACAAAATGGGACCTGCGTTCAGGCTTTGGCAACCACAGATTCACAGTCAGAGCAGAAACGGGAGAATACGTGAAAGCAACACTTCACTGGCGAAGGAGAGATCCTTCTCCGTGGGATACTGGATTAAGAATTCGTTACGGCGACAGACTTGACGGCGTGGGACGTGAAGAAGTCAGCGACGTTTTCGTTTTGTCTTGCACGCGTGACGTGGGGGTTGTGGTTTTCCGCGCACCCGTCACGGGGGAATATGAAATATATTATATGCCCTTCGTCATGCCCGGAGATTGGTATGCTCCATGCGTTGAATATATGAGGCGTGAGGATATGAAGCCGTGTGCGGCTTGGAAAGCGGGATTTGCCGAAGAGCACTCCGCCGATGCGGTCGTCATCGCTTACGAAAGCAGAACGGAGTTCGACAGCTTTTATCCCATGGAAATGCCAATGGCGGAAGAAGAGAAAGTTATTTTTCTCGGTGAGAGTCCTTTTTGCGCAGTTGCGGAGTCAAGACTTCTCCCTGTAAGAATGAAATGTGAGCTTCCTTTTATCTGGCTTGACAGGCAGGACAGACTCACACTCTCCGATACTGTTTTCGCAAATGAACATTATGTTTTTCAGGTCGCTCTCTGTGCAAAGGAAAATCTTGACAACGTTCGCATCCGTTTCAGCGACGAAAGCGGTAAAGAATATTCATGTGACGAGGTGGTATGCTTTAACCTTTACGGAGTTGATGCTGACGGCGTTGAAATGAACATTCGCCGTGACGTGAAAAGAGGTGAGGTGCTTCCCCTTTGGTGCGGCGTGAGATGCGAAGAACTTACTGCTGACGAATGCCTGATATTTGCAGACGTGACGGCAGATAACACGGGGCACACCGAAAGAATTTTCGTTAAACTGACTCGTCTTCCCCATGAGATAATAAGAAACGGGGATGACGAGCTGTGGAGACTGAGCCGTCTCTTCTGGCTGAATGATACTATCGGCATCAGCAATGACGTTATAGCTCCCTATACCCCCGTTTTGGTCAATGAAGAAGCGGGTGTGGTATCAGTTTTAGGTAGAAAATTTACTTTGGGTGAGCTTGGTCTTCCCTCATCCATTTTGAGTTATTTTAATGACTTCTGCCTGATAGACAACACGGAGCCAATTGAACTGCTGAAAGCTCCGATACATCTTGAGATCTCCGAAAACGGAATGATCCTCACGCCTGCGGTTACCGAAAAAAGCCTGAAGCACGACGGCACTGTGCAGTCCCGTGTCATAACCGATGCCGTCTGCGGAAGCCTTGAGCTTACAAGCGAGGTCACCTACGAAGCCGACGGTCACATAGACTGCAGGCTACGGCTTTGTGCACGGGCTGACGGTGAGTATGAATTTGCACTGAGGCTCCCGATGGATCTCCGTGCTGTAAGATACATGATGGGTATGTGCCGTGAGGGTGGAGAGATTCCGTCAAAGTACATATACCGCTGGGACGAAAGCTTCGACGGAAACGAAGTATGGGTCGGCTCCCCCCGCGTTGGGTTGCAGCTCAAGCTGATGCAGGAGAATGAAGCGTGGCACGGTGCGAAGCCTCTTCCTCGCCTCTGGGGTAACGGAGGTTTGGGACAGCTTAAATTGATACGCCGTGATACAGAGGGTGAGGTGCTTCTTGAAGCGCTCACGGGGGCTGTAAAGCTACGTGGAGGTCAAAGCGAGGTCCTTCACTTTCATCTCATCGTTACTCCATTCCATGAGATCGACTGTAAGCATCACTTCACTCATCACTACTATCACAAAAATCCTTGGAACAGTTCGGAACATATTCCGTCTCTTGAGAGAGCGAAGGAAATGGGCACGCATACCGTAATTCTTCATCAGGGAAGCCCGCTAAATGAAAATATCAACTATCCCTTTATCCTTGCGGATAAAATAAAGGCTGAAGTTGACCGCGCCCATGAAATGGGACTGAGGTACAAGCTCTACTATACCGTGCGCGAGCTGTCAAACTACACCTCGGAGCTGTGGGCACTTATATCTCTCGGGGACGAAGTGTTCCCCATTGACGGAGAGTTCCGCATTGCCGACTACTTTATGAAATCCGAGGACAAGACTCGCGAACGTCCTGACGGCGGAGCATGGCTTGTGGAGCATCATGTCAATGGATTTACGCCGGCGTGGCATCAATTTCTCGAAAACGGAGAGTTTGACTGTGCGATACGTACTCAGGCTAAGTCACGTTGGCACAACTACTATCTTAAGGGTCTCGATTGGCTCATCCGTGTGGTAGGTATCGACGGAATATATCTTGACGGAATCGGGTACGACAGACATATCATGCGCCGTGTGAGACGGGTCATGGAAGAGGCAAAGCCGGGTGTGTGCGACATTGACATACACTGCGGAAACGAACATAATCCCATATACGGAAACGGAATTTCGGCGTGTATCTATCTTGAGCATTTTGCTTATGCCGACAGCATTTGGAACGGCGAGGGCTTTGACTGTCAAAATTCATCTCCCGACAATTTCTTTACGGAAATGTGCGGTATTCCCTTCGGTCTTATGGGTGAGATGCTTGAGGGTGGCGGCAACGCTTTCCGCGGTATGCTTTACGGAATGAGTGCCCGTTGCGGCTGGTCACAGGGCGGTGTCAGCACTACTCTTTGGAGTAGCGTTTGGGACACCTTTGGCATCGGGGACGCGAAAATGTACGGCTATTGGCATCCCGAATGTCCCGTAGCCGTAGATAACGATCAGGTAAAAGCTACAGTATACGTTAAAGAAAACGGAGACGTGCTGATCTGCCTTGCATCCTGGTTTCCGTTTACCAGAAGCTTCAGGCTCAGCATTGACCTTGATGCACTCGGTATCACGGGAGATTATGAGCTTTACGCTCCGAAGATCGAAAATATGCGCCCCACTGACAGACGGCTCCCTCTCGAGGGCGTTGACATGAGCTCCCCTGTGGGAAATCTGCAGGAGGAAAGGGTATTCGGCAGTGATGAAGCCATTCCGATTTGTCCACATGGCGGTTGGATGCTGTTTCTCATAAGAAAGTAAATAGTAAATACCGCCTTGCGCAAAACTGCGAAGGCGGTATTTACTATTCATGTCTTATCTTGAAAAGCGAATTCATAACGAGCCAAAGGGATGGAAAATACTTCATTATATTCCACACCGATGCACCGTTCAGACCGTATTCGGGGACGAGTCGGAGCATTGCATCAGCGCTTCGCGCGTTCTGAAACCACACAATATGCTCTACCGCGTCATCGTAGGTCATGGGACGGTCGTAGTATGTGAAAAACGGTGATTCGGCTTCACTGTCGTACTGAATTTTCGCTCCCTTTGAACGTGCAAGCTCCACTGCTTCCGTATTGCTGAGACTTTTTGCCCTGCTCTCACCTCTCACGTATGGAAGCGGCCAATCATAGCCGTAATTTGGTACGCCAAGCTGAATTTTGTCGGGATCTATCACGGACGTTCCGTAGTCAAGGACCCGTCTGACTTGATCAATGGGTGAGACTGCAAGGGGAGGACCGAATGTGTACCCCCATTCATATGTCATGAGAAGCACGTAATCCGCAAGACGTCCGAGAAGCGGATAATCATGTCCCTCATACAGCAGTCCCCTCTGCTCGGGAGAGTTCTTCGGTGCGAGAGACACGAACACAACATAATCATCCCCAAGCTCAGCCTGGAGCTTCTCGATAAATCTGCCATATCCTTCTCTGACTTCGGGGCGGACATACTCAAAATCCACGTCAATTCCGCCATACCCCTTTTCTCTCATGACTCTTGCCGAATTTGCGACAACCTTCCTCTGTAGTTCCTCATCCCCGAGGATGCGGGAAGCAAGCTCGTTTGAGAAATAGCCCTCTGAGTTGAGACTCGTCAGCATCATAAGAGGTACTGTTCTGTATTCCTTTGCGATCCTGATTATTTCACTATCCCCGCCTTGGGGCTCGATCAGCTCTCCGTCATCCGTAATGCCGTAAGTAAATACTGAAAGATAAGTAAGATACGGCAGGGTCCTGCGAAGCACGGTCTCATCAATAAACGGGTACGCATATCCGAGGGATGTGATCTCCCCGAGAGGCGGTGTCTCGTAGGATATGTTCAGCACTTGCCCCGGGAATACCGTGGGTGAGCCGTCGAGAATGGGATTATTTCGGTAAAGGTCGTTCAGAGTTACGCCGAAATCCTCGGCAATGGAATAAAGCGTCTCGCCGCCCCTCACAGAGTGAGTTCGGGTGGGGTAAAGGATCACTATATCCTGCCCCGGAACGAGACTGCCGGGAGTTGTCAGCATATTATCCGTAATTATCCTTGACGGAGGGACACCGAAGACACGCGCTATAGAATAAATTGAATCTCCCTCTTTTACTGTATAGATCGTCAAAATTATATCTCCTCTCGTATTATCAAATTTGATTTGCCCTGATTTCATCATATGCAAAATTTTCCGCTTCGTTACGTGAATAACCGAACGTTTTACGCATATAACTATTACTGCTCAGATATTATATGCGAAGGGGGCAAGAAAATATGCTTTGCGGAAACAAAATCGCACAGGTTAAGGCGAGAGAAATTCTTGATTCGAGGGGAAACCCCACACTTGAAGCCACGGTCGTGCTTGAAGACGGTTCATTCGGCGTTGCCGCGTCACCGTCAGGCGCTTCCACGGGGAAATACGAGGCACATGAGCTTCGTGACATTGACGAGAGCCGTTACGGAGGTAAAGGTGTTCTTAAAGCTGTTGAAAACGTTAACGGTAAGATAGCGCGTTCTCTTGTGGGAACGGTGTGTAATCAGGGAATGGTTGACTGCATTATGATTCGCGAGGACGATACACCGAACAAGTCACGTCTTGGCGCAAACGCCACGCTTGCGGTGTCCCTTGCAGCCGCAAAAGCGGGGGCAATGCACTCTAAAGTTCCGCTTTACCGTTATGTGGGAGGTGTAGGTGCCCAGCGTATTCCTACTCCCATGATGAACATTCTTAACGGCGGTGCTCATGCATCAAACAGTCTTGATTTCCAGGAATTTATGATAGTTCCCGTGGGTTTCGGCACGTTTTATGAGGCTCTGCGCGGGGGATGCGAGATATATCACACTCTCGGACGGATCTTAAAAAGTGACGGAAAGACTTCAACTGTGGGAGACGAGGGGGGATTTGCCCCCGACCTCAAGGATGAAAGCGAAGCACTTGACTATATAGTCACAGCGATCGATAAGGCGGGCTACAGTACCCACGACGTGAAGATCGCCCTTGACTGCGCGGCAAGCGAATGGGCTGACGGCGACGGTTATATCCTGCCTAAGGCGAGACTTCGCGCCACAAGCGATGAGCTTATCGCAAAGCTCGAATCCCTTGCGAAAAAATATCCCATCGTTTCCGTTGAAGACGGACTTGGCGAGGATGACACCTGCGGCTGGCGGCATATGACCGACAGGTTAGGCGGGAAGCTGATGCTGGTTGGTGACGATCTGTTCGTGACTAACCCAAAGAAGCTTCGCGAGGGGATCCGTGAGGGTCTCGGCAACAGCGTTCTCGTGAAGCCGAATCAGATCGGAACTCTCAGCGAGACGCTTCAGGTGACACATCTCGCAAGCCTTAACGGCTACCGTCAGATACTCTCTCACCGTTCGGGTGAGACCTGCGACACGTCAATAGCTGACATCGCCGTTGCCACAAACTGCGGCTTTATCAAGACGGGGGCGCCTTGCAGGAGCGAGAGGACGGCAAAGTACAACAGACTTCTGAAAATTGAAGCTGAGCTTGGCGGATATGCCGTGTTCGGTGATAATATCTGAGTAAACAACACTCCACCCGTGATAGGTGGAGTGTTGTAGTGTTTTATTACAGATACATATATATTACTTCAAATCTGCGTAAAATGACTGCAGTGTCTTTTCTTTGTATAGTAGATGTGGGATCAAATATATTGTTATCGCCGCCGTTAATAATATATGCTCTGTACATATTTATTACCGAGTCCTTAGCCCACGATGAAATACTGCTGTCATCGGCAAACGCCTGATACGTTCTTAACTGATCGAAAGTAATATTTGCTCTCGTAGCATAACGATCCAAAACGACTGCCAGCATTTCACGTGTAACTGTTCCGTTAGGATTAAAAGCGGTTGAAGAAGTTCCGTTCATTATGCTGCTTGTTCCGTTATTGTAAACCCACTTTACAGCGTTAATATAGTTTGAACTGCTTGAAACATCCGTAAACGGATTTGAAAGTCCTGTAACGCTCGGACTGCCTGCCATTCTGTAAACAATAAGCGCAAGTTCGCTACGTGTTAACGTTGCGGTTGCTCCAAATATACTAGTCGTTCTGGGAGTCATAATACCTCTGTCGGAAACGTACTGTAATGCCTTGTAGTAATATTGTGTATCATTGACATCAGCAAATTCTTCGTTCCATACGTTTTGCGGTGAGAAAGCACATACCTCAGCAGAAGGTATATTCCATCTATTCATTCCGATAAAATCACTTTCTTCGTTCATTTCATTGAATCGAAGATCAATATTCAGCAAGTTAGTTAAATTGCTTCCGTTTATCACTCTTAATCGATTTGCCTTAGCGTACAAGCTTGACAGCTGAGTAGAACTGTTAATAAACAATTTTGTCAGCTGATTATTCCCGCAATCCAAATATATAAGACTGCTTCCTGTTTGAAGAGTAGTCAAATTATTAAAAGAACAATACAAGTGCTTTAACGAAGACAGATTAGCCGTTCCCAATGATGAAATGTTATTGTGTGAACAATCGAGATGTGTTAGATTTCTTAAGCTGCTGATACTTAGTGAAGAAAGATTATTATATGAACAGTAAAGTTCCTTAAGATTTGTCAGGGTATATACAATAATTGATGATAGATTATTGTACGAGCAATTAAGATATGTCAGTGATGTATACGCACTAAAATTACCTGATGTAAGTAAATTACTTGAACAATTTAACGTCTTAAGTTTTGTAAGTCCTGATAAATTCAAAGAAGATATAAAATTCTGAGAACAATCAAGTGTTTCTAAGTTTTTCAATTTACTAACATCCAGCGATTTTATACGGTTATATTGACAATATAACTCTGTAAGCCCGGTAAAGTATTCTATACCGGTCAAATCACGAATCTTTTCTCTAGGTACATCAAATTCTGTTTCCCTATCTACAGATACATCAAGTTCTGATTTTGCAGCCATTTTGTTGTAATCTTCAGTTGTAATTACTGAATCTGCTGTACGAGTGACATGATTACCGTTTAATTCAGATAAAACCCTATCTCTGAATCTATAATCAGGAAATTTTGCTGCATAAGTATTTGGAGTTACAACAACCCACTGAGCGTAAAGGGTGATGTTGGAAGTAACGGGTGTGTCAAAATCATACAGCGAGCCACCACTCGGTGAAGTGTACCATCCGTTAAACGTATATCCATTTCTGATTGGGTCAAGTTCCGGTTCAAAAACACATTTGCCCGATAAAACGCAGTCGATAAAGTCGTCAGGTGCGTTCGTGTAATTATAATCGAACGTAACATTTTTAATCGATGATGCCGTAACAGAAACAGCAGCCTCCGCATCGACAATTCCACCATCATATATAATATTATACGTTTTTCCCGTTGGCTGAACAGTACCACAAATCGCTGCTTTGATCTGTAAAGGCGTAAAAGTAGGATTGTTTACAAGCACCAAAGCTGCAATACCGGCTACAATTGGACTTGCCATTGATGTACCGCTATTGTCACCATATGTATTATTAGGAAATGTACTAAAAATATTATCTCCAGGTGCTGCCACATGTACTGACTCGGAGCCATAATGAGATTTATCCGCTATTTCATTTTCAATAGTAGTTGCCGCAACTGATATTATGTTTGGGCAATCATAACTTGCAGGATATATTGGAAATATATCATTATTCCTTGATTGTTCTGTTTCGCTTTCTTTTTTGTTTCCTGCAGCAGTAATGAACAAACCGTCATAATTCAAAATAGCCTGTTCATATATGGAGGAATAATTTTTACCTCCCGTGCTGCAATTTATAATTGGAATACCATGCAACTGAGCATAATTTATTGCTTCTATAGCGGCTTGATACGACGTTAGACCATTACCAACGCTAACACCAAGCCAAGCTAAACTAACGTTCCAAGTGTTTGTAGTACGAAAATTGCCGCACACTGTATTTACTATACCTGCTACATGTGTGCCATGATCTGTGATAGCCTTAGGAATTCCACCGTAAGGTCTGCCTGTAGTACTGCCTGCTTCTGTGAAATTATAACCGTGTATGTCATCTAACAACCCGCACGCTGAACATCCGGTTCCATTCGGATTATATGGATTCACCCAAAGATTATCTTCTAAATATTGATGTCCACCATCAATACCGCTGTCAATAATTCCAACTACTACTTCACCATTTCCGGTAATCACATTTAAAGCATCTAACATATTAATACACCGGTATGCCTCTTGAGTGAACATTCTTTCAACTTTTTCTTCAAAACTTTCACTATTCACATCATCGAAATAATCACTATAATAGTTCGGTTCAGCAATCTTAATATTTGGATTATCGTTCAAGATTTTCAAAGCATCCTCAACGCTTGTTCCATCCAATGTAATTGAAAATATATTATTGTGTTTTTCTTCGATTTTATATAGGTTATTACGACTACTTTGCTGTGATGGATTCAGAAGCTTCATTTCGGTGAACTCTATACCCAAATTAAGCAGACTGTCTATACTATTCGTTGATTCTGAAATCTTTAACGAGTTTTCGTTATTGTTATTTAACACACTATTATACTGTTCATTTATTTGCAAATAGTCTTCAGAATAAATTGAATAGAACTGAGTGGTTGATGTAAACTCATTTTCTTCAAGCATAATAAGTACTTCTGAATCAGAATAATTAGAATCATCAAAATCAGGCATAGTAACTATATCGTCTGATTCTATTAAATCCCCGCCCAAATTGTTTATAGCATAGGAAAACGGAATGGAATTAATTATAGTACTAAGTAATATAGCACCAGCAATAATGCGTTTCAATAAAAATTTCATATATATCCCCTTTTACCACAATTCATGAACA
>JAFXKJ010000025.1 GCA_017531765.1 Clostridia bacterium
CTTGAAATAACGGTTGAGCCAAACAAATTCAAACTGCATCTGAGAACGGTCAAGTCTGCTAATTTCGCCGTAGTTCTCCGATTTCATTTCGAGCTTCTCAAAAAGCTCCACAAGTCCGTCGATCTCACGTCTGAGATGAAGCGAATAACTGTCACCGGTATCAAAGATAGTGAAGTGGAAGGAATTTGTCTTGGTTATCATCATATCAATGACAGATCTGACCTCACGCCAATTCTCTCCGTAATAGCCCTCAAGGAAATCATCCATGTGTGCATAGTACTGCTCCTCGGTCATATATGGATCTGACATAAGCTTGGCAAGAAGATATGCCTTCATTTCACCGAATTCACCGTTCTCACCGTTATAGTTACCCTGTTCAAACAGACCGATAACGTTATTTTCATGGAAGAAACGGACATTTTTTGCAAGAACGTTATAATCGTAGTTAATAAAGGGAGTCAAATATCTGCTGTAATTTGTAGTATAGTCCCATATATAAATCTTATCACAGATCTCAGACCATGCTTTCAAATCTTCGACAAATCCAACGTTAATATCACACTGAGGATCATTAAGCTCGTGTCCGAAGCAACACTCGATACTGCACAGCTGAATGATCACGTTATGTCTCGGAACGGTCTTCGGAGGCTTACGCGAATACTGATATGCGAGAGTCTGAATGTAAACGTCGGGATAAACCTTTTCAACCTCTTCGGCAATTCTGTTCACGAAGCGGATAACAGGACCTGCCTGGCTTCCCTCTTCCTCGGCAACAGCCATACACTTCTCACACTGACAGTAATTTCCGTTATCGTTCTGTGAAACGGAGAGTCCTTCGATTCCGGGGGTTGTCTCGATCTTTTTCAGTACGTTTTTCAGTACCTGATCGAAAATTGCAGGGTCACTGAGGCAAGGCTGCATAGTCTGGTCATATGCTCCGTCCGTAAGAGCTTGGAACGTATGACATCCGTGTCCTCTTCCCGAAGCATGACCGCCGTACTCCTCGGTTATTCCGGTATAACCGTTTACTAAAAGCTTAGGAGCAATAGTAGTATCAAACATATTTGTGTAATATGGAATTCTGTACTCAAAATACGGTTCCCATTTATAGTCGATGCCCGAGATATCTCGCTCAGCTACGGGGCGGAGGAAATCAACTCCTGCATCAAGGAATCTCCAACCAACGTAGTTGTCAAGGAATGTGTATGCGCCGTAGAGTACACCTCTTACTCCGCTTCCGCCGATCACGACATTATTGCCGACGGACTTAATGGAGAAGCTTTCGTCGTCGGTGAACGCGGTGTCGTCAAGGATGATAGCGTATGAGCCTGCGTTACCCGTGGTGATTTCAATCTTCACGGCGCACGCCATTTCAATGTACTTCTGAATCTCGTTTGCGGCTGTTACTACGGATTTGGATGCACCATCGGTATATTTTATAACGTATTTGGATATGTCGTTCCCCTGAATCGTCAGCTTACCGATGGGATATTCGTGCTCGCAAATTTCACTTGTCTTCTTGGTTACGGTAAGGTTATCGTTCTTAATGTAGAGATTTGCAAGACGGGTCGCCGCCTTGAAGAGTCCGTCAGCTTCGCCGCCAATGAGGATATTTTCTCCGTCAATGGTAAGCTTATAGCCGTCTGTGCCCAGACCCTCTGCCACAAGCTTTGACGCGCCGCCGATGGCGATCTTCTTGCCGTTGTAAGTGGTGTCGTTAGTGATCTCGATATCTGTACCGATCTTCTTGGCTATAAGTTCCTGAAGTCTTTCTGCGGCGATAACTGCGCCCGATTCGTTTGCATCTGCAACGATCTTGTATTCACACTTGCCGCCGTCAACTACAGCGATTCTGCCCGAATCGGGGAGCATTCTCGAAATTATAGTTGCAACCTCGGCGCGGGATGCGTTATTCGTTGCGTTAAAGTTTCCGTTGGCGTCTCCCTTCATGAGACCTGCCATACGCATGGTCTCCGCGTGGGGAGCAACCCACGAAGCAATCTTTCCGCCGTCGGTAAACTTATCAATCTGAGGCGAGTCGGGCATTTTTGCCTCAAGATACTTGATCATTCTGGACAGAACAACCGCAAGCTCCTGACGGGTGATAAGGTCGGAGGGTCCGAAGTTTCCGTTATCGTAGCCCGTTACGATACCGTTTTCGAATGCCCAACCTACGTAATCGGAATACCACGCGTCAGTTTGAGTGTCGGGGAAAGTGAGTGAGTCTCCCTTTCCCTTCACGTTAACACAGGCAAATCTCGCGAGGGCAGTTACCACCTCTGCACGTGAAATATTCGCTTTAGGATCGAAGACGGTAGCACTTTTACCGGTCATGATTCCTTCTTCGTTGACCGTGAGGACCTCCTTCCAGAACCAGTCGGTCGGTGCTACGTCTTCAAATGGGTTTACGGGTACTTCCTCGGCAAAAACGCCAAGGGGGAACATCCCAAGAAGCATCACACAAACAATTGCAAATGATAAAATTCTTTTTAACATACGTTTCGTCTCCTTTTCGGATTTTCTGACTTCTTTATATCATTTTTTAATACGTTTGTCAAGAGGGATTTAGTCTCGACAAGCTAACTGCGAAAAAAAGCAGTTGCCTTTCGACAACTGCTTTTATACGTCATGTTCCCATACTTCCCCACTCGTTCGGAGGAGCCGTAATTTCGGTAAACTCAGGAAGCTGTGTCGTCTCATGTAAATATACATTATATTCCTTGAATTTTCTCAGAAGATCGTATGATTTATCAAGAACAGCCTGCTTACTCGCTTCGTCGGCATTATACATTTTGTCAAAATTACGATTGAGCCAAACAAACTCAAACTGCATCTGCGAACGGTCGATTCTGAGAATTTCATCATACGACTCAGACTTCAGCTCTATATTCTCGAATGCTTCAACCATCCAGTCGATGTCGTTTCTGAGCACCAAACTGTACATATCTTTTGTGTCGTATACTTGAAAGTGGAATGACTTGGTCTTTTCAAACATAAGGTCGATAACCTTGCGTATCTCGCGCCAATTCTCACCGTAATACGCTTCAAGAAACTCGTCCATGTGAGTGTAATACTCTTCCTCACTCATATACGGGTCAGACATCAGCTTGGCAAGAAGGTACGCTCTCATTTCTCCGAATTCTCCGCTTTCACCGTCACCGCTTCCCTGTTCAAACAGACCAATTACATTGTTTTCATGGAAGAAACGGATATTTTCCGCAAGAACACCGTAATCATAGTTAATGTGGGGATTAATTAATCTATGAAAATTTACAACGTAATCCCAGATATATATCTTATCACAGATTTTAGACCAACCCTTTAAATCTTCAACAAACGAAGTATTAAAAGAACACTGCGGTTCATCAAGCTTATGACCGAAGCAACATTCAATACTGCAAAGCTGGATTATTACATTATGACGAGGAGGAGTTTTGGGAGGTTTACGTGAATATGTGTAAGCCAGTGTTTGAATATATACATCAGGATAAACCTTTTCTACTTCTTCTGCGATTCTGTTGACGAAGCGGATAACGGGTCCTGCCTGGCTTCCTTCTTCTTCGGCAACAGCCATACACTTTTCACACTTACAGTAATTATTGTTGTCGTTTTGTGATACGGAAACACCTGCTATTCCGGGATTATTTTCAATCTTCTTCAATACATTTCCGAGGATCTGATCAAATATCGCAGGATCGCTTAAGCACGGTTGCATACTCTGATCGTATGCTCCGTCTGTAAGTGCTTCAAACGTATGACAACCGTGACCTCTTCCTTGAGCAGATCCTCCAAGCTCTTCCGGGTTACCTGCTCCGTTGATCTTATGCTTAACGGCATAAGATCCATCAAACATACAGGTGTAATATATGGTTCTCCACTCAAAGTAGGGCTCTTTCTTATAGTCTACATCTGAAATATCGCGTTCCGCTACGGGTCTCAGATAATCAACACCGGCATCAACGTATCTCCAGCCAACGCAGGTCTCAAGGAAATCGTACGCACCGTAGAGTACACCGCGAACTCCGCTTCCGCCGATAACCACGTTATTTCCTTCTGTCTTTACGGAGAACGTCTCATCGTCAGTGAACGCTTTATCGTCAAGAATGATAGCGTAGTCGCCTGCCGCACCGGTGGTGATGGGGAGTTTAACGTTGCACGCCATTTCAATGTACTTCTGAATCTCGTTTGCGGCTGTTACTACGGATTTGGATGCACCATCGGTATATTTTATAACGTATTTGGATATGTCGTTCCCCTGAATCGTCAGCTTACCGATGGGATATTCGTGCTCGTACGTTTCTGCGGAACGTTTTGTAACCTTCATATTACCGTTCTTGGCGTAGAGGTTCGCAAGTCTTACTGCTGCTTTGAAAATTCCGTCAGCTTCTCCGTTTACGAGGATATTCTCACCGTCAAGGGCGATCTTGTAGCCGTCAGTACCAAGTCCGTCGGCTTTGATTCCGGATAAGCTACCGATGGCAATGAAGTTACCCTTCTTCTCACCTATGATCTTCAGCTCTGCTCCGGTATATTCGTGAACAAGATACTGAAGTCTCTCAGCGGCAAGCATAGCTGCTTCATCGTTTTCAACGGCAACGATTACGTAATCGGACTTCCCGTTTTCAACAACAGCAATTCTGCCGGAATGAGGGAGCATTCTTGAAATGATCGTTGCAACCTCGGCACGTGAAGCGTTATTCGTTGCGTTAAAGTTTCCGTTTGCGTCTCCCTTCATGAGACCTGCCATACGCATGGTCTCCGCGTGGGGAGCAACCCAATCTGCGATTTTAGCACTATCTGCAAATTTGTCGATCTATGGGTTTTCCGGCATTGTAGCTTCAAGATATTTGATCATTCTTGAAACTACTACCGCAAGCTCCTGACGGGTGATAAGATCGGAGGGTCCGAAGTTTCCGTTATCGTAGCCCGTAACGATACCGTTTTCGAAAGCCCAGCCTACGTAATCTGAGTACCAGCCGTCCGTTACGGTATCGTGGAACGCAAGAGCCTCGCCCTTCCCCTTCACGTTAACGCAGGCGAATCTTGCAAGAGCTGTTACGACCTCTGCACGTGAGATATTCGCCTTGGGATCAAATACGGTTGCACTCTTTCCCGTCATGATTCCTTCTTCGTTGACTGTGAGGACCTCCTTCCAGAACCAGTCGGATTCTGTTACGTCCTCGAAGGGATTGTCTAACGGTTCTGCGGCAGAAATCCACAGCGGGAAAACGCCAAAAACCATCAGTAATGCTAAAAATATGCTTATAGTTCTTTTCATCATGATATAACGCACCTCCATTGATGAATTTCTATCTTTTTTATATCATTTTTTTGTTTTCTTGTCAATAGAAAAAAATGATATAAGTAATTGATATATTAAAAAAGGGCATCCCTTTCGGGACACCCTTAGTAAACTTTAGCTTACGCCTTGCCTGTGAGCTTTGCGATCTCGCCTGCGAAATCGTCTTCTCTCTTCTCAAGACCTTCGCCCTTCTCATAGAGAACGAAAGAATTGATAGCGATCTCACCACCGAGCTCCTTAGCGGTAGCAGCGGTATACTTAGCGATTGTAAGGCTGTCGTCCTTAACGTAGGGCTGGTCATTGAGACAAGCTCTCTCGTAGAACTTACCGATACGACCCTCAACCATCTTTGCGATGATCTGATCAGGCTTGCTTGCCATCTTGGGATCGTTTTTGATCTGAGCCATGAGAATAGCCTTCTCTTCCTCAAGAACAGATGCGGGAACATCCTCTCTGCTTACGTATGTGGGAGGAGTACCTGCTGCGATCTGGAGGCAGATGTTCTTTGCATAATCAGCGAATGCGGGGTTTGCAACAACTTCATCATCTGCTGTGAAGTTAACGATAACGCCTGCCATTCCACCACCGTGGATGTATGTGCTGGAAACGCCGTCAACTATTACGAAGCGGCGGATGTTCATGTTCTCACCGATGGTGAAGATCATGTCCTTGAGCTTAGCTTCAACAGTCTCGAAATCAGCATCATAACGGAGAGTCTTGAGAGTCTCAACGTCAGCGGGCTTATTCTCAACGATTACCTTAAGGATATTCTTAACGAATGCCTTGAATGTTTCATTCTTAGCAACGAAGTCAGTTTCAGCGTTAACCTCGATCATAGCGGTTGTGTTGCCAACTGTAAGAACGTCTACAACACCCTCAGCTGCGATTCTGCCTGCCTTCTTGTCAGCCTTACCGAGACCCTTCTCACGAAGAACCTTGATAGCCTCATCAAAGTTACCGTCAGCTTCAACAAGTGCCTTCTTGCACTCCATCATACCTGCGCCGGTCTTGGTTCTGAGCTCGTTTACCATTTTAGCTGTGATTGCTGCCATAATAAATATCTCCTTGTTTTTCAGTTATTCTGTTAATTTTAGAGTTAACCGGGAATTACTCAGCGTCAACAGCCTCTTCAGCTGCAACCTCTGCCTCAACTGTCTGCTCACCCTGACGTGCCTCAATAACAGCATCAGCGAGAACGGAAGCGTAGAGACGGATAGCGCGGATAGCGTCATCGTTTCCGGGGATTACGTAATCAGCGTCGTCGGGATCGCAGTTTGTGTCAACGATTGCAACAACGGGAATACCGAGTCTCTTTGCCTCAAGAACAGCGTTGTGCTCCTTGCGGGGGTCAACGATGAAAATAGCAGCGGGGAGACCGTTCATGTCCTTAATACCGCCGAGGTTTCTCTCGAGGTTGAACATTTCCTTCTGAAGAGCAGCAACTTCCTTCTTGGGAAGCATATCGAATGTGCCGTCTTCCTGCATCTTCTCGAGCTTACGGAGTCTCTCGATAGACATCTTGATGGTCTTGTAGTTGGTAAGCATACCGCCGAGCCATCTTACGTTTACGTAGTACATGCCGCATCTCTCAGCTTCCTCACGGATTGCGTCAGCTGCCTGCTTCTTTGTACCAACGAAAAGGATGTTGCCGCCGTCAGCAGCGATGTCGCGAACGAAATTGTAAGCTTCCTCGAACTTCTTGATTGTCTTCTGAAGGTCGATGATGTAGAGACCGTTACGCTCTGTGAAGATGTACTCAGCCATCTTGGGGTTCCAGCGTCTTGTGTGGTGACCGAAATGTACACCTGCTTCAAGAAGCTGCTTGATTGATACGATAGACATTTTTATGTCCTCCTTCGGTTTTTTTCCACCATAGCGGATTTTCTGTAACCGAGCTCACGTGAGAAATCGGCACCGGCAGAAAGACTGCGCTATGTGTGTAATAAATTATTTGTGTGTTTACACACCTAAGTATTATATCATAACCGCTGAAAAATTACAATACTTTTGCGAAAGATTTTTTCGTTAATATGTAAGATTTTTACTTTTAAGACGTGATTTTTCCCGTTACAAACGACAAATCAGAACAGATGGCGTTTTTTCTCTTTTCTACAGTCGTTTTTCACTCCGCACATACCGTCGGAGTCGGTTAGTTGCGCCGGAAGCTCAACGAGTATGGTATCCTTCCCCATCTTTTTTATATCGTCCCAAGGGACCCTTACATGATGCTTCGTTGAAAAGAGGGAGCATAATCCTTCCGGCGCAACTATCAGTGCCGTAACCTTTCCGCAGTCAATGTCTATTTCAAGTTCGGCTACCCTACCCAGCTTTTGTCCGTCGCACACGTTTATTACGTCCTTTTCCCTGAGATCAAGCGTTGTACAACCCATATCCGTTTCTCCTAAAGCATAAAATGTGTTTTTTCAAACATTATTCACTTAAAGTCAAAAAAATACCGAAAAGGGCCACTTTTCGGTATTTTCGAAAGTTTAATTTGTGCTGTCTTTTTCACATTCGGTCCGATGCGCACTCTCATGGGAAAGAATACTCTCAAAAAGGCTGTTTACACTGTCAGCATCGGCCACATAGACGTTTGAGGAACCGTCAATCACGTAATATACTTCTCCGTCGTCTCCACCCCCAATGAGCAGAGAATAATTTGCATCAATGAGCAGATTCGGTACGGTGTCCGACGGCGCATTATAGAAAATATCGATCCTTCTCGCCGACTCTCCGATGCCGTAAGATGTCATATCATCCTTTGCATTCGCCGCGACGATGTCTTGGAATCTGAACGCTAACTTCAGCTTTGAAATAAACTCGGTCATTTCAGCGCAATCGGTGTAGGTTAGGGTGTTGCCTATCTCGTCGGTGACGGAAAGAGACATTACAGTACCTTCGGAGATACTCGCGGGGAAATTGTCATCAAGTCCCAGGAGTTCTTTAACACTCACGTTGAAGTACTGTGACAGACTGTCGGAAAACATATATATTTTTCCGTCGTAAGAAAGATAGGAGTATCCTTTGTATGAACCCATAATTCCCACGTCAAGCTTATGCTCACTTCCGTCCTTCAAGGTCACCCTGACCGACAGAGACGGCTCATCAAGACCGTAGTCTGCGGGAACACCTTCTTCGATATGTCTCATTGCCGTTGTCTGAGCGAGACTCGAAGCCATTTTCTCAGCAAGCTCCCAATCTGCTTTGTAACCGTCGAAGCCTTCTATGAACCATTCCCCTTCTTTTTTGTCAAGGGTTACTTTCTGTTCACCGTAAGTATACTCAAGGCGATGAATGTCCGAAGCGGTGAAGTCAACGATCAAAATACCTTCCTCAAGGGAGGTGGCGTCATCTCCGCTGTCTGTATCACGTGACATAACAATCAGGATAACACTCAGCGCTATAACCGCCAACAGTAAAACTGCAAGTGGGATAATTTTTTTTAAGTTACTTGTTTTCGACATTGCAAACAGAACTCACAGCTTTCTTCTTCTGAACCACACAACAAATCCCGCACCGAGAATTGCAACGGGCAGAACGACAGTAAATACAAGCATCCAAATATCGGCATGGGTCTGAGGAACGGTAAGGGGCTCGATCTCGGAGGTCTTGCCGAGGATCGAAAGACTTACTGTATTTTTACAGATATATGCAATGGACGCCATGAAAAATTCGTCGTTATTGCTGCTTGAAGTATAGGCGGTATCTGTAAGCTTGGAGTTAGCAAACCATACAAAGCAGGAATTGTCGCCGTACTTTCCGTCCTTCACCGCACGGTCGGACTGAACTGCGGGTGAGAGTGTCTTACCCTCGTAGCCTTCAAGTAGAGTATACGAGCCCTTACCGTCGGTAACACGTATCTCACCGTCACCGGAGGTTTTAAGGAGAGACGTGATTATCGCATCACTTCCGCCATCAATCTCCTCGATTGCGTGAGCATAAAAGAAAGACGTGTTTGTGTTCGGATTTTCCACATATGAGGTGATTCTCGTGGGTGATTCCACAAATTTGGGGATAAGATCACCCTCCACACCCGTGCCCTGTCTGTCGTAGATCGTACCGTCCACAGCTTTAAGGCCTGCATAGTGCGCAACCTTGCTGATTCCCGGGCGAATTTCGGAGTTAAACGTTCTGCTGTCGGTAATAAGTATAAAGCTTCCGCCCTCTTTGAGGTAAGAGATTATAATATCCGTAACCTTGTCTGTATAATCGGAAGTGGGAGTAACGGAGATTATAGCGGTGCAGTCATCGGGAATCGTTTGTGTTTTCTCAAGCTCAAGAGTACCCGTGAGAATGTTCTCGTCATCGATAAGGTCGGTGAAATAGGAATCAAGCTCAGTCTCACCGTGTCCTGTAAGGAAGTAGACCGTTGATATTTTATCTCTTGTCACATAGTCGATGGCGGTTGTAAAAGCAAGCTCTCCGAGGAAGTAGTTTGTTCCCACGTCCATGCCGTAAAGATACGCCCAAAGCTTCTCCTGATCGCTTACGTTTGACATATCTCTGTAGTAAATTTCGTCAAAAGTAATTACTTTTGAGCGCTTTGAAGTTTCGAATACAAGGCATCCGTCGTCGTCAAGCTCTTCTTCGGAATACTTGTCCATAAAATACGGATATACTGCGGGATCCACGGTCTTGACCTTGATCTTGGAAGACTCAGACTTATATCTGAGGAGCATTTCCTCTACCATGGGGTCTTCCGCGCCCTTGGTCACCACGTAGTACACGTTAACATCCTCTTTTACGCCGTCCAGTACCTTCGCGGTCTCATTACCCAGCTCGAAAAAGTCCACCGTATCCATATTGAAGTGGGTGTAGCTTGCGGGAAGCTTACTGACCACCACGTTAAGGAGAACTACGACCGCTATTGCCGCCAAAACAAGTGCAATTCCGTAGCTGCCGATCTTCAGACGCTTTTTGCTGAAGGCTTTTTTATTATTTTCCATATTCATACCTCTCAGTTTGTCGTCTCAAGACCATCTTTTCTTTTCCATGGAGCGAACAGTCATGAAAACGAAAAGCACGGTTACGGAAACAAGATATACTATTGCGGGAAGGTCAAATATTCCCATAAGGAAGTTGTTGAGTATACCGAATATATCAAGTTTTTCGAGCATTGACGGGAACAGTCCCGCAAAAAGATCTTTTTTCAAAACATAGAAGACGACCGCACCGACGGCGAGAACACCTCCCACGGAGGATGCGATAATTATGCTTTTCATGTACACATAAACGAGCGCGCCAAGGGCAAGAGCCACAACGATGAAGCATATCAGTGACATCCAGGGATCTCCCGGGATAAGCAGTGCAATAACGTCAACAAAATACACCAGAAGCAAAGCTCCGAGAGTGGAGACCGCAGAAAGCACAACGCTTTCGGTAAGGCTTGAAATGAACATACCGATGGATATTAGAGCACATCCGAGAAGGAAGTAAGCCAGAATATTTGAGTACGTCATGAGGAAGTTGATCTTTCCGTAGAAGGAGAAGACTATGGGATAAAGGCTGACTATCAAAACGCTTATTGCATTGATACTGACAAGCGCTAAGAATTTACCCATTACGATCTTCGTCATTCCCACGGGAAGTGAGTAAAGGAGAGTATCTGTTTTCAGAGCCTTCTCATCCGCAAAGGAACGCATTGTAAGAACGGGAACTGCGATGAGAAAAATGAGGATCGTCTGAAACAACGCATACTCGAAGGTCGGGTATCTGCCCATCAGGTTATAGACCGTGGTGAAGATTCCCGTAAACACAAGAATGAGAGAAATATAAAGAGCCGCCGTCATATTATGAAAAGAGGACTTAAGCTCTTTTACGTATTGGTTAAACATTACTCCTTACCCTCACTTTCACCGAGATCTGTGTTGTTCCCTTCTGTTTTCACGGAAGAAATTTTATACTTTTTGTTTTTCTTTTCTTTGGAGTCAGAGGTAATTCTGAGGAATATACTTTCGAGGCTTGCCTCTTCAATGCTCATGGAAACGATGGGGTACTTAGCCTCGGCAAAGGCAAAAAATATCTGTTCTCTGACATCAGCGGTCCCCGACATTTCAACCTTAGCCGAAACTACCCCCGCGCCCTTTTTATGTACTTCAAAATGCTTTATGTCCACAAGCTGAGTAAGGACTGCTTCTGCCTGAGAAGACTTACATTTCACATCAAGGTTTACGATCTTTGTACCGTCAATGACACTTCGAAGATTTTCCACAGTGTCGGAGGCTACGATCCTGCCGTCGGAAATTATCACGACGTAGTCACATACTTCACTGATCTCGCTGAGGATATGGCTTGAAAGTATGACCGTATGCTCACGTCCGAGGTCGGCAATGAGATTTCTGATCTCAATTATCTGCTTCGGGTCAAGTCCTACGGTAGGCTCGTCGAGGATGATGATCTCAGGGTCCCCCACGATTGCCTGAGCAATGCCTACTCTCTGCTTATAACCCTTGGAGAGATTCTTAATAAGTCTGTCTCTTACCTTAAGGAGTGACGTACGGCGGATGACCTCGTCAACCTCGCGGTAAAGAGTCTCTCCGCGAAGACCTTTGGCACGACCCACGTACAAAAGATACTCTACAGGTGTCATATCAGCGTAAAGGGGAGGCTGCTCGGGAAGATACCCGATGAAGCTCTTCGCCATCTTCGCATCGGCATAGATATCGTATCCGTTAACGGTGACCTCACCCTCTGTCGCGGCAAGACAACCTGTCAAAATATTCATGGTAGTGGACTTTCCGGCGCCGTTAGGACCGAGGAAGCCATACACACTTCCCTTTTCAAAAGCAAAGCTCACGCCGTCAAGCGCTACGGTGTCGCCGTACTTTTTCACTAAATTCTTAGCTTCTATCAATGTATTTTCCTCCGGTGGGTGATGATATTTAATATCGCGCATAGGCATTTACGAACGTTTTATCACAAGTTAGAGATTATTATAGCACAAAAGAGTTAACAAAGTATGAACTTTTAGCGGTATATAACGTAACTTCAAGTCAATATATAACAGAAATCAAGTGATAATTTTCGTGTATTTTCTCATTGCAAATCGGAATTATATGTAGTATAATAGTAATATAAAGTAATTTCGGCAGCAAGAGGTGATGTAATGGGTGTAATGAGTAAGGATATAGGAATCGATCTCGGAACGGCTACAGTCCTCGTATACGTTAAAGGACGTGGAATCGTGCTAAAGGAGCCGTCCGTTGTTGCGATAGATAAAAACAATCAAAAAATACTGAAGGTTGGCCGCGAGGCGCAGCAGATGCTTGGACGTACGCCCGGAAACATCACAGCGATCCGTCCTCTCCGCGACGGAGTTATCAGCCAGTACGACGTAACTCTCCGCATGATACAGCATTTTATAAAGAGGGCCTGCGGAAACTCGGTGTTTTTCAAGCCGAGAGTTATAATCTGCGTTCCCAGCGGTATTACCGAGGTTGAAGAGCGCGCGGTGTACGATGCGGCAACTCAGGCGGGGGCAAAGAAAACGTATCTTATCGAAGAGCCTCTTGCGGCGGCTATCGGTGCGGGAATCGACATTTCACAGCCCAACGGACACATGGTCGTTGACATCGGCGGCGGTACTACGGACATTGCGGTAACCTCTCTCGGAGGAATCGTTGTTTCCGAATCCATCAAGGTTGCGGGGGACAGATTCGACGAGGCTATTATTCGTTACGTAAGAAAGAAGCACAACATTCTCATCGGTGAAAGGACCGCTGAGGAGATCAAGATCAAGGTCGGCTCAGTTTGGTCTCGCGAGGAGCCGAGGGTAATTGAGGTCAAGGGACGCTGTCTTACACAGGGTCTTCCCAGAGTAATCAGAATCAGCTCGGAGGAGATCCCGAGTGCCCTTGCCGAGCCCATCAAGGCTGTTGTGGAAGCTGTGTGCTACGTTATTGAAAGAACACCTCCCGAGCTTATCGGTGACGTGCTTTCAAACGGAATCGTGATGACGGGAGGAGGAAGTCTTCTCTACGGACTTGACAAGCTCATCGAGCACGTTACGGGCATCAGAACGAGAGTTGCCGACAAAGCAGTTTCATGTGTTGCTATGGGAACGGGTATGGCGCTTGACCACATCGCATCCCTTCCCGAAGGAACCATCAACGTGTCAAGACAGAGACTTTCAAGATATTAAAAATTATGGACTCCCGACGGAGTCCATATATTTTAAGATTTTCACTCGGAGACTAAAATGGAAAACACAAACAAAAAATTCTACAGCAGCTTTTTTATAATGCTCCTCACCATAGCTATGCAAAACGTGCTTGTGTACGGAGTAAATCTTGCTGACAACATAATGCTCGGCAAATTCAGCGAAGTGTCCATGTCGGGCGCGGGCCTTGTAAATCAGATACAGTTTCTCCTGCAGATGCTGATCACAGGTACGGGTGAGGGTATCATCGTCATCGCCGCAAGACATTGGGGTGAGGGAGATATTCCGTCCATCAAGCGTGTTTCCTCGGTTGGAATGAGGTTCGCTCTCGTCTTCTCGGGAGTTATGTTCGTCCTTGCGCTGTTCTTCCCCGAGGGAGTTCTCGGTATTCTCACCAATGATGAAGCACTTATTACAGAAAGTGCAAAATATCTCAGAATTATCGCGTTTACTTACCCCATTTTCGCGGTAACCAATATTCTTATTTCAACCATGCGAAGCGTGGAGACGTCGAAGATCGGATTTTACATATCGATTTCCACGATAATTACGAATGTTTCTCTCAACTACGTGCTGATCTTCGGTAAGCTTGGGTTTGCGCCCATGGGAATTCGCGGTGCGGCTGTCGCAACTCTTGCCTCGCGGGTGATCGAGCTTATGATCGTGGTGATCTACGTAAGATTCATTGACAAAAAGCTGCATCTGAAGCTCGCCGATTATCTGAAAAAAAGCGGCGATATGCTGAAGCGGTTTGTGAAAACCTCCGTTCCCGTAATCATGTCAAGTGCGTCATGGGGAATTGCCATGGGACTGCAGACTGCCATCCTCGGCAGACTTGACGGTGCCATCGGTGCAAACAGCATATCCTCAACGGTGTTCTCCATCGTTACGGTGTTTATCTACGGCTCGTCCACTGCGGCGGGGGTTGCTCTCGGAAAGATGATCGGTGAAAACAAAAAGGCGATGGAGGGCGGAAGCTTGACTTTCGAAGAAAGCAAACGGGAGATCAAAAAGAGAGCGAAGACGCTTCAGTGCATCTTCCTCACTCTCGGTATTCTCACTTCCCTCTCGCTGTTTATTTTGAAGGATGTGATCATCGGCTTTTACGATATTACCGAGTCAACGAAAACTCTTGCGGACAGTTTCATGACGGTGCTTTGCATAACGGTTATCGGCACGTCTTATCAGATGCCCTCTCTCACGGGAATCATCCGCGCGGGCGGTGAGACAAGCTTCGTTTTCTACAATGATCTTATTTTCATGTGGGGAATCGTACTTCCCTCATCGTTTATTGCGGCGTTTGTATTTGAATTATCTCCCGTAATCGTTTTCTGCTGTCTGAAGGCAGATCAGATACTAAAATGCGCCGTTGCGGTGTTTAAGGTAAACCGCTTTAATTGGATAAGAGATATATAAAAGGAGATTATCATGGATTTCTTAAAGCTTGCTGAGGAAAGGTATTCCGTCAGAAAATTCAAAGACGAAAAAGTATCGGAAAGTGACCTTGAGAAAATTCTGAAGGCGGGACACCTTGCGCCCACGGGATGCAACAATCAGCCTCAGAGAATTCTCGTTATGGAAAGCGACGAGGCGATAGAAAAACTGAAAAAATGCACCCGCTGTCATTTTGGTACGCGCACTGCTCTGCTTGTTTGCTACAACAGAGACGAGGTTTGGGTAAGAAAATACGACGGTAAGACCTGCGGTGTGGCTGACGCTTCTATTGTTACCACCCACATGATGCTTGAGGCGGCGTCCATCGGTGTGGGAAGCACATGGGTAATGCATTTTGATCCTGCGGCGATGGTGAGAGAATTTAATATTCCCGAAAACATCCGTCCCGTAGCTCTGCTTGTTATGGGATACCCTGCGGACGATGCCGAGCCTCTTGATCTGCATTCCAAGTATCGCGATATGAGCGAAGTTGTGGTTATGAATGAATTTTGATTTCGTAAATATAGTAAACAGCGGGAGTAAGATCTCGCCCTACAAGTGTTCTTGATCGTAGGGCGGGGGTTTACTCCCGCCGTTTTTATTCAGCTGTAGTTTCTTTTTTCGGCGGCAGCAAGCCACCGCCCTACAATAATCTCGGTATAGGAATTTGCTTTATTTTAGTAATCCCTTACGTAACTTCTTTTGTTATCCTTTTATTCTTTTAAGATACTCTTCCCTCTTCTGTGTACCGTAGGCGTTGCGGAACAGTACCGTTCCGGTTTCGTCCTCGTCAAAGGTGTATTCCACGCTTCCGATAAGTCCGCTGCCGATGTCTACAGGCTCATATCGGCGGAAAAGTCCGTCAGCGACGGGGAAATATCCCTCTCCCGTACCGCGGTAATCTGTGAGTGTCCAGAATCCCTCGACCTTGCCGTTGTCATAGATGGAGGAGAACTTAACGATGCCAACACCGGGTGCAAACCAGTAATTCATCTTACCTCCGCGGTAATCCCAACCGCCTTTCAGTCCGTCAAGCTCAAAGTAGACGTGACGGCAGTTTTCGAAGGTACCTGCAGGTGTTACTACGGTTTCCTCGGGGAGAACCTTCAGGGAGAGGTCAACATTTGTGTTAAAGCTGTACTTAAACTTCTTATTCTGCGTATATCCGGGTACCCATTCGTCGCTCCAAACG
The DNA here is from genome assembly GCA_017531765.1 of Clostridia bacterium. GTDB lineage: Bacteria > Bacillota > Clostridia > Oscillospirales > CAG-272 > RUG11130. The sequence continues at coordinate 16,087 of JAFXKJ010000025.1, forward strand.
TACCCCGTCGCCTGATAAAGTATATCGTAAAGAAAGTTATAAAGCAGGTGATAACCGTCAAGGCCGCCGCAGAAATCCTTCCACTCGAATGCATATATGCGTCCGTGCTCGGGAATCGCTGTCTTGCCGTCGATAGTTTTTACGTTATAGAAGTCGAAGAAGTTCCAGATTCCCTTTTCAGTGTATTCGGGGTTATAGACGGGATCGGTATCGAATATCCGCTTCATAACGTCTGTTGCAATCTTTGTATGCACCTTTTGACGCTTTGTTACCGCAAGCTCAGCAGCTCTTGTAAGATACTTGTCAACTGAAACTAAGTATTCTTCACCGTCTGTATCATCGCAATAGCATTTGCGTGCGGCACGGATCTGTCCATCCCACGTATCTGCAAATGCAGTTACCGCCTGTGTGGAGCAATGGGTCAGCACAACCTTACTTCCGTCGAAATATGTACACTTAAAGGTATTATTGATATCGGCAATTACCGAGTCTTCTGCGGAAACGCAGTCATATCTCCAAATATTACCCTCAGCAAAGGGGATCATTCCCTCTCCGCCCTTGATCTCATATGAGGACAGACGCCAATCCTCTGTAAAAGTATCTCTTGTTGAAACCTGACGGACTATACCTACGCCCTCACAGAAGGTAGTCTCAACGTGGGAGGTGCCGTATCTCTCTCCGTCGAATACGTATACTCTGCAGTTTTCAAAGGTTCCTGCGGGTGTTGTAACCGTAGCTCCCGATTCGGCAAAGGTGAGTGTACATTTATTGTCACTTGACGAAATTACATCCCCCGGTTTCATTTCGGGGTCTAAAATCAGCGAGTCAACACGGGAGGAATACCAGAAGATACTATCAAGGTCACAAACTCTTGAACCTCTGCCAAATCCCGGCTGTGACCAGAAATAGAGCTTGCCGTCTATATAGCGAAGCTCTTCGCCTGTGAGTTCATAACCGAATTGCACCGCTTCCCCCTCGTAAGCAACCTTTCTATTATACATTTCAAGAACGGCAAGGGCGTTTGCGTAGTAAACGTCACCCGGCTCGAGAACGTCAAGAACCTTTTTATAGGACTCAATTCCTTCGTCCTTCATTCCTTCCTCAGTAAGATATAAGCCGAGCCAGAAATGCAGGTATCCAAGCGCTTTTATGAATCCATTTTCTTTAACAAACGGGATCAATTCATCGCGCATATACTCTATTCTTTCCTTACCGTCACGCTTATGTGCCTCATCGGCAATAACAGAAGCCATTACATCCTCGTTATGACTTTCAAGCGCCGCTTGTTTGATTTTGGCAAGCAACTCATCATTCTGTTTTCCCGGAAGCCACCAATATCCCGTAAGGAGCACGTCTGCCATGGCGTGCTTCTTTTCATCTGATTCCTCAAGAGCTTCTACTGCCTCAAGTACATGCTTATAATCAGCTTCAAAGCCTGTTCGGTCATCCTTCAGCTTCCACAGCTTCAGTTCCTCCACCTGTCTCATTACGCGGGTAACGAGATTTTCGTTTTCGTTATATGTTTTTTCCATTACACCAAATTCCTTTCTGAGTCTTTTTCTTCCCTCGGAAAGTCGCCATTTAACCGTGCCCGCCGGCAGGGACAGCTTTTCGGCGATCTCATTAACCGATAATCCATGGAAATAGTGTAGTTTCACTGCCTCGCGTATCTTCTCGCTGAGGGAGTCTACGGCAAGCTGAAGCTCGCTTTCGGTTTCATTTCCGCTGAGGCTGAGTGCGTCAAAACCGCCGTCCTCCCCCGACTCGTACAGCGCGACGGTATCAAGACTTATTGCGGGTATCGTCGCGGTGTAGTGATTCATGATGCGTGAGGCACAGTTCTTGGCGATGGCGCATACCCACGAGCCGAATTTGTCGCGGTCGCGGAGGGAAGATAAGTTTATCCACGCGGAAACAAAGGCATCCTGCGAAGCGTCCTCCGCAAAATACGTGCCTCCCGTGATCTTATATGCGCTTCCCTTTACTGCCTTCTCGTGTCGTGTCACAAGCTCCGCATAAGCTGTGGTATCTCCGAGTAAAGTCAGCTCCACCAGTACGCTGTCCTTTTTATCGCTGTGTTTTAGCATTTGCACTTTCCTTTCTTTATCGGTTTCCTTGGGCTTTCACTTATAAGAGCGATTTTTCGGTGAAAAGGTTGGGTGGTGTGTGGTTTTTTTTGAAAATCAGAAAGTTTTTTGAAACCATATCGTTTCTGCCTTCGGCTCCTGCATGGCTGAATCTACGGCGGCGCTATACAATGTTATATTTTCTCTCCGTTTCCAATGACCTACTCACAATTTCCTTATACCTTTCCTCACTTTTTACCGTGTCAAACCAATCCCCGCCCGCTTCACGGGTAAGAGCCTCTGACATACTCGTTTCCCAAATACCGCAGTTTTCATACTCATCGTCACCGATAACTATTGTGTCGGTATATCTGTTTCTTTTTAGTTTAATACTGTCAAAGAGAGAGAGCCTGCCCACGGAAAGCTTTTCGTCTGTGGAATGAGAGTACCACTTTTCGTAAATTTCGAGAGCATCTTCAAGTTTTTTGTAACCGAGTTCTTTGTTTCCGCAGGCAAAATATGCCGATGCCAAACGAATGTGGGCAAGACCGAAATTTCCGAGCCAACCGTCGGGTGCTTCTCCATAACCCAGCGTTTTCATCAAGTCAATGCGAAGCTCATAATATTTTACTGTTTTTTCGGGAGAATCACTGCAGTAGGAATTTCTTCCGAAAATGTATCGGAACAGTAAGACCATCTCTAAATCGAAATAGTTTTGGGCTGTGGCACAGTCGCCCTTGTCCCAAAGGCGTCGCCCGATTATATTGGGACGTACAAGGACGCAGTCAGAAAAAGAGTCAATATAGTCGTAGGCTTCGTTATCGTCACATATAAAAGAAAGAACCTTTGCGGCAATCATGCGGGTATCGGTATCTGTACATTCATCAAAGATACGTCTTCCAAGCTTTTTTGCCAAATCTACCATTTTTTCATCATTTTTGTATTCGCGATAGATGATCCAGGTGATCCATCCCAAAACACAGTAGGTATTGGGATACCGATGATAGCATTGTATCAATATTTCCTTTTTTTCATCAGACGACACCTGCCTGAATTCACACTTGCACTTTTCGAGGATCTCATCGTCCGACATATTTCCGATTCCGAACAGTTCATCTGTTGTAACGCCTAAAGCATTTGCAAGAGGCGGAACGAGAAGCAAATCCGGATAACCTACACTTCTTTCCCAGTTGGAAACTGCCTGTGACGATACTCCGATCCTTGACGCTAATTCTTCCTGAGTCAAATCCAATTCACGGCGGCGTTTTACAATTACATCTGCAATGTTTAGTTTCATGAATAAATATCTCCTAAGTTTTAGTCAGGTGATCACTCTGCACTCAAATTATAGCATTGTCCTTGAGGACAGTCAATAACGCCGTATGTTAGGTGACTCAAAGACTGCATTAGTTTTACAAGCTTGCGTTTATATGATGTGAGGTTAAGAATCAATTATGACATTACGTACATCCGAATCAACAGTAGCAAAGCGGTCCGAAGGGTAATTTAGCTCGCCGAAGGCGTATTTAGCTGCGAAGCATAAATCGAACCCATCACTTCGCTTACGCGAAGTGAGTCGAATTGCGTTTCGTTTTACTTACACTTAAGTTCACATCGCAATTCGCGCGCTTTTGCCTACGGCAAAAGCAACACAGATTGAAGCTCCCGCCGCTTTCATAAAAGAAAAAACCGCCTGTGGCGGTTCTTTTATGGAGTCGACGATGTTAAAGACGAACTATTTATCTCTTTGAGAGAAACCTTCTTTGAGGTGTTTTTGTAGTTGAATGTAATGATGAAATGGTCATCGTACAGATATATGGAGTTTACAAAGCTATCAATCAGCTTCTGCCTATCTGACTGTACCGACATATCGAGCTTACGGTAGTTATAGAGTGCGAATAAAAGCTGTTCTTTCGGTACGATAGGATTGCGTATCTGATATTGGATAATATCCGTTTCGATGGTCTTTTTCTGTGCTTCCAGATCATCAAGAAGCTTTTTCGTTGTTGCCGAGAAAATTCCCATTGCCATTGCTTCGGCAAGATTGTTGAGTTTGGTCTGTACTTCTTCGAGTTGTGCTTTCAGCAAAACTGATTCAGCACTTTCGACATCTTGAAAACGATAGACACGTTCCGCAAGTTCTTCAATTACCGAGTCATCGGTAATCAGTTCAAGAATCGTATCTATGACAAGATTTTCAAGCCATTCTTTGCGGACAGTTTTCTTATCGCACTTCTTTTTCTTTGCCTGATTGCATTTGTAGTAACGATACTTTGTGGATGTCTTGCTTGTGCCGATCTCACCGGTCATCATAGCGCCGCATTTACCGCAGAAGAGGTGAGTAGTCAACAGATAGTCATCTTCGCTCCTGTGCATCGCAGGAGCCTTCTTATTGCGCTTCATACGGCTCTGTACGGCGTTGAACATCCCTTCATCGATGATTGCAGGAAAAGCATTCGGGACAACAATATCTCCGAACTTATACTCACCAATATATTTGCGGTTGGTGAGAATCCGAAAGATTGCATTGTAGTTCATAAAGTTCCCTTGGTTTTTGATACCACGGCTTTTCATTAGCTCAACAATCTCGCTGACTTTCTTACCATCGTTATAGAGCGTGAATATATCTATGATAATCGGAGCGTTGTTTTCATCAATCTGAAAATGCTTTTCGTCATCAATATAGTAGCCGATAGGAGCGCGGACACCGTTGCTCCGGAGCTTCAAAGCGTTCTCTGTCATACCGCGTTTGATCTTTTCGGCAAGCTCCACGGAGTAGTATTCGGCGAAGCCTTCCAATATTGCTTCAAGCAGAATGCCGTCTGCACCTTCGGAAATGTTTTCGGTGGC
>JAFXKJ010000002.1 GCA_017531765.1 Clostridia bacterium
AACGTGTCGGTGCATACTACTAATCCTGCTCTTCGTGTGAAAATGATGAAGAATAAGCGGTCGGGTGAGGTGCTTGAATATCTCAAGATCCTCGCTGATGCGGGAACTAAGCTGAGAGGACAGATAGTTCTCTGCAAAGGAATTAACGACGGCGAAGAACTTGACAGAACGCTCAGAGATCTTACGGAATATTACCCCGCACTTGATAGCGTATCCGTAGTACCCTCCGGACTTACGGGGCACCGCGACGGACTGTATCCTTTGGAGCCTTTCTCTCCCGAAGACTCACGCCGTGTAATTGAGCAGGTAACCGCGTTCGGAAATGAGTGTGTAAAGCGTTTCGGTGAGCGTATCTTCTACGTTTCCGATGAATTCTACGTAAACGGTAACGTTCCTCTTCCCGATTACGATTTCTGGGGTGAGTTCACTCAGATCGAAAACGGTGTCGGTATGCTTTCATCTTTCTTACATGAGTATGAAATGATCAAAGATACCTTTACCGATGACGAGCTTGAGATAAAGCGTTGTGTGTCCGTTGTGACCGGCGAGGCATCTTACGAAACGCTGAAAACAGTATGTGATTCGCTTCATGAGCTGGCACCGGGACTCAAAATAAACCTTTATAAAGTCAAAAATAAATTCTTCGGCGGCGCGGTTACAGTCACGGGGCTTCTTACAGGTCGGGACGCAGCCGAAGCTCTTTCGGAAGCTGATCTTGGAGAGGAGCTTTATCTTTCACGCACCATGCTTCGTGCGGAGGGAGACCTTTTCCTCTGCGGAATGTCACCTGAAGAGCTTGAAGAAAAGCTTAATGTAAAAATTACGTTTGTCGAGAATGATGGTGCAGAATTTGCACTGAAGCTTTTGGCACTTGAATAATAACGCGCCTTGTGGCAGATTGGAGTTTAACATGGCAAAACCCGTTATTGCTATCGTCGGCAGACCTAATGTCGGCAAAAGCACACTTTTTAATAAACTTATAGGCGAGCGCCGCGCCATCGTTGAGGATATTCCCGGAATTACCCGAGACAGAATCTACGGTGAGACAGAATGGAGAGGTAAGAGATTTATCGTTATCGACACCGGCGGAATCGAGCCCAAGACTGACGACCTCATCCTTTCGAAAATGCGTGAGCAGGCTCAGATTGCAATAGACACAGCAGACGTTATTCTTTTCGTATGCGACATCAGAACAGGTCTTCTTGCTGATGATATGGATATTGCACTTATGCTGAAAAAGAGTGGTAAACCGGTAATCCCCTGTATTAACAAGTCCGACAGGATCGGTAACGTTGCTCCCGAGTTCTACGAGTTCTATTCCCTCGGTTTTGATATTGACCCCATTCCTCTCTCAGCTCTTCACGGAAGCGGAAGCGGAGACGTGCTTGATATGGTTATGGAATGTGTTCCCGATTTCGAAAGTGAGGAAGTTGATAACGAGGTAATAAACGTTGCCGTTATCGGTAAGCCCAATGCGGGTAAGTCCTCGCTTATCAACCGTATTCTCGGTGACGAGAGACTTATCGTTTCAAATATCGCAGGTACAACCAGAGATGCCATTGACACTTACGTTGAAAATGAGCACGGAAAGTACAATTTCATCGATACTGCGGGCATCCGCCGTCAGAGCAGAGTGGATGACAGAGTAGAAAAGTACAGCGTCCTCAGGGCTAAAATGGCAATTGAGCGTGCTGACGTATGTATCATCATGATCGACGCAAACGAAGGCTGTACCGAGCAGGACGAAAAGATCGCGGGACTTGCTCACGAAGCCGGCAAAGCATCAATTATCTGTGTAAATAAGTGGGACAGCATCGATATGGATAACTCAACCACGAATCAGTTTACCAAGGACGTTTACAACTCTCTCAGCTACATGACCTACGCTCCTCTTCTTTTCATTTCCGCAAAGACAGGTCAGAGAGTTGACAAGCTCTATGAGCACATCAATTACGTAAGGAATCAGTCAACAATGCGTATCTCCACAGGTATGCTTAACGACGTTCTTGCAGATGCAGTTGCAAGAGTTCAGCCGCCGTCTGACAAAGGCAGACGTCTGAAGATCTACTACATGACTCAGAATGCTGTAACTCCCCCTACATTCGTTATGTTCTGTAACAGAGCCGATCTGTTCCATTTCTCATATCAGAGATATATTGAAAATTGCCTCAGAACTACCTTTGGATTCAATGGAACTCCTATCCGTCTTGTCATCCGTCAGAAGGGCGACGACGAAAACTCCTGAAAAGGTAATGAAAGGAAAAGTAATATGAATTTTACTGAATTGTGGAATTTAGGCATACTCTTCAGTGGCGTCGAGCAGGTACGTACTACAGGAGATCAGGTCCTGATCGTTGTCGGTTGGGTCATCGCTATCGTTGCGGCTTATCTCCTCGGAAGTATTAATCTTTCTATAATTATTTCGTCCAAGTTTTACAACGATGATATCAGACTTCATGGCAGCGGAAACGCAGGTATGACAAATGTTATGCGTACCTACGGCAAGAAGATGGCTATTATCACCTTCGCAGGTGACTTCTTCAAAGCAGTTATTGCTTCACTTGTCGGACGAGTTCTTCTCGGGTATCCCGGAGCTTATATAGCCGGACTTTTCTGCTTCCTCGGACATATTTTCCCCTGTTTTTATAAATTCAAAGGCGGAAAAGGTGTGGTCACTGCCGCGGCAATGATATTAATGACAAATCCCCTTGTTTGCGGAATTCTGTTTGCCCTTTTCGTAATGCTTGTACTTGCTACCAAGTTCATCTCTCTCGGTTCTGTGGTATGCCTTCTTGCCTATCCGATTATTCTTCACCGTATATCCGGACCGGGGCTCCCTGTTCTTGTAGCTATTCTTATGGGCGTTTTCTGTGCATACGCACACAGAGGAAATATCAAACGTATCATGAACGGTACCGAGCGCAAGTTCACGTTCAAGGTAAAGGATAAAAAGACCGTTAAACAAAATCAGTCAGCTAACGACATAGAGGAAGCATAATGCAGGATAAAATACATAAATTTGCAGATGCGGTATGCACTTCATTTAAGTCAGGCGCATTTAAGAACGTGGTCATTCACTCACCGTCGGATAAATCATCGGAAACGTTAAAGATAAAAGCTGTGCAAAAGACCATCGGAGGTAAAAATGTCCTTCAGTTTGAATCTTTCCTCACTGAGGGCAGGGTAACTCACGAAAATGTGACGTATGATGCACTTAAAGCCTATATTGTAAATAAGCTTTCTTCTTTCAGGCGTGCCGATCTTACGACTCAGATGGGATCTGCCGCGCTGATGATAAGCAAAAAAGGTGACAGGGCTACTTTCACCACCCACGGAAAGCTTTATGAAGCAGACCCATCGGTAAAAAACACCGAGGGGAATAACAGGGAGAAGTCACGTATCCTGAAAGGAGACGAGATATTTCTCCGTGAGCTTGGCGTATCAGATGTGAACGGCAGAGTAAAAGACAAAATGCAGTCAAAGTTCCGTCAGATCAACCGTTTTTGCGAGTATATTTCGGAAGCGGTGAACAAGATTTGTCCCAAAGATGAAATTTGCGTTGCGGATCTTTGCTGCGGTAAAAGCTATCTCAGCTTTGCCGCTTACCATACTCTCAGTGTGGTTTTCGACCTTAAGACTACAATGTACTGTGTGGATCTCAAGAAAAGCGTTATTGATCATTGCGCCGACGTAGCCGCAAGATGCGATTACGGAGGAATGAAATTCTACTGCGGAGATATAAACGAGTTTACCCCCGAAAAGGCTCCCGATATGGTAATATCACTCCACGCCTGTGACGTTGCAACCGATATTGTGCTTGAGTGCGCTATCCGCAACAAAGCAAAGGTAATTCTCTCAACTCCTTGCTGTCATCATGAGCTGAACGAGAAGCTAAACTCCCCCATGCTTGATTTTATCGGTTCAAGACCGCTTCTGAGGCAAAAGCTGTGCTCAGCGGCAACCGATGCGCTCAGACTCATGCGCCTTGAGGCGGCAGGATATGAGACCGATGCCACAGAGCTGATCGATCCCGAAGATACCCCGAAGAATATTATGCTCCGAGCATACAAGAAAAAGGTATTTTCTCGTGAGGCGGCGGAGACGGCATTCAAAAAATATGCCGAGTCTTACCGATTCATGTTCGGATATGACCCCAAAACACTTCCCAAAGATTAAAATTGCCTACACGGCAGATTGGAGATATATAATGGATATTTGCAATTTACTTCAGATCATTGACAAAACAGATGTAACAGCCGATGAGCGCCTTGAAGCTCTCAAGGGTATCAAGGAGCTTATCGATAAAGGCGAGATCACTCGTGACGGTGACGGTTCATGGGTTAATAACCATATCCACACCTGCTACTCCTTCTCTCCCTACACTCCTACCTCCGCAATCTTCTACGCATGGAAAGCTGGTCTCGGTACCGCAGGTATCATGGATCATGACAGCGTCGGCGGTATCAAGGAATTTATCAAAGCGGGCGAAATTATGGGTATGCCCGTTACCTGCGGCTTTGAGTGCCGTGTAAACGTAGCAGGCACAGCTCTTGAGGGAAGAAGAATCAATAACCCCGACCAGAATTCATGTGCATATCTTGCAATGCACGGTATTCCTCATCAGAGTGTCGATGCGGCAGCAGAGGTGCTTGAGGGAATCCGCGCAAAGAGAAACGAACGTAACCGCAAGATGTGCGAGAAGATCACAGAGCTCGTGTCTCCCTACGGAATTAAGCTTGATTTTGACCGCGACGTGTATCCCATTTCTATGGCTCACGAAGGCGGCAGTATTACCGAGAGGCACATCCTCTTTGCTCTTACCAAGAAGATCACTGCACGTTATCCCGACAGAGAAGAAGCTTGCGATTTCATCGAAAAGATGACCTCTCCTCTCGGAAAGACCAGAGAGAAGCTTATCACAGCGCCGGATAATTTCTACGAATACGATATCCTCGGCGTTCTCAAGGGACATATGGTTGTAAAGTTCTACATTCCCGCTGAAGATGAGCTTATGCACATTTCCGAGTTTACCGCACTTGCAAAGAAGCTCGGTGCAATCTCCGCTTACGCTTACCTCGGTGACGTCGGAGAGTCACCCACAGGTGATAAGAAGGCTCAGAAGTTTGAGGACGATTACCTTGACGACCTCTTCGACACACTCAAGGAGCAGTCCTTCTCTGCAGTAACCTATATGCCCTCACGTAATACCGCAGAACAGCTTGCCGAGATTATGCGCCGCTGTGATGAAAAGGGTCTTTTCCAGATCAGCGGTGAGGACATCAACTCTCCCCGTCAGTCATTCATCTGTAAGGCTCTCGGCGACCCCAAGTATGCTCACCTTAAGGTTGCAACATATGCTCTTATCGGCCACGAAAACGCGGCTACAGAGTGCATCTGCAAGTCTATGTTCTCCGATGCTACAGCAGAGAAGATGCCCGCTATCGCTGATAGAGTAGAATATTTTGCACACCTTGGCGGACTTAACTAAGTAAAATATAATTTGCCGTTTTTACGGCGGAATGGAGTATATATTATGAACAACTTAGAGACACTCGTAAGTTTTTCCCGCAGATACGGCGGAGACGAAAGATTCGTTCTCGCAGGCGGCGGTAACACCTCCTACAAGGATGAGACTTACCTTTACATAAAGGGAAGCGGTACTTCTCTTGCTCAGATGACAGAGGACAAGTTCGTTAAGATGAACCGTGCAGCTCTCGCAGAAATCTGGACAAAGACATATTCCGAAGTAACTGCTGACAGAGAGGCAGAGGTTCTCGCTGACCTTATGCTCGCAAGAGAAGCAGGCGAAGGCGCAAAGCGTCCCTCCGTTGAAACTCTTCTTCACGACCTCTTCCCCCAGAAG
>JAFXKJ010000026.1 GCA_017531765.1 Clostridia bacterium
CAGCTGATTTGTAATCAGCAGGTTGTTGGTTCGACTCCGATCACCAGCTCCAGGGGGAATTCCCGAGCGGCCAAAGGGGGCAGACTGTAAATCTGTTGTCACTGACTTCGGTGGTTCGAATCCACCTTCCCCCAGAAAAAAGACATCCTTTGGATGTCTTTTTTCAGTTAAATTCGCCTTTGGCGAGCTAAATTCGACAAGTCGAGCTAAATTTGCTACGCAAGCTAAATGCGCTGACGCGCGCTAATGGCGAATTTTATTTAGCTTAATAAAGCGAAAGATTTTTAAGTATTTTTCTACCATATTCACAAGTTCTATCGGGGCAATAATCGACCGTCACCAAAACAAATCGGCAGAGAAACAATCTGCCGATTTTTCTATATAATTAAGCTGATCAAAAAACCACTTGCCGTACAAGCAAAGCCTTAAACTCTTCCCTCTCCCTGATGGGATCAAAACTACTGTTATTAAGGCATCCGATAAACTCATCCACGTCCGTGACGTCCGAATCCGTAACGGTATGCTCCAGCTCAACCAACGAAAAGAAAGGGGACGTAAATTTTATAATCTTTTGGCGGTTTATCTTCGTCATCTCTTCCGCATGGTATCTTGCTTTTTTTAATTCCTCCAACACCCTGTCGTACTGCTCTGTCCTGCAAAAACAATGCGCTTTACTGATACAGTTGTACTGCAACGTATTATGATAATACTGAAAGTTACCATCGGGAAACATGATGTTCAGTATTTTTTCAACAGCCTCGCAAGCTTCAATTGAACTCTGCCGAAATCTCAATTGAAAAAGAAACTCACCAAGCTTGGTGTTTGTCAAACCCTGACAATGTTTTTCTTTTTCTTCACCCTCCAGGCACCAGCAAAGCAGATCGTCCCTTTTTCTTTCGTCTTCCTCTGACATTGCGTATTCTTTTGCTTCTGCCTTCTTTTGATTACAGCTGAGAGCAAGAACGATACCGTACAGCGCTTTACCGTATAATTTTGAATCTTTCGTGTTGTCAAGAACCAATTTATAATGCTTCGCTGAGCTTTCAAGTAACTTCTCATACTCTTTGTTATCTGCTTTCAAATGCGCAACATAGTATTCAGCAGATGCCAGCCATTCTACGTATTCCATGTTTCCGGGATATTCAGTAACTGCGCGAAGTGCGATTTTGTAATTCTTTTCTTTGTCGTCGTGCTCCCAATATCTGTAAAATGCCTCGTCAAACTCCGCTTTTCTCAGATCCTTTTGGTAGGTTTCCATTCCAAGCAGACGGTCTGTGGTAACACCAAACAAATTGGCAAGGGGCGGCAACAAAGAAATATCGGGCATAGCAACGTCTGTTTCCCATCGGCTTACCGCTTGAGGGGAAATTGAAAGCAGCTCTGCAAGCTTTTCCTGCGTCATATTCGACTCCCGCCGAAGTGATCTTATAGTTTGTCCAAATGTCATACTAATCTCCATTTTTTTACTTGTCCGGACTGTGATTACATTATACCAAACTTTTAAGCGTCTGTCCACCTCCCGATAATTGAGATAATATAAATTCAAAATTGAGTTTAATGGACACACTTCCAAATCAAACTTCCCCTTTACAAAACCGAGAAAAAATGTTATAACTAATGTATAAAACTCTCCAATACACCTCGGAGGCACATCATGACACCAAATCTCCCCATATCCATTACCGTCCGCGCACAAAGCAGCGGAAGCCACCTGCAAGGTATCGCCATCGACGAAAAAAGAGAATTCCTCTACTGCTCCTTCACCACCTGCCTTCTGAAATGCGACCTTAACGGAAACGTTGTGGGAAGCGTCAAGGGCATCGTCGGTCACCTGGGCTGCATCGCCTACCACTCCGCCGACGGCAAGGTATACGGTTCTCTTGAATACAAAAACGACGTGATCGGAAGAGAAATCGCCCGAAACATCGGCTACACGGGCGAGATCCGCGACGGTTTTTACGCCGTACGCTTTGACGTCACTAAAATCGACCGCATGGACATGGACGCGGAGCGCGACGGCATCATGGAAGCGGTATACCTCCGTGAAGTAACGGAGGACTACACCGCAGACGGTCACCGCTACGGCTGCAGCGGAATAGACGGCATTACCTTTGCACCCAAAATCGGTGAGAGTGTCGGCAAAAATTATCTCTACGTTGCCTACGGCGTTTACGGCGACACCTCACGCGAGGATAACGACCATCAGGTGATCCTCTGCTACGATATTACGGGCTGGGATAATTATGCATCTCCCCTCAATCAAACAAATATGCACAGGTGTGGTCCCGAGTCTCCCGACAGTAAATTTTTCGTTTTCACGGGCAACACCACCTACGGAATACAGAATCTTGAATATGATTCATACACCCGCACCATGATCGCGGCTGTGTACTGCGGAAAGAAAGAAGCCTTTCAAAACTACCCCATGTTTTTCATCGACTGTGCGGAAAAGCCGAGAAAGCAGATTCTGCGCGGCATCGGCGATGCGGGAGAAGTTCTGTCCCTCACTGATCTCCGCAGCGTTCGGAATTACGGCGAGCTTTGCGGCTCACGTTTTCCTCACGGCTCAACGGGCACTGTCAGCCTCGGCGGCGGCTACTTTTACTTCGCGAAAGCCTTCCGCGACGAAAAAGGCTTTGGCGGCAACATCGTTCTGTATCGCCTCGACAAAGAGAACCTCACATTCGTTGAAGCAGAATGATTTTTCTGCTTATTGCCCCTTCAAAGCTCACAACCAACGTAAAACGAAGCATTTTTTGATAATTATAAAACTTTTTTCATTTTTATTACACATTTAACGTTTTTTCCTGACTTATATATATGAAGGTACCTGAAAATCCGACGAAAGGGGGCGGGTCTATGGGAAACGGAAAGACATCTGCTTCAAATCTCTCCGACGAGGAAATAGTAAAGCTGTACCATCTCCGCGACGAGCAGGCGATAAAAGAAACCGATGCAAAATACAGCGGCTATCTTTTCACCGTTGCGCGTAACATTATCGGGGACTCCGAGGATGCGGCGGAATGTCTCAACGACACCTACCTCGGTGCATGGAACTCCATCCCTCCGTCGAAACCAAAGTCTCTGAGGGCATATCTCGCCGTCATAATGCGCCGCGTGGCAATCAACCGATACCATACAAAAACGAAGAAAAGTGCCGTCCCGTCTGAACTTACAGTATCACTCACTGAGATCTCCGATTATCTCGGTGACGGCGGAGGCGTTGACTGTGAGATGGACTCGCGGAGACTTGGTGAGATCATCAGCGAATTCGTAAAAGAGCTCTCCCCGCGCAGAAAGTTCATCTTTATCGGCAGATACTACCTTGCCGAGCCCATCGACACCATCGCACGTGAGCTTTCTCTCAGCAGATCAAGTATCAACAAGGAGCTTGCAGGGATCAGAGACGATCTGCGGCATCGGCTTGAAAGTGAGGATTATACGTTATGAAAAAAGAAACTTGGAATGATGGACTCAGTCAAATTGACAGCGAGCTCATCGAAGAATACTACCTAATAAAGAAAAAATATCAAAAGAAACGGCGCAGAAAGGACATTTTCGCAAGACTCGCGGCAGCGACGGTCTGCCTCTCCCTGATTGTCACAGCGGGGGCAACGTTAGTTTTGCGGAAAACCCACGAATCCGGTACCGCAAGCGGTGTGGCAAGCAAGCCTGCCGTCAGCGAATCTCTTGAAAGTGATGAGCAGTACGTACCCAACGCAGACGAGATACGGTTGTTCTCCGCAGACGAGATCGCAAAAATGTACAAAAACGAAACCTTGTCGACAGTTGCAACCAACCGTTACACGGAGGTCTGCGTTGCGGGAGACGAATTTCTTGACATCAACGATATCCCGCAAAAGGAATATCTTGAGATATACTCCATAGGTGAGGATCTCCCTCTGAACGAGGAAGAATTTGAAGAGTTTTACGACAAAATGCTTCCCGCACTGAAAAGTGCTATCAAAGAAAAAACGTGGAACTTGAAATCTCACTTGAGCGAATACAGCATATCAAGAGACGGCGAAACCGACACGAACCACGTTAGCATTTGGCAAAACGCCCGAGTTTTCGGAGTCGGTATCTATTCATCATACTATTCAAAAAACGACGATCTTCCAAAGACCTACATCTACGGCGAACAGATAATGATCGATCAGAGTCTTAGTGACGAAGAAATAATCGAAAGCATCGGAACGATAAAAGCTAATCTTTTTAAGATGTTTGACACTTCCTTCACCGACGTTAAGATCATAAGACTGTTTAACGATAATTACTTGTCAAGAGGGCTTATAGCCAAGGAGATAACAGTCTATTTCTACAATGAAGCGGATCATCCCATGAACCCCTACCTACCCGGACCCCTTTCCGATTATATATCCTTACGCTTTGGCAACCTCCCCTCCTTTACCCACGATGTTGTCAGCGACTCTGTACTTGAGGTAGTTGATATAACATACCAAAAGAAACGCGAGGATCCCCGCGAGCTTTATTCAGTCTCGTCCTACTCGCCCATGATCTCCCTTGAAGAAGCGGAAGCGCTCCTTGAAAAAGGCTACGTTTTCGGAGGACACAGCTGTCCCATATGCATGGCAAATCAAGAAAAAGTAAGCTTTGACGATTACGATTACGTTTCATTTGAATACGTAAAGGAGTACCCCTCATCGGAAAACGGTTACACAAGCTCCGCTTATATCCCGTTCTACACTTTTTACAAGGAGCTTGGCACGGCAGACAACGGGAACAAGCTTTTCGCCAAGACCTACGTTCCCGCGCTTGAGATAGAAGGCTACGAAGAATATTTCAACTCTCAAACACAAAACCATCCCTCATAACACCCCAAGCACCGTTCACTTGATTAAAGGTGGACGGTGTTTTTTAGTGTTCTGACTTGAAAAGATCCGCAAACTGTGATATCATACTATAGACTAATAATTCCATATGTGGTGCAAAACATGACATATCTTCTCTTAACACTTATATACATTTCCTTTGTCAGTCTCGGGCTTCCCGATTCCCTGCTCGGCTCCGCTTGGCCCACAATGCAGACAAGCCTTAACGTACCCCTTTCCTACGCAAGCTATATTTCCATGCTCATGTCCGTGGGCACCGTGATCTCAAGCCTCATGAGCGACCGTATCATCAAAAAATTCGGTACAGGCAAGGTCGTGGCATTCAGCACTGCCCTTACTGCCCTCTCTCTTTTCGGTTATTCCGTAAGCAGCTCCTATCCGATGCTACTTATTTTAGCCGTACCCAACGGTCTTGGGGCAGGCGCAATCGATGCCGCGCTTAACAATTACGTCGCCCTCAACTTCTCAAGCCGTCACATGAGCTGGCTACACTGTATGTGGGGTCTTGGCACGGTTGTGGGTCCTTACATCATGGGATATACCCTCACCCACGGCTCCTCGTGGAACGGCACCTACCGCACCATCGCTTTGATACAAATAACTCTTACCGTGGTCCTTTTGTTGTCCCTGCCTATTTGGAAATACCACGCAAAGCGTGTTTCGGAATCGGAAGGTGACACCGTACCGTCACGTTCACTGTCGCTTAAGGAGATATTCGCTCTCCCGGGTGCCGCGCAGTTCATATTCACCTTTTTCTGCTACTGCGCCCTTGAGATAACCCCCATCGTTTGGTCGGGAAGCTATCTCGTTCATACCTGCGGCTACAGTACGGAAAAAGCCGCCTCCCTTTCGGGTATGTTCTTCATGGGCATCACCCTCGGACGTGCAGTCGGCGGATTTCTCACCTATAAATTTTCCGACAAAACTATGATCCGCATAGGATGTACTATCATAGCCATCGCCACCGTGATGCTCCTTCTCCCCCTTGGAAAATACGTAACTCTTGCGGGACTGCTCATGATAGGTCTCGGGTGCGCACCCATTTATCCGTCCATCATGCACTCCACCCCCGAATATTTCGGCAAGGAAAACTCAAGCGCCCTTATCGGTGTTCAGATGGCAAGCGCATATACGGGATTCTGTCTCATGCCGCCCGTGTTCGGCTTTATCGCTGATAAGGTGGGGGTCTCCATTTTCCCCGTAACTGTAGGTTGTCTTCTCGTTTTGCTTTTCGCAATGCACGAAAGGCTCTTAAAGCAGGTAAAAAAAGCAAATGCTTGAGCCATAAAAGATCACTTAAGCCAAAATTACGGTTTAACTGATCTTTTTTAGCTAAAAATTCAGAAAATACTGTTTTTTTCGCTGTAAAGATATAGTATAATCTATATGTACGGGCATTGCTTCCGTAAAGAATAAAAGTCAAGAAAGAGACGGTAAAAATATGAACCTCGACGGCATTATCACCTCTCAAAGAGAATATTTCAGCACGGGAGAAACGCTTCCCGTCAGCTTTCGCATAAAAATGCTCCGCCGCCTTTACGACGCTGTAAAGCGCCGTGAAGACGACATTTGCCGTGCATTAAAAAGTGATCTCGGCAAAAGTGCTCCCGAAGCGTTTATGTGTGAAGTCGGGCTTACCATGACGGAGATCAGCTATATGATCCGTCACGTAAAGCGCTTCGCGAGAGAGAAAAGAGTGAGAACTCCCCTCGCTCAGTTTGCCGCACGAAGCTACACAAAAGCTTCCCCCTACGGAAGTGTGCTGATCATGAGTCCATGGAACTATCCTTTTCTCCTGACCGTTGAGCCTCTCGCCGATGCTATCGCCGCAGGAAACACTGTCGTCGTGAAGCCATCGGCATATTCACCTGCCACATCCGAAATCGTTCGTGAGATCATTGAAGAATGCTTCGACGCAAAGTACGTTGTCTGCATCACGGGAGGCAGGAAGGAAAACGCAGAGCTTCTTGCAAAGAAGTTTGACATGATCTTTTTCACGGGAAGCACAAACGTTGGAAAAGAGGTACTCCGCCACGCCGCGGAGAATCTGACCCCAACCGTGCTCGAGCTTGGCGGAAAGAGTCCCTGCATAGTTGACGAAACGGCAAAGATCCCCCTTGCCGCAAGGCGTATCGTGTTCGGCAAATTTCTCAACTGCGGTCAGACCTGTGTTGCACCCGATTACATACTGTGTCACGAAAGCGTGAAGGACGAGCTGACAGCAAACCTGAAACGTGAGATCACACGTCAGTTCGGCGAGACTCCCATAAACAACCCCGATTTCGGAAAAATCATAAATGAGAAGCACTTCGACAGACTGCTTTTCCTGATAAAGTGGGAAAAGGTAGTCTGCGGTGGTGTATATTGCCGAGAAATGCTGAAGATCGCCCCCACAGTTATGACAGACGTAGCTTGGGAGGACGATGTCATGAGTGAGGAGATATTCGGACCTATACTTCCAATCCTGACCTATAAAAGTGCCGAAGAAATCCTCAGTATTTTACATAACAAACCAAATCCCCTAGCGATGTATGTGTTCTCGGAAAGCCCAAAGATGCAAAAGCTTCTCACCACCCGCCTTTCCTTCGGCGGCGGATGTATAAATGACTGCGTTATCCATCTTGCAACCTCTGAGATGCCCTTCGGCGGTGTCGGCGAAAGCGGAATGGGTTCATACCACGGGAAAGCGGGATTTGACGCCTTCTCTCACACCAAAAGCATCGTTGACAAAAAGACCTTTATGGACCTTGGAATGCGTTATCAACCGTACAGAGGCTTTTATCAAAAGCTTATCAGATTTTTCTTAAAATAGAGCAAAAATACCGCGTAACACCATTGCGTTGCAACAAGGCGTAAGTTACGCGGTATTCAGATAATGACATGAAAACAAAAAAGCACCCGCTGTTGCGGGCACCCTTTATTGTGTTGGCATCTACCTATCTTTCCGGCACGTCGCCATGCAAGTATTGTCGGCACGACAGAGCTTAACTTCTGTGTTCGGAATGGGAACAGGTGGACCCTCTGCGTCAATAACACCAACTCGCTCTTCAGCTCTCGCTGAATGCTTGATTATTATACTACAGAAAGCTGCAATTGTCAATATGTTATTTTCAACAAAATTCAATATATTTTTTAGTATATTTTGCACATTTTACGACCTTTGATAGTAAATAAAAAGCTTATATGCAATGTGCATGACATTTTTTTCTTATTGACAGTATTTTTTTCTGTTTTGATTATTGATAATGGTTTTTCGATGTGATATAATACTTGAACAAGTCAGTTACTTGAATTTTTCTTACGGAGTGTTTGATTTAAGATGAAGTACGTTTGCATCATTTGCGGCTATGAGTACGACGAAGACCTCGGTGATCCCGAAAACGGCATTGACCCCGATACAATGTGGGACGATCTGCCCGATGACTTTGAGTGTCCTGTATGCGGAGTCAGCAAAGACGAATTCGAAAACGACAACTACTAATTTTCAACCCTCGGAACATATCACTTTTTAAGGCGCAGTGTCGCCTTATTTTTCTTTTTTCTCGTCTCAAAATAACCGTGCCTTGCAAAAACTATATTTTTCGGCGTTATTATGATATAATATATAATATAATGGTTAAGTGTGTCAAAACTTATCTCATACATTCAAACCGGAAAGGTACAATTCAACAGTTATGAAGAAAAGAATACTTGTTATCAGCAGCGCAAATATCGATTTTGTGCAGAACGTGGAAAGACTGCCCTATTCAGGAGAAACCATCATTGAAACCAAGGGTACATATACCTACACTCCGGGAGGAAAGGGAGCAAACAGCGCTCTCACCTTCGCAAGATTCGGCGCTGACTGCGTGTTTGTTTGTAAGGTAGGTGCGGATGCCAACGGCGCAAAGCTTAAAAGCCTTTACAAGGCAGAGGGCATCGATACCCGTTTCATTGTAGAGGACAAGGAAAATCCCACGGGACTCGCTTCTATCATTGTTGAAAATGGCGGCAAGAACAGGATCACCGTTTTCCCCGGCGCCAACAACAATATGCAGCCCGAGGACCTTGAAGATGCCTTCACTTCTTACCCCGATGCCGTATATCTCCAGTTTGAGATCGCAGATGCCGCAGTGATCGAGGCTTGCCGACTTGCCGCTGAACGCGGTATTCCGGTATTCGTTGATGCTGCCCCCGCAAGATTCGACTATCCTCTTGACAAGCTTGGCAAGGTTGAGATATTCTCCCCCAACGAGACCGAATGCCGTATTTACACAGGCATTACTCCTTCATGCGAGGAATCTGCCCTCAGAGCCGCTATCAGGCTTCGCGGCATGGTTCAGGCTAAGTATATCGTCATAAAGCTTGGAGATCGCGGCGCGTTCATGTTTGACGGCAAGGAATATTTTGTATATCCCCCCGAGAATGTTATTCCCGTTGATACAACAGCCGCAGGCGACGTATTCACAGCCGCTATGACCTATTCCTATACTCAAAACGGAAACATCCACTCGGCAATCAGGATGGCGAATATCGCCGCCGCTATCTCCGTAACCAGAGAGGGCGCATCCACATCCATTCCCACGCTGTCCGAGGTCATTGAGTTCAGAGAGAAGAAAAAGATTTCCGATGAAAAGAGAACCCCCCTTACGGATACCTTTGAAAAAACTGACGAAGTAAAAGCTAATTAACCTCTCCTTATTAAAACGGAAGAAAGGAACTATCCTTTTATGATCATCCTCGGTGTTGATTTCGGTGATGCAAGAACAGGACTTGCCGTTTGTGATAAAGACGAAATTGTCGCCTCCCGCGCAGGACTTGTGGAAGGCGGCTTCAGAAAAGCACTCACAGGTGTTGCCGCAAAAGCAAAAGAGCTTGGTGCAGAACTTATCGTTGTCGGCAATCCCATTAACATGAACGGTTCAGAAGGACCGAGGAGTGCGAAGTGCCGTGATTTTGCATCAGAACTGGAGGCTATCACGGGTCTCCCCGTCGAACTGTACGATGAAAGGCTGACTACCGTATCTGCGCACAGCTTCCTTTCAATGTCGGGTCTTGACAGCCGTCAGCACAAAAAGCACGTCGACGAGCTTTCCGCAAGGCTTATTCTTGAGGATTACATGACTGTCAGAAAAAACAAAGCAGAAAAAGGTTGATATACAAAAAATCAAAGAAAGATACGGTAAGAAATAAATAATGGAAAATTCACATCTCAAAAGGATAAACGAGCTTGCCGCTAAGGCCAAAGCCGAGGGACTGACTCCCGAGGAGGAAGAAGAACGCCGTGTGCTTCGCGAGGCGTATCTCAAAGAGTTCCGCGCAGGTGTAAAAGGTATCCTTGACAACACCACTGTAAAATATCCCGACGGATCAAAGGCTTCCCTCTCATCCTTCAGGAAGAAAAACTGAATTAACGGAGACTAAAAGTGGAACATTTAGTTGATTACATCAAGTATTTTTTCATGTCTATGGTGCCGATAGTAGAGCTTCGCGGTGCACTGCCATTAGCTATTGCAGGCGAAGGACTCAGCCCCGTGATCTCGTACTTAGTATGCGTAATAGGTAATTGTCTTCCCGTCCCATTTCTCATTTTATTCGTCCGTCCCATATTCGATTGGATGAAAAATTCATCCGTTCGAATCGAAGGTAAGCTTGAGCGCATCGACAAGCGCACCGAAAACTTAGATATTATCCCTCGCCGTACAAAAATCCGTCGCAGTTTTCTCGGTTTTATTCTGAAGCCTGCGAAATTTTTCCACCGAATCGTTGTGAAGCTTGAAACGAAGGCACACAGCAAAGCGTCTCAAGTAAAAAAATACGAAAAGATCGGTCTGTTTTTGTTCGTAGCCATTCCCCTACCCGGCACAGGTGCGTGGACCGGCTCGCTTATTGCGGCTGTACTTGGTATGAGGATCAAGGATTCCGTTCCCGCTATTATTCTCGGTGTATTTTCGGCAGGTATCCTCATGACTCTCGGTTCAGCGGGTCTCAGAATAGCAGGCGAATTTATAGTTTCACTCTTTTAATTTAATAAAAAGCTTGAGGCACACTCCAAATGATATAATCCCCTTAAAGTAGACACTTGAAAAAACAAAAGTTTTCAAGACTACTATAAGGGGGTTATTTTATGCCAAGAAGAACGCGCAAGAACAAGAAATACAGCGCAGAATTAAAGTTGCAAGCAGTACAATCATA
>JAFXKJ010000027.1 GCA_017531765.1 Clostridia bacterium
ATCGTTAAGGAAGGTCGTTGTAAGCTCTGCGGATTTTGCACTTGCGGGGAAGTAAGCATAAAGGACACAATTCTTACTGTCGATGTAGTACTCGCCCTCTGTGTCAAGCTCGGCAAACAGATTGTAGAAGTAGTAACGTGAACCCTCTCCATAGCCGTAGCCTGTGCCGTGGAGCACGGTAACCTCACTTGTACTGTTATCTATTGAAGAAATTCGTGAATAATGAGTTGCCCAGTCATATGTAGTATAAGCGAAAACCGCGGCATCTTCATACACGTTCCATTTCTGAATACGTGCCATAGTTTCGCTGTCAACGGTAAAGGACTTTGTTCTGTCAGATGTTTCAGCGCCTGCGTTGAGATATGAATCGTTGGGGTAACGTGCAATGGTAAGCTCACTGCCGTCAAGATAGAGCTTCGGGAGATTATTTCCGCCCATTGACATACCGCCGATACATCCGAGGAGCTCACTTGTGGCGCCGTACTTTTTCAGGTCAAGTCTCTTGATCTGTGATATCTTGTCTGCGGCTGCGCTGCCGTTGATCTTGGCTTTGTCAGCGCTTGTGAGATCGGTAAAATCAGCGTAGTTAAGCTCGACTCCGCCATGTAGCTTTGCGCCGTATTTGTTTTCGGAAATATATCTGATGGGAGACTCGGCTGTACCCGAATCCTCTTCGGTGAAAACAAGAGCTGAGGTGAGCTTGTATTCGCCGTCTTTAAGTATAACGTCAACTCCGCCTGTGGGGAGTCCGCCGTTTTTCTTAAGAGAACGGATGGCATCTCTCGCTTCCTCGATGGTAGCGAATGGAGCATCTTCGCTTCCGTTACCGTTTTCGGCACCGGGGGAAACGTATATTACTGTGGGGGCGGATTCTTCCGCCGATACGGGAGTGATAAAAGCAAACATACTAAACACCATGATCATACTTAAAATGAACGATAAGATTCTTTTCATTGTTTGATATCTCCTTTTTGATTTACAGATCAAGATTCCAAACTTCTGCGTCACTGGGCATCATCCACGCGCCTCTGGGTGAGAGGGCAACGCTTCCCACTTTGACTCCGTCGGGAAGAGCGCTTCTCTTGAACTGCTGAGTGGTGAAGCGGCGCATGAATACCTTCAACCAAGCGGCTATAATATCCGAGTCATAGACCCCGTCGAAAGCGACAGAGGCAAGGCGGAGGATCTTTTCGGGCTCTTCACCCCAACGAACGTAGTGGTAAAGGAAGAAGTCGTGAAGCTCATAGGGACCTACGATGTCCTCAGTCTTCTGAGCGATCTCACCCTCCTTTGGAGGCAGAAGCTCGGGACTTACGGGGGTAGCTAAGATGTCGCGGAGCACCTCGGCGAGAGCAGTCTTTCCGTCGCGCTCGGCTTCATCGGCGCAGTATGCCACGAGATGTCTCACGAGAGTCTTGGGAACACCGCCGTTTACGCCGTAGTTTGACATATGGTCGCCGTTATAGGTTGCCCAGCCGAGAGCAAGCTCGGAAAGGTCTCCAGTACCGACAACGATACCGCCGTTTCCGTTGGCAATATCCATGATGATCTGAGTTCTCTCTCTTGCCTGGGCGTTTTCGAAAACGACTGAGTAATCGTCTATATCGTGCCCAATATCACGGAAGTGCACCTTTACGGCTTCCGCAATATCAACGGTCTTAAACGCCGTACCAAGCTCGTCGCAAAGAATTTCGGCATTGCCTCTCGTTCTCTCCGTTGTACCGAAGCAGGGCATGGTAACGGCGAGGATGTCGGTCATGGGTCTTGCCAGAGTTTTCATTGCACGGACTGCAACGAGAAGGGCAAGGCATGAGTCAAGACCGCCTGAGATACCGATAACGGCACTCTTGGCGCGAGCCGCCTTAAGTCTCTTTGCGAGACCGTAGGTCTGAATGTCGAGAATGTGCGCGAGAGTAGCGTCTCTCTTGTCTCCCTTGGGGATAAAGGGAGTGGGGTCAATGTCACCGAATATTTCAGTCGCATCGTCACATAGGCTGAAGGGAGTTCTGACCACTTCTTCGTTATTAGTTGCGGGGAAGCCCTTGGACACAAGTCGGTCGTGAGTGAGATGTTGAATGTCGACATTTGCCGAAATTATTTTTCCTGCGGTAAACGGACGTTTTTCGGCTTTTACAGTTCCGTTTTCGCTGATGAGGCAATGACCTCCGAATACCATATCGGTTGTGGACTCCCTCTCGGATGCGCCTGCACTTACCATAGCGCATATGAGGCGTCCGCTGTCAGCTATGGCGAGGCTTCGCCTGTAGTCTGCTCTGCCGATGATCTCAGCGGAAGCGAAAGGATTCACAACAAGGGTCGCGCCGATACCAACAAGACGGTTTGCGGGGGAAGATGGAAGTGTGGCATCGCTACCGATGACACAGCCGATTCTGAGAGAGGGAAGCTCAGCGCACTCAAAAAGAAGGTCGCGTCCCATCATCAGTGACTCATATCCGAAGTTTACCAAGGTGAACTTGTCGGGGGCGGGGGCAAAGTGGCGGGCGTCGTCAAGCTCGCTGTCTGTGACTGTACTCTTGGGTACAAAGCCAAGCACCTCACCGCGGGAAACAGCCGCCACGCAGTTGAAGATTTTACCAAGCTCACGTACGGGGAGACCGACAAAGAAGATCATGTCACAGTCAGCGGTTTCGGCGGCGATCCTCATGAGAGCCTCTTCTGCTTTTCTGATGAGAGTGTCCGTGAAGAAAAGGTCACCGCAGGTGGCGCCTGTGAGGGACAGCTCGGGGAAGACGAGAAGCTTGATACCAAGCTCAGAGGCTTCCTTTACGGCTTCGATGATCTTTTCGGCGTTTTTTGAAGGCTCACTGATATACACTTTCGGTGTGGCACAGCCGACTTTAATAATTCCGTGTGTCATAATTTATGTCCTTTCAGTGTTGTATGTTAATTGGTTTTATTATCGTTAAGGCACAGATCCTTCAGGGGACATTCACCGCACCGCGGATTTCTCGCCATGCAGAATTCTCTGCCGAAAAGCACCATTCTGTGGCAAAAATCGCTTTGCTCGCTTAGGGGAATGAGCTTTTCCATGGTCCTTTCGGTGAAAAGCGGGTCTTTTTTTGAGGTGTCGTAGTAACCGAGCCTTCCGCAGATTCTGATGCAATGTGTGTCGGCTACGACACCGCCCTTTCCGTATATGTCGCCGAGGATAAGATTGGCTATCTTACGTCCCACACCGGGGAGCTTAAGTAAGTCTTCCATGGTGTCGGGAACTCTGCCGCCGAACTTGTCAAGTAACATTTGCGACATATCGTAAATGCTCTTTGCCTTCGTTCTGAAAAGTCCGCAGGGACGGATGATCTCTTCGATCTCGGGCACTGTTCCCTCGGTTATACTTTTAGCATCGGGAAAACGGCGGAAAAGGGGCTTACATACGATGTTTACTCTCTCGTCGGTGCACTGTGCGGAAAGTCTTGCCGCAACCAGCAGCCGCCACGGGTCACCGTCATATTCAAGGGAGCAGACAGCCTCGGGATATATCTCCTTCAGCTTTTCGATGATCTTTTCGGTGTTTGGTGATCTATTCTCCATCTGTCGCACCTCCGTTTACAGTCCCATCGGGAGTCCCATCGGGAGTCCCGGCGGGAGTATTGTCGGTGGGGGCGGAGGGAGTTTCCGAATGATCGCCCACACCGAAATAATAGTCAAAGTGTCCCTTTACCGCAACACCTGCGTTTGAGCCGGTGTTTCCTTGCTCAATAACACACGTTACCACAAGCTCGGGGTCGTCGAATGGGGCAAATGCGGTGAAGATCGCGTTGTCGCTCTTGGTCTTTGAAACCTGGGCTGTTCCGGTCTTACCGCCGATGGTGATGGGGTAGTCTTCGAATATCTCGGAAGCGGAGCCGTTTTCGATAACGTTTTTCATGGCATTACGTACAACCTCGCAAGACTCTTTTGAAACCTCAGCTGTGCTTATCACGGAAGTTTCGGGGGCGAATACCAACTCTCCTGAACCGAAACGGCATACCTTGTAGAGAATATGTGCGGAATATCTTGTGCCGTCGTTTACGAGGGCAGAGGTATACATTGTGATCTGAAGGGGGGTGAAAAGGTGATCGGACTGACCGATAGCCGCGCGCAGTGTGTCACCGGGGTACCATTCGTCGAGATTATTCTCGATGCGGTACTCGGGACCTGCAAGAACGCCCGTTTTTTCGTACAGCTCAATTCCCGTACTCTCACCGAGACCGAAGGATGACATATACTTGTTCATAAGGTCGATGGTCATGGTGTCACCGATCTCGTAGAAGAAATAGTTACATGATTCCTGAATGGCTTCCGTCACGTCAATGGGGCCGTGTACGTCGTTTGACATGAGGTACAGCCAGCATCTCGGACCGTCACTACCGTATTTGGTATATCTTCCCTTTGTGTCTATTATGGTATAGGGTGTGATAACGCCCGAATCAAGGGCAGCCACGGCAACTCCCGGCTTGAAGGTGGAGCCCGGCTGATACAGACCGCTGAGCGCGCGGTTTACCATGGGTGTGTTTTCGTCTGTGTTGAGGTATCCCACGTCCTCTGAAAACGTTGCAAGATTGTACGTGGGATATGATGCGAGGACGAGTACCTCACCTGTGTCTGGATCAACTGCGGTGAGTGCACCTGCGCTTGCGTCCTCTCCGTCACGTTCTCCGTCATTTTTTGCGGCTTCCTCTTGAACGAAAAGGATGTTTTCGTGGAGTGAATCCTCCGCTTCTATCTGGAGGTCAATGTCGATGGTGAGATATACGTCAAGACCCGCTACGGGCTCTTTTGTTATTTCCGTTTTTATAATGTTACCGCTTGCATCCTCGGTTACAAGCATTTCTCCGTCAAGACCGTGGAGATAATTCTCGAAGGAATACTCCACACCGGAATTTCCCACCACAGCATCAAAGGAATAACCGAGAGCAGTATAATATTCAAGGTTGTCCCCCGGAATCTTTCCCACTCTGCCGAGGATATGAGAGGCATATCCTGGGTATAGATAGACTCTTTCGTAGTCGCAAAATACGGTAAATCCTCCGGTGGCAGATTCCTTGGCTTCGGTAATAAACTCAATGGAAACGTTTTCGGCAAATGTATAAGGTACATCGGGGGAGAAGTCGGACATATCCATATCCATACGATATTCAAACAGAGTTTTCGTTTCCTTTGGGGAATATATCAGCTTACCCTCGCTGTCGGTCAGTGCGTATCTGGTTAAAAAAGCGGCAGAGGCGGTAGACGCATCGGCGTCTTCGGGAACATTAAGCTCACCTGCCAGCTTTTTGTATCTGTTTGCACGTGTGAGTTCAAAAAACTCGGGATTAAACTTAAAGCTTAAGTTGTTTCCCGACACGCTGACCGTGAAGGGAGAATATTTTATAGCTGTCAGAGTATTCAGACTTCCCGAATTTTCGGCGCAGTCAAGCAAAGACAGAATTACACTGTTTTTATCTGCGGATTTTTGCGGCATTGAACCGTAATCAAGTCTCAAGTCGTAGCTGAAGCTGTTTTCCACCAGCTTCTTTCCGTTTCTGTCGTATATCTCGCCTCTCTGAGCCTGCAACTTTACGGTACGGGTCCTGACTGTTGCGGTGGGAGCCATGGTGTAGTAATCCTGACCCGACACCTGAAGATCGATGAAAATGAAAATATATATAACGCAAACTACAATAAACAGTGAGCCCACGAATATGTAGCGGAGAAGATTATCTCGGTTTCTTGTCATGGCAGTTCCCCTCACGTATCTGACTTTGAACTATGTATCTGCCCGTAAGGACGGGCAGGGGAGAAAGTCATCTCTTATATTTTCTTCTGCATTTTACACTTTTTGCAACGCGGCAGATACCATACGAAAGTATGATGGCGGCACCTGCAACAACGAGAGTGGCAAGATAGAAGTCGTGGTCAAGAGACATTTCGGCGTGCCAAAGTTCTCTTGACGGCTCGTCTTTTCTGAAGCCCACGTCTTTCAGCGTGATGCATTTGCGAACCATGATGGGGTCGCTGTCTTTATAATTACTGATGACGTTCTCCGAAATTTCGGTGAATTTTTTCATGTTCACTTTACAGAAGTGTCCTTTCCGCTTTCTCAGACCAGTCCGAAAAAAAGCAAAATTCGCTTCTTATCTTATTATAACAAAAAAACGAGACAATATCAATCTTTTTATTTGTAAATTGTTGGTGATGGAATAAAAAAAGATAGGGGGGCACGATTTTCAGAAAATCGTTACAACGTCAAATGAAACAGGTAGGTGACAGGCGTCACTGTTTGTGAAGCAAACGATACTGTCCATTTGTTGGTCTACAAACCGTACGTTGGTGTGATAATCCTACGTATAAACCATCTCCGTTTCCGCTTGCGGAAACAGTACGCCTGAATGAAATATAGGAAAAAAGGTTACGTTTGATTATAACTTTCACGTTTTACCCATCACCCCACGAAGGATACCTACCCAAACGAAAATTGACGGCATCGCCGTTTGAAAACAGTGATGCCGTCAATTAATTTGGTGCGCCGGTCTCTTTTTAACCGAGCTTTAAGTTGTATCTTACGTCTCCGATGTTTCCGATGAGAAGATACGCTATGTCAAGCATATCCTCATCCACCAGGAATCCAACTGTACAGAGCTTTTCTTCCCCTGCGGTAAATTCGGTGATCCACGCGGATTTTTCCAAGCCGCCTCCGTCGTAATAAAACGGATAAGATGAGGTTGTGTATTTGCTTGGCGTGTTGTTGTATACGTAAGAGGTATGCAGACTCTCGCCGTCCCCCACGTGCAGGTTGAATGCACTTCCGATGCAGGTGGTAACGGCACTGTCTGATGTGTTTTTCAGACTCAGCGTGACGGTAAGTAGCTTTTTCTTTACGTTTTTCGTCTCACCGAAAATTAAGCTTCCGTCAGTTGATTTTACGATCCGTGTTCTCGGATAAAGTATGAAGCCGCCGTCGCTGTCGGCGAAAAGCTTTAGATTTTCAGCATCGTAGCGGTTTTCGTCAAGTGCCAATACGTCATCAAACACAGCGGTGTACATCGGGGTGATCTCAATATCCACCGTGTCTCTTCCCAGACTTCCCACAACCCCTTCGCTGAGTGTGACAGTATCGTTGAGGGCGATCCTCTCCGACAGCTCAAGGGGGAGATAGGTGCTTTCGGGAAGATAGGTCGAATGTACCATGCCGCCAGTGTTTTTTGTGATCTGCCATGCAAGAGACGGGTCATCCGTTTCTTCAAGTCTGAAGCCTTCCGCAAGCTTTGTGATCTCGCTGTCGGGGATGGCATAGCCGAGATAACAGTTCACCACAACATCAAATTCTTCAAAGTATACCGCAAGTATTTTGTTAAAGTAAGTTGTCTCGTCAAGTCGGATGATGACCGCACTGTGAGCGTTTACAGTAAAGCTCTCACAGCTTGCAGACGGACCGAAATTGTATGTGTAGCTTTTTCCGCCCAGGTATACCGCACTTAATGAGAGGGCAGTACCATGGTCGAAGTCACCGAATTTGATCTCACCCTCCGAGGGCGTCCCCCCGACGGATTGCGGCATATAGTCGCGGTGGAAAATAAGAAGCGGGATCTCCCCCTCAGCTTCAAAATGCGAGTCGAAGGTGAAGTAGCCGTTTTTGTCAGTAATAAGGGCGTCAGGAGGGGCGGTTGCGGCATTTCCCGAGCCTATACTTATCACTGTCTTTGTGTCATCGCTGAAGATTTTGAAAAGGTTGAATTCCGTAACGGCGAACACACTTGCGGCGAGAAGAACGCACAGCGCTGCAGCCGCGGCGAGCTTTATGGAAATACGAGAGCGACCGGGTTTTACCTCTTTCTCATAGCTTTCAAGATTTCTCATAACCAGATCTCTTCGGTTTATGTAATCTTCGGAAAAAATATCTTTGTTATTCACTGTTGAACCTCCCTTACAGGTTTTTGATGTTTTCTTTGATTTGCTTTTTTGCCCGTTCAAGGCGCTTTCTTACACATACTTCGCTGAGCTTCAGAATTGCCGCACATTCCTTGACCGGCAACCCTTCAAGGCAGATGTACTTAACAACCTGGCGGTATTTCTGACCGAGAGAACAAAGCACCTGCTTTTCCGTGAGAGTCAGGGATGCCAAAGTGTCCATGTCAAAGCTGTTGTCCGCTGTATCCCATTCGGGCAGACCCTCCACATAGGTGGCTTCTCTTGCCATTTGTCGGTACATATTTATGGCGGTATTCCTTGCGGTCTTGCGCACAAAACGGCGGCATTTTTCGCTTGCGGGGTCGCAGATACGGTCGCGGTATCTGATTATTTTCAAAAAGCATTCGTGGAGTGCGTCTTCGGCATTGTACCGATCGCGTAAGACCGACAGGCATATCCTGAAGAGCTCTTTTTCGTACAGCTCGTATATCAGAGCGATCTTTTCGGTGTCACAAGTAGTCTTGTCCGTATAGCTCACCTCCAAAAAACTAAGATTTGAATCCGGATTCTATATATTATAACAATTTTCACCCCCCGCTTGTGACAAGAATCGAAAAAGATTTGTCTATTTTGTATTATATTTTTTATTCTTTAAGTCAAATGTCGAACATTATGTAAATTTTCTTCGGGGGAGTAATATTTCTATTGCAAAAAAACGCCTGTTATAGTATAATATCAGTGTATGGTCTTTTTAGTATTGTCTAAACACAAACAAAAATCGAAAGGCGAAGTGTAATGAAAAAGAAAAAGAACCCTGAGCTTTCCTGCAGACTTGGCAAGGTCGGCGGACAGGCTGTTATTGAGGGTGTAATGATGAAGTCGGGGGAGGACACCTGCCTTGCAGTCAGGGGTGACGACGGCACGATCACGACCCGTAACAAGAAATTTACGTCCCTCAGAAAGAAAAACAAGTTTTTCAACATTCCCATACTCAGAGGCGTTATAAACTTTGTTGAAATGATGATCCTCAGCATGGGCACTCTCACCGAATCCGCAGAAATGCTTGGACTTGAGGATGCGGAGGCTGAGACAAAGTTTGAAAAGTGGCTGCTTGAAAAGTTAGGTGACAAGCTTATGGCTGTCATTATGGCGATAGCTACGGTACTCGGCGTAGCTCTTGCGGTAGGACTGTTTTTCTTCGTTCCCACTTATATTCCGAGAGGAATCGAGCATCTTTTCGATTTCAAGATGAATTCCGTTGTGAGAAGCGTTGTTGAAGGCGGACTGAAGATCGTGATCTTTGTCAGTTACATCGCCCTTGTCTCTCTCATGCCCGATATTCGCCGTACCTTCCAGTATCACGGTGCTGAACACAAATCCGTTGACTGCTACGAAAAGGGACTTGAGCTTACAGCCGAAAATGCGGCTAAGTGTACCCGATTCCATCCCCGTTGCGGTACAAGCTTTATTTTCGTGATGCTTATTATCTCTATTTTTGTCGGTATCCTTATTCCCATCACACATCCCTTGCTCAGAAGCCTTGTGAAGATACTTCTCATGCCCATTTCCGTGGGACTTGGCTTTGAGTTTATTATGTATGCAGGCCGTCATGACAATTTTATTGTAAAGATCCTTGCAGCTCCCGGACTTTGGATGCAGTATCTTACAACTCGTGAGCCTGACGAAAGTCAGCTTGAAGTTGCGATAACTGCTCTCAAGGGTGCTATCCCCTCAGAATTTCCTCCTGCCGCAGACGAACCCTCCGAAGAAACTCCTATCGAAGCCTCCGAAGAATCCGCCACTGAAGCAGGAGAGAAAGAAGCATGATACTTAATGATATTATCATAAAATTTGAAAACGCGGGCATCAAGAATGCCGCATATGAGGCGAGACTTATCACCTCACATTTTACAGGCATTTCCGAAGCCATGCTTCTTTCCTCTAAAAATGAGGAGTTTAACATTTCAGAAGAGTGTGAAGCTGCTCTCTCTGAGGCGGTAAGCCGCAGAGCCGAAAGGTATCCTCTCCAGTATATTCTCGGCAAGTGGGAGTTTATGGGTATTCCACTTGAGGTAAACGAAGGCTGTCTTATTCCCAGAAGTGACACCGAGCTTCTTTGTGAGCTTGCTATCGATAAGCTTCCCGAAAACGGAAATTTTCTTGACCTTTGCACCGGCAGCGGATGTATTGCCCTTGCAGTGGCTCACCACAGACCCGATGTCAAAGTTTCAGCACTTGAAAAGTATCCTGCTCCTCTTTTAGTTGCAAAGAAAAACTGTGAAAGTCTCTTCGGGTCAAAGGACAGAGTGAGATTCGTGGAAGCGGATGTGTGCAGTCACATTTCGGCTCTCGGGTATTTCGGAAGCGAAAGATTTGATTTCATCGCCGCAAACCCCCCTTACGTTACCATTGATGAAATGGATGAGCTTGAGGGTGAACTGTCATATGAGCCCCGTCACGCTCTCACCGATGAGTGCGACGGACTTACCGTTATCAGAGCAATTATACATATATACCGACTTTTCCTCAGACCCCGCGGTTATCTTGCCATTGAGCATGGCAGAAGTCAGGGACCTGTGGTCAGGGCTATAATGCGAAACTTGGGTTATCGCTGTGAAACTCTGCGGGACCTCAGCGGTAACGAGAGAGTAACTGTAATGCGTACTCCCCCTTACAGCATATAATTTACTGTCAATTCAATAAAATACGCGAAGGACGGTTGTAATACCAAAAGATGATTTCCCGTATTTTGTGTAGCCGTAGGCTGAATGGAGATAATAATGAAGAAAAATATTGCCATAATTTTCGGTGGAAAGTCCTCGGAGTATGAGGTGTCTCTTTCCTCCTCATATGCGCTTCTTTCCAATATAGACAGAGAAAAATACAATCTTTATACCGTGGGCATTACCCGTGAGGGTGCATGGTATCTTTATGAGGGAGACATTGAGGATATCAGAAGCAATACATGGTACAAGTCCGACAAAGTAAGCCGGCTTCTTATCTCTCCCGATAACGGAGAGGGCAAGATCTACGTCCTTCGTGATGGCGGCGTCGATGAGATCAGATTAGACGGAGTTTTTCCCATGCTTCACGGAAAATTCGGTGAGGACGGACAGATCCAGGGGCTTCTTTCGGTAATGGGCGTGCCCGTTGTCGGTTGTCCCCACGCTTCCAGCGCGGTTTGTATGGATAAGGCGATGACTAAAGCGATCGTCCGCGAGCTTGGCGACATCCGCCAGGCTGCATCCGTTACAATGCGCGCGGGGGACGACGTGTCAATCACGGCAGTTGAATGTGAAGCAAAGCTTGGATACCCCATGTTCGTTAAACCCGCCTGTGCAGGCTCATCTGTGGGAATCAGCAAGGTCAGAACGAGAGAAGAGCTTCTGCGCGCTATTGAAATTGCGCTTCGCGAGGACACAAAGCTTATCATTGAAGAGATGATCAGCGGTTGCGAGGTTGAGGTTGCAGTTCTTGAGGAAGGCGGCAAGTATACCGTGTCATTCCCCGCGGAGATCGACGTTGGAGCAAGCGATTTCTACGATTACGAGACAAAGTACGTAAGTGATGCTTCGTCTTACTACATTCCCGCAAGACTTCCCGATGAAAAGACACGTCTTGTAAGAAAGAACGCTGAGAGAATTTTCCGCGCACTTGACTGTAGAGGTTTTTCTCGTGTTGACTTCTTTTTCACCCATGAAGGTGAGTTCGTTTTCAACGAGATCAACACCATTCCGGGCTTTACTCCCATCTCCATGTATCCGAAGCTTATGATACATTCGGGAATCAGCTACAGCGAGCTGATCGACAGACTTATTACGTCTGCACTCAATGCGTAAAAAAACGTCCCGACTTGGATCGTTATGATCTGAGTCGGGAATTTTTTGAATAAATCAGATTGAATATCAGAACAGACCTGTGATACGTCCGTTTTCGTCAACGTCGATCTTCTCAGCCGCGGGAACCTTGGGAAGTCCGGGCATTGTGAGAATGTCACCTGTGAGAACTACGATAAAGCCTGCGCCTGCGGATACCTTTACGTTCTTGATGGTAACAGTAAAGCCATCGGGAGCACCGAGCTTAGTTGCGTCATCGGAGAAGCTGTACTGAGTTTTAGCCATACATACGGGCATATTGCCGAATCCCAGAGCTTCAAGCTCGGCGATCTGCTTTTTAGCCGCGGGAAGGATTGCGATTCCGTCACCGCCGTAGATCTTCTTAACCACAGCCTCGATCTTTTCGGAGATTGTGAGATCGTCTTCGTAAGCGAAGGTAAACTCACCCTTTTCCTCTTCACAGAGACGGACTACCTCACGTGCGAGAGCCTCGCCGCCTGCGCCGCCGTCTGCCCATACAGTGGAAAGAACTGTATTAACGCCAAGCTCACGGCACTTTGCGATGATGAATTCGATCTCAGCATCGGTGTCGGTGGGGAAGCGGTTTACTGCAACTACGCAGGGGAGCTTATATACGTTCTTGATGTTGGAAACGTGACGGAGAAGATTGGGGATTCCGCGTTCAAGAGCCTTAAGGTCCTCTGTAGCAAGCTCGGTCTTCGCTCTACCGCCGTGCATCTTAAGTGCACGGACCGTAGCTACAACTACAACGGCATCGGGAGTGAGACCTGCCATACGGCACTTGATGTCGAGGAATTTCTCAGCACCCAGATCAGCGCCGAAGCCTGCCTCAGTTACGGTGTAGTCACCCATCTTAAGAGCGATCTTCGTTGCCATAACGGAGTTACAACCGTGAGCGATATTAGCGAAGGGACCGCCGTGTACGAATGCGGGAGTTCCCTCAAGTGTCTGAACCAGGTTAGGCATGATGGCATCCTTGAGGAGAGCCGTCATAGCGCCTGCCGCCTTAAGCTCACCGCAGGTAACGGGACGTCCGTCATAGGTGTAGCCTACGATGATACGGGAGAGACGTGCCTTAAGGTCACTAATGGAGTTTGAAAGGCAGAGAACAGCCATGATCTCGGAAGCTACGGTAATATCAAATCCGTCCTCGCGGGGAACACCGTTAGCCTTACCGCCCATACCGTCAACGATAAAACGGAGCTGGCGGTCATTCATGTCAACACAGCGCTTCCATGTAATGCGTCGAACGTCGATACCCAGGGAGTTACTCTGCTGAATATGGTTGTCAAGCATAGCCGCAAGAAGGTTGTTAGCCGCGCCGATTGCGTGGAAGTCACCTGTGAAGTGGAGGTTTATGTCCTCCATGGGTACTACCTGAGCATATCCGCCGCCTGCGGCACCGCCCTTAACACCGAATACGGGACCGAGAGAGGGCTCGCGGAGAGCAACGGTAACGTCCTTTCCGATACGCTTCAGACCGTCTGCAAGACCGATGGTGGTAGTAGTCTTTCCTTCACCTGCGGGTGTGGGAGTGATAGCGGTTACAAGAATAAGCTTACCGTTTTCACGGTCGGTCTCGCTGAGGAGTGCGGGATCGATCTTTGCTTTATATTTTCCGTACTGTTCAACGTATTTTTCGTCAACGTGAGCCGCCTCTGCAATTTTGCTGATATGGAGCATCTCACAGCTCTGAGCAATTTCAATATCTGTTTTGTAAGCCATTTTTATAATTAACCTTTCAATATAATAGCAGTGAACTCTCCCTCCCTCGCTTGACGTGAGAGGGAGAGCGTTTTATATATTACTTGAAATACTTAACAGCGGACTCAAACATACGGATGTCATATTCACCGGGAACGTTACGGTATAGACCTGCGCCGATACGCTCGCTGTGACCCATCTTACCGAATACGCGTCCGTCGGGAGAGGTGATACCCTCGATGGCGTACATGGAATCGTTGGGGTTGAAGTGAACGTCGCTTGTAGCGTTGCCGTCGAGGTCAACGTACTGAGTTGCGATCTGACCGTTAGCGGCAAGCTCGCGGATGAGCTTTTCGTCAGCGAGGAAGCGACCCTCGCCGTGGGAGATCGGAACGGAGTAAACGTCGCCGACGTTTGTAAGAGCAAGCCAAGGAGACTTGTTGGAGGCAACGCGTGTACGAACGATTCTGGACTGGTGACGTGCGATGGTGTTGAATGTAAGTGTAGGACAGCTCTCATCTGTGTCGATGATCTTTCCGTAGGGAACGAGACCGAGCTTGATGAGAGCCTGGAAGCCGTTACAGATACCGCACATGAGACCGTCGCGCTTCTCAAGAAGTTCGGTCACGCCTTCCTTGATCTGAGCGTTACGGAAGAATGCGGTAATGAACTTACCACTTCCGTCGGGCTCGTCACCGCCGGAGAAGCCGCCGGGGATGAAGATCATCTGAGCGTCCTTAAGAGCGGTAGCAAACTGCTCAACGCTACTCTGGATAGCGGAAGCATCAAGGTTACGGATAACGATGATCTCGGGCTCAGCGCCGGCATCGCGCACAGCCTTTGCGGAGTCGAACTCACAGTTTGTGCCGGGGAATGCGGGGATGAGCACCTTGGGCTTTGCAACCTTAACTGCGGGAGCGCCCCAAGAGTCAGCCTTATAGCTGAAGTTCTCCATGGGAGTCTTTCTGTCGGGAATGTTGCAGGAGAATACGCTCTCAAGCTTGTCTTCATAAATACCGAGAAGCTCATTAAGACATACCTTCTCGTCACCGAAGGTGATCATGCCGTCATCGGTAACTTCACCGATCATGCGGGCACCTTCGATGTTTTCGGTAGTCTCAAGCACAAATCCGCCGTAGCAGTAGTCGAAGAGACAGCCGTTGCATACGTTTGTAAGGCTTGCGCCGAGGGAGTTACCGAAGCACATCTTCATGATAGCCTCAGCTACGCCGCCCATACCGGGTGTGTAAGCGGAAACCACCTTGCCCTCGCGCATAAGCGCGGTAACCTTATCAAAGAGAGCTGTAAGGGAAGCGGTTACGGGGAGACCGTTTTCGTCATACTCGGGCTTGAGAAGGGCGATCTTGTTGCCTGCCTTCTTGAACTCGGGGGAGATAACGTCACTTGTCTTGCCTGTTGTAACTGCGAAGGAAACGAGTGTGGGAGGAACATCGAGATTTTCGAAGGAACCACTCATGGAGTCCTTACCGCCGATTGAACCGATGCCCAGCTCCATCTGAGCCTTGAATGCACCGAGAAGAGCCGCGAGAGGCTTACCCCAACGGCGGGAGTCGGTGCCGAGCTTCTCAAAATATTCCTGGAAGGTGAGGTATACGTCCTCAAAGGAAGCGCCTGTAGCGATGAGCTTACATACGGACTCAACTACTGCAAGGTAAGCACCGTGATAGGGGCTCTGCTCTGTGATGAAGGGGTTATAACCGAAGGACATGAATGAGCAGTCGTTGGTATGCTTCTTCTCAACGGAGATCTTCTGTACCATTGCCTGAATGGGAGTGATCTGATTCTTACCGCCGAAGGGCATTAGACCTGTACCTGCGCCGATGGTGGAGTCAAATCTTTCGGAGAGACCACGCTTAGAGCAGGTGTTGAGGTCATCAGCAACGGCCTTCATGTTTTCTGTGAATGTACCCTTGATCTCCTTCTTTACAAGAGCGGGAGCCGCGGGAGCAGCAGTGATGTGCTTTTCAGCACCGTTGGAGTTAAGGAATTCACGGTCAATGTCAACTATCTTCTTGCCGTTCCAGTGCATTACGAGCTTCGGAGCTTCTGTTACAACTGCAACGGGAGTAGCGTTGAGGTTTTCCTCAGCTGCGAGAGCGAGGAATGCGTCAATATTTTCTTTTTCAATAACAACAGCCATTCTTTCCTGAGACTCGCTGATTGCAAGCTCAGTACCGTCAAGACCGTCGTACTTTCTCGGAACTGCGTTAAGGTTGATTTCAAGACCGTCTGCAAGCTCACCGATGGCAACGGATACACCGCCCGCACCGAAGTCGTTACAGCGCTTGATCATGCGGCAAGCTTCAGCATTTCTGAAAAGTCTCTGAAGCTTTCTTTCTTCGGGAGCGTTACCCTTCTGAACCTCGGCACCGCAGGTCTCAAGAGACTGAGCAGTGTGGGATTTTGAAGAACCTGTAGCACCGCCGCATCCGTCGCGGCCCGTAGCACCGCCGAGAAGGATAACAACGTCGCCGGGATCGGGTTTCTCGCGTCTTACGTTTGCCGCGGGAGCCGCCGCAACGACAGCACCGATCTCCATGCGCTTTGCCGCATAGCCGGGATGGTAGATTTCATCAACGATACCTGTAGCAAGACCGATCTGGTTACCGTAGGATGAGTAACCTGCCGCAGCAGTTGTAACGATCTTTCTCTGAGGAAGCTTGCCGGGGATAGTCTCGGAAACGGGAACCGTAGGATCAGCTGCACCGGTGACTCTCATTGCGCCGTAAACGTATGAACGGCCTGAGAGGGGATCACGGATAGCACCGCCGATACAGGTAGCGGCACCGCCGAAGGGCTCGATTTCGGTAGGATGGTTGTGTGTTTCGTTCTTGAAGAGAAGGAGCCAAGGCTCACTTACACCGTCAATTTCAACGTCGATCTTAACGGTACAAGCGTTGATCTCCTCGGACTCGTCAAGCTTATCAAGCTTTCCGACCTTCTTGAGATGGCGGACTGCGAGAGTTGCAATATCCATGAGGCAAACGGGCTTAGTTCTGCCGAGAGCTTTTCTTGTCTCGATATATTCTTCGTAAGTCTTCTGAAGAAGCTCGTCTTCAAACTTAACGTCGTCGATGATGGTAAGGAAGGTGGTGTGACGGCAGTGGTCAGACCAGTATGTATCGATCATACGGATCTCGGTGATGGTGGGATCGCGATCGATGGACTTGAAGTATGCCTGGCAGAACGCGATGTCAGCGTTGTCCATGGCAAGACCGTATGCTTTAACGAAATCGGCAAGACCTGCTTCGTCAAGAGCGATGAATCCGTCAAGTGTTTTTACCTCTGTGGGAATATCGTACTGAACCGCAAGAGTCTCGGGCTTTTCCATTGAAGCCTCGCGGGACTCAACGGGGTTGATTACGTATTTTTTGATCTCAGCGATCTCACATTCGGTAAGCGCGCCGTAAAGAGCGTATACCTTAGCGGTGCGAACGAGGGGACGGTCGCCCTGAGATATGATCTGAATACACTGAGAAGCGGAGTCGGCTCTCTGATCGTACTGACCGGGGAGGAATTCCACCGCAAATACTACAGCACCTTCTACGTTAAGTCCGTCGGTTACGATATCAAGCTGAGGCTCGGAGAAAACCGTGCTTTTTGCGTAATCGAAAAGCTCGGGAGTGATGTTTTCAGCATCGTAGCGGTTGAAAACACGTACATCGGTAAGATTCTTTATGCCGAGAAGGCTTACCGCATCGGAAAGGAGAGCCTTAGCTTCAAGAGCGAGCTCCTTTTTCTTTTCTACAAATATTCTGTATACCATAATTATTTATGCC
>JAFXKJ010000003.1 GCA_017531765.1 Clostridia bacterium
TGTATTCATATACGGTTATAACGCTGTCAGCGCTATCATGCGCGGTATGGGAGACTCAAAGCACCCGTTTATCTTTATCGGAGTCGCAGCAGGGCTTAATGTACTACTTGACATTTTGTTGGTTCCCCGTTTGGGCGTAGGTGGCGCCGCACTTGCAACTGTCGTCAGCCAAGTGGTCAGTGTTATTCTCTGTACTGTGTTCCTTGTGAGAAACCGTGATAAATTCAGCCTTATCTGTTCTTTCAGAGATTTTATTGTCTGGAACGTGGAAATGCTTGTCTCCCTTTTGAAGCTTGGTATTCCCATGGCAATAAAAATGGCGGCAGTCCAAATTTCAAAGCTGTTCGTAAATTCCTACGTCAACTCCTACGGAGTAGAGGTTTCAGCCTTTGCTGGAATCGCAAACAAGCTTGCAAGCTTCAGTAATCTTATTTCAAACTCTATGAATGCCGCGGGAAGCACCATGGTCGGTCAGAACATTGCCGCAGAGAAGTACGACAGAGTAAAGGGAATAATCCTCCGCCTTGCGGTAATAACACTTACCGTATCAAGTATAGTATCACTTGCGTTTATTATGTTCCCCGAAGCGATAGTGGGTCTCTTTACGGGTGACGGCGCCGTGCTTGCCCTTGCCCGTCCTTTCGTACCGATCGCAGTGCTTCTGTTCTTCTCAAGCGCAATGAGAGCAATGATGAACGCCCTCATTAACGGAAGCGGTAACTATAAAACCAATTTTGCCACAGCTATTCTCGACGGTATCGTGCTGAGGATCGGACTCTCCGTGCTTTTCGGACTTGTCCTCGATATGAAGCATTTCGGCTTTTGGCTTGGCGATGCCCTTGCAGGCTACACTCCGTTCTTTATAGGACTTGTGTTCTATCTGTCGGGGGCGTGGAAAAAGAAAATCGACTAAAACTCAGCTTGTAAAAATATATTGAAACGGAGAAAGTAAAAATGCTCGTTTTTGAAAGTGATTATACTGAAGGTGCAAGTCCCGAAATACTTCAGCACCTTGTGGAAACTAATAAGGAAACTCTCGTTTCTTACGGACTTGATAAGTATTCAAGCTCCGCCAAAGAAAAGATCAAAAAAGCCTGCGGAAAACCGAGTGCGGAAGTTTTCCTCCTCACAGGCGGTACGCAGACAAATCAGATTGTTATAGACACCGTCCTTGCCCCCTATGAAGGCGTTATCAGTGCCGATACGGGACACGTTAATGCTCATGAAGCAGGTGCAATTGAGTTTACGGGACATAAGGTACTTACAGTCCCTCACGAAAACGGTAAGATCATGTCATCTGCCCTAACAAAGTATCTTGAAACCTACTACGCAGACGAGACACACGAGCATATCGTCCGCCCGGGTATGGTGTATATCTCACACCCCACGGAATACGGTACTCTTTATACTAAAGACGAGCTTTATTCAATCGCAAATATCTGCCGAAAGTACGACATTCCCCTTTACCTTGACGGAGCGAGACTTGGCTACGGTCTTATGAGCCGCGGCACTGACGTGACTCTCGAAGTTATTGCCGATGCCTGCGACGTGTTCTACATAGGCGGAACGAAGGTAGGTGCCCTCTGCGGAGAAGCGGTGGTTTTCACGCACGCAAATGCTCCCCGCCACTTCTTCTCAAGCATAAAACAGCACGGCGCGCTTCTTGCAAAGGGACGACTTGTAGGCGTTCAGTTCGACGCCATGTTCACGGATGACCTTTATTTCCGTCTCGGCGCGCACGCTATCAAAATGGCTGACAAGGTGAGAGAGATCTTAAGAGAAAAGGGATATCGTTTCTATATCGAGACCGTCACCAATCAGATATTTGTTGAGCTTACTCCCGAAGAGTATAAAAAGGTTACAGAAAACGTAAAGGTCGGCTTTTGGGAACGTACCGCTGCCGGCAATACCGTAGTCAGATTCGCCACAAGCTGGTCAACAAGAGAAGAAAACGTAGAAGCTCTTAGGGTAGTTCTGTAAATATTAAAATAACGCCATTGAGGTACACTCCGTAAGGAAGTGTCTCTCTCGGGCGTTATTTTTATTATTGTTCAATTGACAAATACTCCTCGGAAATCTTCTCATAAAGAAGCTTGCCGTCTACAACACTGAGCCTGTATCTGAGATAGTACGGTCCCATGTCGGACATATGCATACGGTTGATCTCAAGAATAGCAGTGTTCTTGTCCGCAGTAAGTGAATATATTCCGTTTTCAACTATTGTTGTTTCACGTAATTCAGTGTTGCCTCCAACGTGTACGGTAACGGTTATTGACCGGTTTCCGGAATAAAGACCTGGAGATATCATCAAAGTCTCGACAACACCGTCGGAGTCAATGTCACATTGGCAGGTTGAATCATAACTGAAAAAATACTCTATTGCAAACACCGCACCGTCAGGTACGGGGCACTCAGGCGCAGATGATGACGAATATTTGTAGCTGGGGATCGGAGAAGAATTCTTTCCGTCAAAAACGAGTGTGTCCCCATCTTTTTTGAATACCCAAACATTCAGACCGTCATGTGTTCTGCAGATGATCTCACTTTCTGTTTCTTCATAATCGCCTATACCCACGTAACTGCTGTATGCTGAATAGGTGAATGAGAAGGTTTTACTTTCAGTCAACAAGGAAAGTCCCGGGATTGAGAACGGTTCTTTTGAGTTGTTATATAAATAAGTTTTGGCGGGTTCCACGTGAGGATTTATTTCATTGCCCGTCCTATTATCTTCTTGGGCGAATTCAGAAGAGTCAAGTATATCAAAATATATCCACGCCTTATACTCGCTATCATCATCTTTCCCAGTACTTCGGAATGTTGTTTCAAATTTGTACATTATCGAAGAACCTTGACCGTAAAGCGTGGTATGACTGAGGTCGTAATTTTCGAGATAATATACCTGCCGCGCCGAAGTACCGCGCTTCACTTCACGTGCCGTCATATGGAACACACCGTCTCCTAAGAGAGCGTCACGCCATGTACCTTCGTCATAGTACGTAAGGGTAAAGCTTTCTCCGAAGCTGATTGTCTCGTCGATACCGTTCGACCACTCAACCACGATATACGGTTTCTCTCCCGAAAGCATAGCTGACGCAATAGACAGCTTTACTCCGTCAAGCTCGGTGCTTGAAGAGAGAAAATGAGCTCTGTCAAGATCATCTCCGAGAGACATAAAATATTCCTTTGCCAAAGCATCACACTTTTCTTCCTGCACTTTAGCTCCCGAGTTGTCTTTTGCCAGACTTCTTAAGCTACGCGGGAATTTTTCTTTGATGCTCTTGGCGTACTCGTTTCCGTCCTTCGGTAGCCAATATTCCTCAAGTGTATACTTACCGTCTTTTTCCGAAACGGTGATTACCGACGGAATATGTGACGCACTCGCACCCTTTCCGTCTGCTGTGTAGCTTTTGGTGAACACCCATGCATAAACCGTGGTTTTGTCACCGTCACGCTCAACGTCAAGTACGTCAAGGTCAACGGCACAGAATACCTCACCGTTTTCGAGATTCGGCTCGGCAAGCTCAGACTTGATAAAGTTTTCAAGCTCAGAATTAAGCTCTGTTTCCCGTCCAAGCGGGTCGGTCAGAAAAAACACCCCAACGGCAATACATACGATCAGTCCGACAACGATCAGCCAAAACGCAGGCTTTTTGTAACTTAGGATATTTTTTACTCTTCTCTTTACCCCAACTTCACCGAATGCGAGAGGGCAGGCACGTATCATTTTCCTCGGTACACTGCAGTTTATAAGTGCGCTTGAGTAATCAGCTTTTTTATCCTCTCCCATCTTAGCAAGTACCCTCTCGTCGCAAGCCACCTCAATGTCGCGGCAGAGAAAGACGTAAGCTACCCATAAAACGGGATTGAACCAATAAACCGAAAGGAGAAGGAACCCAAGCGGCTTCCAAATGTGGTCAAGCCTCTTAATATGTGCCATCTCATGTGCGATAACGTA
This sequence comes from Clostridia bacterium, assembly GCA_017531765.1. Taxonomy (GTDB): domain Bacteria; phylum Bacillota; class Clostridia; order Oscillospirales; family CAG-272; genus RUG11130. Next base: position 3,956 of record JAFXKJ010000003.1, read on the forward strand.
TTCTGTATCCTTTTCATCTGTTTTTGACGGAAGATATATCCTCGGTTTAATTAGCCCGAGTACAAACGGTGTTGATATTCTGTCACACTCAAAGATGTTGTTTTTAACCTTTGCTGCTTCACGTACCTTAAGCCTTATAAAGATATAGCTCCAAGCGCAGTAAATTAGCATTATTCCGACACCGATGAGCCACACGACGGACGCTGCCTCTGCAATAGTCTCTGCGGGAGTTTTGCTGACCTCCTGAGAGGGAGCAAGAGCATCGGATATTATGGGATTTACCGCTGAGTTAAAATACGTGACACCGCTATGTATCTGAGGAGTATCCGTTGTTATTATTTCCTTCGGTACTGTTTCCGTGCTGGGAATCATACTGAGAGAGCTTTCTATTGAGATCGGGCAAATCAGTCTTATTCCAACAAGCGCCCAAAGCACAACACTTACCCATCGAGGAGATTTTTTTAGGAGAAACCTTGCGAAAAACACCGCAACCCCAAGCCAGCTTGCGGTAATGCTGACATTAAGTATTCTTAAAAACAGTTCACTCATCAGGCTCATCCTTTCTTATTATTAAATTCATCCACCATTCTTCGAAGCTCGGCAATATCCTTCTCGGAAAGCGCTTTTCTTGTTGTAAATGCCGCTAAGAAAGCGGGGAGTGAACCCTCAAAAGCTTCGTCAACGAACTTTTCACTTTGTCTTGCGAAAAATTCCTCCTTTGAAATTACGGATGTTACTCTGCCGCCTTCGTTTTTGAAGATTCCCTTGTCGCAAAGACGTTTCAGTACGGTGTAAGTCGTGGATTTCTTCCATCTAAGTTCACTTTCCGCTATTTTTACAAGCTCGGTTGATGAGATAGGCTCTCCCGACCAAATAATATCTGCAAAACGTGATTCTACAGTCCCCATTTGATAGTCATTCATATATTTATCCTCCCAGTATCGGTCTACATTATGTAGTCTGGTTATATTCTACACTATGTAGACCGATTTGTCAAGTAGCAATTAAAAAAATATGAAAGTATTTACTTTTCAAAATAATTGTGCTATAATGTACTACGAGAAAAATCAGCTTTTGGAGGTACAGTTATGAAAACTAATAAGATAAAATATTTAGCGCTGTCGGGAATTTTCTGCGCGATTATATTTTTACTGACCGCTTATCTTCATATTCCCGTGGGAAACGGATACGTACATATCGGGGATGCATTCATATTTCTTGCGGCATCAGCATTACCCTTGCCGTATGCAATTATATCTGCGGCGGGCGGAGCACTTCTCGCTGATACTCTGACGGGCTTTGCGCTTTGGGCTCCCGCATCAGTTGTCATTAAAACTGCTACTGTTTTGCTTTTTTCCCGCAAAGGTAAAAAGATCATCACAAAAAGAAATATCTTCTCACTCATTCCCGCGGCGGTATTTTGCGTCGGCGGATATTATCTGTACGAGGTGCTCATCACATCAAGCTTTTCCGTTCCCGCGCTTGGTATACCGTGGAACGTGATACAGTCTCTCAGTAGCGGTGTGATCTACGTTTTCGTGGGACTCTCTTGCGACAGAACCAACTTAAACGAGCTTCTTAAGTGATTGTGAGGGTTTGATAATGGATTTCATGACAATAGCAGAGACGAGACAGTCCTGCAGAAAATACGACAGATCAAGGAAAGTTGAAAAGGAAAAGCTACAGAAGATACTTGATGCGACACGTCTTGCACCGTCAGCGTGCAACGGTCAGCCGTATAAAATCACCGTTTGCCGCGGAAAAGCCGCCGAGGGTGTTGCAAAAGCAACCATGTCAGCAGGAATGAACCGTTTTGCGGCAGATACTGACGTTGTGCTTGTAATATCTGAGATGCCCTATGTGAAAACAGCCGCAGTCGGCTCTAAGCTGAAGAAAAACGATTACCGTTCTATGGATATCGGTATTGCTGTCGCATATCTTACAGCCGCCGCAACAGCCGAAGGTCTCGGTACGTGCATCCTTGGTTGGTTTGACGACAGTAAAATTCGTGAGATATGCGGTCTTGAGTATCCTGTAAGACTTGTTGTGACTCTTGGGTATCCCGCCGCAGATGATAAACTCCGTGATAAAAAAAGAAAATCTCATGAGGAGCTCTTCTCCTACTGCGAATAATTAAAATGTCCGTCACGGTGACTCAAATTTCTGTGAGTTGCCGTAACGGACTCTTTTTATTTCATTTCAACAAGCTCATCTATTCCCTTGGGCACATTGTGGGGGATCGGCTTCCACTCGACCTTAATAAACAGTGCGATCACCATGGATATTCTCCCGATTACGTCAAACATTGGGAAGGTAAGAGCAAACCACACTTTTTTATACCATTTTATCTTTTTTATACGTTTCCTTTCAGCGATGAAAACGTATATTCCGATGATAATTCCTCCGAGGTAAGAGGTAACAACAGAAGCTAACGTAAAAACAGTCAGCAGTATCACAGCGGCAAGGGTATCTGATACGGTTACGTTGATTCCAAGTAAATCAAATGAAACTTTAACTGCACTCGGTGCTATCTCACTGCCAAAGTAATACACAAATCCTAAAATTACAGCAAGTCTCAAAACATATACTGCAACTCGCTTGATTACAATGCAAAGCGAACGGGGGAAGACCACCGTCAACATATCAAAACTCATGAATCTCAGACGAATGTTGTTAAAAAATTGCTTCGCTTTAGACTCCGATCTCGCTTTTTCTGTGTCATTTGCCATTCCGTGAGTTACAAAAATATGTGAAAAGAGCTTTGGACCTGTCTCAGCCATTGCCTGCAAGTGACCTTTTGCCCAACGTATTCTTTGACGCATGGCAATTTTAATTGAAACAGGCTGTTCGTCGAAAAATTCGGCTTCGTTATTGTAGGATATTTTGTACCCATTGGAAACCGCATCTGCGCAGAAAGCTCTGTCCTCGGTGAGACTTGTATAGTTCCAGCCGTCTTTGATTACCTCAGCGGCAAAAAGGAATCCCGTACCCTGAATTCGTGTCGCTATGTGGAGAGTCGACCTTGCCCGATGCTCGGTAAGAATCGTTCTGATCCAATGGAGAGCATATGAGGCGGAAATCCAGTTGTCGTCGAAGTTTTTCGTATTTCTGTAGGACGTAATAATTTTCTCACCCGCATCAAAAGAATCATTCATCTTTGTTATGTAGTCGGGACTGAGAAGATTGTCAGCATCAAAGAGAAAGTATCCGTCGAAGTATTCAATCCCGTAATCCTTTCGGATATTTTCTACGAGAAACTGAAGGGCAAAGCCTTTTGTCCTTCTTTGCTTATCGTCTCTTTCATAGCACACCGCACCAAGCGATCTTGCGACATCGGCGGTTTTGTCAGTGCAGTTATCTGCCACGACGAATATGTCCACAAGATGTGACGGATAATCCTGACAACGGATGCTTTCAATAAGCTTTCCGATGACTTTCTCTTCGTTTCTTGCGGCGATGAGGACCGCATAGCGATATTTGTTTTCGGCAGGAGCAAATTTACGGGTTGAAAAAAAACCAAGAATAAGATAGACGGGACGCATAAAAAATAAAGCGGTTATTATGCTCCACGAGCTGTTTATGATTTCTATGATTAGAAGTAAAATTTCCAAAAGGGAAGTACCTCCGAATTTTAATTTAACACATAGTATTATATCATAAATTTCTCAGTATGTCTATGCTTCCGCCGACAAATTGTGCCGGGAGTTGAATGGAGTTAACGGTAGTGAATGATCGGAATATAAAAAGACGGTGTCCTTTGAAATCGGACACCATTCTTTTTTATAGTAAAATACAGATAACTCCCGAGGCACCTTCGTTAATAACCTTTGAAAGTGTTTCTCCGAACCTTTCTCTTGCATCCTCTGGCATATGATCGAGCTTTGAGTGGAGGCCTTCGCAGACAAGCTCATAAATTGATTTGCCAAAAAGATTTGTATTCCATAATCCTCGCGGATCCTCGTCAAATTCAGCAAGCAAATACTTCACAAGCTCTTCCGACTGCTGCTCTGTCCCAACCATTGGATTAAGTTCTGTTTCAATATCTGCCTTTATCATGTGAATTGACGGTGCGGAAGCGCGCAGTCTGATTCCGAATCCCCCCGTTTGGCGGACTATCTCAGGCTCGTCGAGCTTCATGTCATCCATATCGGGCATGACAATGCCATATCCTCTGTCAAGTACGTCATCGATTGCTGAGGTATACTTATCGTATTCCTTCTTGATTTCCGAAAGATTACGCAGTGTAGTGAGAAGTGTTGCCTCGTCCTTTATATCGATTCCCGTTAATTCCCCTATGGTCTTAAAGAACATTCCGTCGGGAAGCTTGAATTTGATTTCAGCGCTTCCGTTTCCCGGTGATATACTTATCTGCTCTGACGACACGTCCGCATCGTTTACTCCCAGTCCCGAAGCGATCTCCGAGGCGAGAGCTTTTCTGAATGCTTTCACGTCTCCCATTCGTTTGATCCCCTCAGCGGAGCTTTTTAGGCAGGCAGCGATTATCCTTTTGATTTTGTGATCCTCGTCAAGAACACTGATCCACGGAGGCATTGAAACGGTAAGCTCCCGCAGAGGAAACTCGGGAATTATCAGTTTCATTATTGCCGCAATATCGTCACTCTCAAGATCCTGACAGCTTAGAAGTGCTGTAGGTACTGAATACTTATTTTCAAGCTCAACTGCAAGAGCCTCAGACTCGGTTGATTCCGGCTTTGAAGAGTTAAGTATAAGCACAAATGGCTTGCCGATTTCCTTTAGCTCTCTGACACACCTCTCCTCCGCTTCAATAAAGTTTTCTCGGGGAATATCACCCACAGTACCGTCGCTTGTAACGAGAATTCCGATAGTTGAATGTTCCTTTATTACCTTCTCAGTACCGATCTCCGCGGCTTTGTCAAATGGAATCGGTTTGTCAAACCAGGGAGTTTGCACCAACCTGACCTCTCCGTTTTCCGTATCTCCGATTATATCGGGGATCAAATAACCCACGCAGTCTATAAGCTTTATTTTTGCTTTGGTATCGTCAGAGAGGGTGACCTCCACAGCCTCGTCGGGAATGAATTTCGGCTCAGTGGTCATAACGGTACGTCCGCCTGCGCTTTGGGGCATTTCGTCAGCGGCACGGGATTTTTCGAAATCGTCTTCAATTCCCGGCAGTACAAGTTCTTCCATAAAACGTCTTATAAATGTTGATTTTCCGCTTCTGACAGGCCCGACGACCCCTATATGTATCTGACCTCCCGTCCTTGTAGCAATATCCTTATAAATGCTTTGACTTGTTACCATGCTTGTTTCTTTCCTTTCACTGAAACTTGTTTTCTTGATATAAATTATGTGGGATACTTCACTAAAATTCCATTTCGAAAGATTATTTTTACACTAAATACAAGCCTTCAGTGAGACAGCATCCAACAATTCCGTATAGCAGTCACATCGGGGTGCCATTTTTCGGTATCCTAAAATATGAATTCCGCGTGCGTCGGCGTAAGTGTATTCCGAAAGCGGACGGTCAAGCGCATCATTGGTCTGAGCGGTGACAAGAATCTCATCTCCGTCAAAGCCGCTGACGAGAAGGGTATGATAATACTTTTCATTTCCGTCTGCAAGCTGAAGCACGTCTCCGATTTGAAGCTCTGATAAATCTTCTTCTATTCCGAACGGTCCGTCCCCCTCATTCGTGGTTAAAAAGTTATAGAGAAACTCCACACCTGTCCAGGCAGGGGACCTGTCTTCCACTGAAATATAATACCATCCGAAAGTTGGTGTGAAGTTCATAGTGCAAGTTCCTGCTAAAATACACTGTGACACGAAATTTGTACAGTTTCCCCCAATCTCGGAAAAATCAAAAAACAGTCCGTTTCTGTAGAATGCCCATTTCTTGGCGTATTCAACCGCATGGCGTCTGTTGTAAGCGTATAGCATATATTACCTCCGAAAAGTATATATCGTTCAATTATATTTCAGACAAAGTAAAAATATGTACATATCTGCATATCTGAAAAGAACCTACGTGATAATACTTGATATTTGATTCCGGATGTGTTAAAATATGCTACAGATAACTTTTATTTTGGGGAGAGTAGAATATAAATGGAAGAAAAGAATATAGATGTAAATACAACGGACGATGCCTTGGAAGAGGCAGATAACTTGGTTGACAGATATGCCGCGCTAAAAAGAAAAAGAGTAAAAATTACTATTATTACTGTCTCTGCCGTATTACTTCTTGCTCTTATCGTTTCGCTGTCGGTTTATTTTATTAATAAATTCAGCTACCGTTCCACAGTTGATGATTTCATGGATGCATACATTGCTAAGGACAGCAGTGCGATACTTGAGATGAGCAGCAGCTATTATGCCGCCAGAAAGCAGCAGAACATGAGTATCGTAGAGACGGTAGAGTATTTTGAGAAGATAGTTAATAATGCTCACGCAAACTTCCAAGCAAATCTGGGGGAAACTTATGAGATTTCCTATGAAATAACGTCAACGGATAAAATGAGGGACGAAGAATTTGAATCGATGCTTCAGTCCTTGACGGTTGGTGTTTACAATCCGTCTGCGATCATTACCGAAGCTGTAAGAGTTGAAATTACCATCACAGCAGAGACAGAAGAATCGCTTACTCACGTTATAACTCTTCTTCTTACAAAGGAAGACGGAGAGTGGCTTGTCCTTGATATTAAGTAACAGATATTATTAAGTTTTTTCAGAAAAGATATTGAATTTTTGATAATTCTGTTGTATAATGTATGAACACCATAAAAATCTATATTATAGAAAGGTAAAAATATTATGGCAAAGTTTTGTACAAACTGCGGCACATCTCTTGATGATGCTGCAACATTCTGCACATCTTGCGGTACACCCCTTGATGCAGATAACACAGCGGCTCCCGAGGCTGCAAACAATGGCCCTGATTTCAAGGCTAAGATCAATGAGGTTGTTAACAACTTCAAAAACATGGATCCCGAGAAGAAGCAGAAGATCACAAAGTACGGCATTTTCGGCGGTGCAGGTCTTGTAGGTCTTATCGTTCTCATCGTTGTCATCTGCGTTATTGTTGGTAACACCGGTTACAAGGGTCTCGTTAAGGACGCTATCAATGCTATCAAGAACACTGACGGTGAAGCTTACGTTGACATGATGTCCGAGTACGTTCTCTACGAGCGTCCCGAGTATCTTGCTGATCAGAGAGATCAGGATTTCGACAGAGACGATAAGAGAGACGATATGATCGAAAGCTGCGAAGAGTACTTCCTCAATGTATGTGACAAGTACTTCAACAAGAAGTGTGGTCGTGATTATTCTCTCAGCTATGAGATCGTTGAAGCTTACGAGCTTGCTGACTACGAATACAAGGATCTTTACGAAGAGTTTGATATTCCCGGTGAGACCGAGGACGATGATCCCGAGCTCGCTGCTAAGGATTACTGGGAAAAGGTTATGACCGTTGAGGTTGAGCTTACCGGTAAGAAGGATGCAAAGTCCAAGACTATCGACATTACCTTCGTTATCGCTAAGGAAGAGAACGGTTGGAAGATCATTTCTCAGGAATGCGATGCACTCGCTTCATTCTACTATTAATGTTACATAAAAATTTATAATCATAAAAAATCTCCGCACAATTCCGTGCGGAGATTTTTTATGATTATAGATCGTTTACGAAAGTTTCAATTCTGTCAAGTGCCTTGGAAATATGCTCAACCGAATATGCGTAAGAGATTCTTGCAAATCCCTCTCCACAGTCACCGAAAGCAGTGCCGGGAACGATTGCAACGTTTTGTTCATCAAGAAGCTTTTCGCAGAATTCTTCGCTTGTAAGACCGTATTTTGATACGTTGGGATATGCGTAGAAAGCACCCTGAGGCTCAAAGCACTGTATACCGATCCCCTGAAGACCGCTTACAAGGTATCTGCGGCGTCTGTTATATTCGCGGCGCATCATCTGTACGTCACTGTCACCGTTGACCATAGCCTCTATAGCCGCAAACTGAGACGTTGTGGGTGCGCACATAATAGCGTACTGATGTACCTTAAGAATATGGCGGGTGAGCTCACACGGCGCGCACACATAGCCCAATCTCCAACCTGTCATGGCGTAAGCCTTTGAAAATCCGCTGGTGAGAATAACTCTTTCTCTCATGCCGTCGATTGCGGCAATTGAGGTATGCTCAAAGCCGTAAGTAAGCTCTGCGTATATCTCATCCGAAAGCACCATTACGTTTGTGTCACGAAGCACCGATGCAATTGCCTCTAAGTCATCCTTAGTCATTACAGCGCCCGTCGGATTGTTGGGGTAGGGAAGAACAAGAAGCTTTGTTTGGGGTGTTATAGCACTTCTCAGCTCGTCAGCGGTGAGCTTGAAGCGGTTTTCTTCTTTTGTGTTGATGAATACGGGTTTACCGCCGCATAGCTCGCAAATGGGAGCGTAGCAAACGAAAGCAGGCAGGGGAATGATTACCTCGTCGCCCGGCTCGATGAGCGCACGCATGGCAAGGTCAATGGCTTCACTTCCGCCGACTGTTACGATAACTTCAGTCTTAGGGTCGTAAGTCAGAGAAAAACGGCGGTTAAGATAATCGCTGATAGCTTCGCGAAGCTGAGGTGTACCGCTGTTTGAGGTATAATGAGTGTGACCCTTTTCGAGACTCTTGATGCCTGCCGCGCGAATATGCCACGGGGTCTGGAAATCCGGCTCACCAACCGTCAGCGATATTACACCTTTGCGGGTCTCAAGCAGGTCAAAAAACTTTCTGATACCCGAAGGCTTGATATTTTGTACTTTTTTAGAAAGAATTTTGCTGTAATCCATCAGATGATATTGCCTCGCTCGTCAACCGGGACCGCACCGTATACGATTCCCTTGTCTTTGTATTTTCTGAGTACGAAATGTGTTGATGTGGACGTTACATCCTCAAGAGTCGCCAGCTTTTCGGCAACGAAGAAAGCAACCTCTCGCATCGTTTTGCCTTCAATAAGCACGGCAAGATCGAATCTGCCGGACATAAGATAAAGGCTTTCTACCTCGGGGTAGTTGTAGATCATTTCAGCCACGTGATCATAACCGCGATTCTGCTGAGGAGTGATCTTAAGCTCGATAAGTGCTGAAACGTATTCCTTGTCGGTTTTGTCCCAGTCAATGATCGTCTTATAACCGAGGATCACTCCGTTTTCCTCATAAGTTTCGATCATTTTCTTAATATCGCCGGTCTCCTTGTCAAGCATTCGTGCAATGTCAGACGCGGAAAGTCGGCTGTTGTTTTCAAGAAGTGTGAGTATTTCGTTCATTGATTTTCTCCAAAATGTATGTCATGATTTGTTCTGGTGATTTCTCGTCGGTGTCGATGATCCCATCGAATTTTCCGCTTTTGAATGCAGTAATACATCGGTCAATTTGAGCAGCTGCCCAAGAATCTGCACCATCCCCCCTCTTTTCAAGGCGGTTTAATAATGTCTGCTTTGAAGCTTTGAGAGCAAAATGCTTGATTTTTACTCCTTCACATTCCAATCTTCCTACAATCTCATGGTAATAGTCATAATTTACAAGTGTCATCGGGACGATTATATCTCCGCTAAACTTTTCATAGATGTTTTTTAACATCAAATAATTGAATTCACGCCAAAGCGGTTCTTTTTGAAAGTCTTCACGAATCTTTATTTCTTCAGGTTCGTTTTGCCAAAGATAATATCCAACGTTTTCGGGATCGTACAGATAAGAATTCCCAAGTTGTTCATGGAGCATAGTTGCTATGGTAGTTTTACCACTGCCGAAGGCACCGTTTATCCAAATAATCATTACTTTTTTATTTTTTGATCTTGTCTTTTATCACGTCAAATGACAAACCGTACTTTTTTGCAATATCAGCCGCGTAGCTTTTGCCGTCGGGGGACTTTCTCAGAATTCTGAAGCTTCTCTCGCCACCCGTAACCTCTGCCACAAGATTATCGATCTTGACAGCATTCATCCCTTCACATCTTGCGTTAAGCTCATCAGTGCGTGCGGCAAGGTCGTGAAGGTGAGTGGAAAAGATTCCGCGGCAACCCACAGCGGCGAAACCGCAGATCACCTCGCCTGCGATAACGGACGCTTCGAATGCACCTGTTGAAGAGAAGGACTCATCAAGCAGCACAAGACTTTCATTTGTTATACTGTCAAATATACCTTCAAGACGGGAGCATTCCTCACCCAATCGTCCCTTATCTATGGTGTCCTCACTGCCTTGGGGGAAGTGAGTGAAGATAGAATCCGTGGGAGAGATCACGCATTTTTCAGCAGGAACGGGAAGACCGAGACCCGTCATGGCGAATGCACAGCCAACAGCGCAGGTAATAACCGATTTACCGCCTCTGTTGGGACCCGTTAGAACGTAGATAGTGCCGTTTTCATCAAACTTGAAGTCGTTGGGAACAACGGGAACGTCAAGCTTTATCGATACTACAGGATTGCAAAGTCCCACAGCATCAAAAATTCGCTCACTGTTACTTGTAAGCTCGGGATACGTGAGAGGACAGCCTTTCTCAGCGAGAACACTCAGTGTTTCCGTTGCTTTCAGTACAAACTCAAGCTCGGGAAGCATACGGATAAGAAAATCGGTGTTTTCAAGAACGTACCCCTGAATAACTCTTTTCCATGATCTGATGCTTGAGCGGAATACGTCGCTGAGAGCCGCGCTGAGAGCGTAGGTGAGGGCGAGCTGCTGATTTTCCGACTGATCCCGTCTGAATGGCGTAAGTGGAGCAATACAAGTCATTTCATTGGACTTGAAATCAAGTCTGAGTATCTTATCAAGAAGCTGACCTGACTTGAACTTGTCGTTGTTTACTGCAAGTACACCGGCAGACTCAGCTTTGAGACTGGAATCAAGATTGACACCGATCGTTACGCTTTTGACCTCTCTTACGCGGCTTGTAAGCTCTTCAAGCTGTTTGTTGATATTTTTATAATATTCGCTTTGAGTCAGTACCTCTGCGGCATCGATAAGCATAGTAAAGGCACGGCTTTTAAGAGTACCTTTGAGAGGAATAAGAGTTTCTTTTAAGAGTGTAATGACCGACGTGTAAAGCTCGACCTCGGTAATACTGTAAAGATACGCTTCAGCTGAAAACGCAGGATCTCCGCCAAGTCTGCGTAGCTCCGTAATGTCTCCGATAAGAGGAATAAGGCGGCGAAACATAGCGGAAAGCTCGGGACAAGCGGTCATATCGCGGAACATTTCCTGACGGTAGAGGATAGTTTCCACGTCGTTTGTGAAAAAGTCACCGATATTACAGTTTACCACTTCAATAAGGCGGTAAAGCTCAAGCTGCTCGGCAGTATACTCAGAGAGACCGACGGATTTAACCGAAAGCGCGGCAGATCTTGCTTCCTCCGACGGATAAAGCAGACTGATATTAATATTTAACTTTTTATCTGTCATGATTATGATTTTTTACTGATCTGCAGTAGGGAATACTGTCATTAGGATTGCGAAGCTCGCATGACAGTACACCATCCTATATTGTATCACATATAGGTAATAATTACAATTAACAAATTATAAAGTTATGAAATTTGCGCAGCAATACTTCAGTTAAAAGCGCTCTGCAATGAATTTAAGGCTCCTCTCAAGCCTTTCAACGTCAAGGTCCATGCCGTTTATGACGGGGGACTCAAGGGTTATGGTGTCATTATATCCCATGTCAAAGAGAAGCTTTGTTATGAGATCAAAATCCACAACTCCGTCAAGTGGGTGGGGAATCGGGCTGAGAGATGCGAAATTTCTGTAACCGCCCACAAAATCACTGACATGGACGTGACAAAGATTGAATTTCACAAGAGGGTCTGTAAGAGTTTCCTGTACTTGATCGTGGAGTGTTGCAAATCTTGTGTCAAATATCAGACCGCATCCCGGGTGAGAGTCCAGTGCTCTTCTCCAGTTTGATAGTGGATCGTGCGTAGTACTCGGAACGTTCTCTACAAGTAGCCTGATACCGTGGGAGGCTGCAACGGCAAAAAGCTCACTGAGCTTATCACAGTTGTATTCTATGTGGCTGTCCGAATCCTCACCGCCCCAAAGGTGTAGAACCATCTTTTTGGCGCCGACAGCTTCACCGAAGCTGCAGTTGAGACGGAAAGTTTCAAACGTTGACTCCAGCAGCTCGTCAGCGCCGCTGAAATCCTTTATGCTTTCAAGGAAAGCGGCATGGGAGAGGTCTGTTCCAACACCTTTTTCGCAATGAATAACGGGAAAAGGAACGCCCGACGATTTTATGCAGTTTACGACCTCATCCTTTTTGTTGTAATAGAACTTGAGCATCATCAGCTCTCCGCCGTGAATTATACCTTTCTCACGAAGTGATTTAAGTACGTCAATGGCTCGTCGGAAATTAAAATCATTCTCGTGTCCTACCATAGTACCGGTAGAGCAGAGTATACGGTTATTTGATGTCATGTTATTTTACCTTCTGCTTGATATAATATATAAAGTATATCAGTAAATCGTGAATTTTTCAAGAGGGAAAATGTAATATGTCCAAGAAGAAACAAAGGAGAATACCGAATTTAACGTCGAACAAAAAACGGTTAAAAACAGAGAAAAACGCCGTAAAATTCGGCGTTTTTCCAATTATTATGGGGCAAGTCTTAAAACAGTCGTTATTCTTCGGTAGCGGTACTGTCAATAACCATGTCGCGTACCTTCATATCTCCCCCCGTAATATGGAGAAGAAGCTCACCTGAGTAATTTCTCTTTACGTAGACAATTGTTTGTTCCACATCGAAGTTGATTTTGACAACGTAAGTTCCGTCAGACATTTCATATATCTGAGATACTTCAAGAACTTTGTATACTTCACTTGAAACGGGAGTCACGAATTCATAACCTATCTTCGAATCCTTAACCTTCTTATAGAAATCACTTCCGCTTTCGATATAAGCGAGAGCCGCGTTAAGGTTTGCGTCGACGTTACGGTATCCCGACGAAGTGTAGTGGAAATACACTTTTATATATTCAAGTGCAAAATCTGCGACATTGGGACTTACGGTAGTTGATTGATCCGCATTGTAGATGATCTCGTTGCCGTTCACTTTGCAGGTTATATTCAGAGCCTCGCCTTCAAGTGTCGCTTTCACATCAAATTTTGAAGTGAAAAGGCTATCAATGAAATATCTTTCCATGAGAGGTGACTGATCGGTAACTGTCGTCAGCTCTCCGAATGCCTTTATCTCTTCGGCGGCGCATATATCGTTTAGTTTAATTCCGCCTACCGTTACCTCTGTACCCTTTGGAACTTCAACCGTTAAAGAATACATCATATCATCGGGATACTTAAAGCTGCAATTGTCGCCGCTTACAGTACCTATAAGCTCGACTTCTCCAAGCTTTGCTGTTATCTCGGGAGAAGAAAACAGTTCACCTGTAGAATATACAGAGTATTTGGGTGTATCAGCTGTTACATTTTCAATGGGAGCGTAGTTGTATACTGTCTCTTCAGCGAGATAGCTTCGGTCAAGGAGAATTCCGTTAACGAATACTTCAGCATCGGCAGGTGCTGTAACCGAGAAGTTTTTCGGCGCAAATACGGTGTTGAAAAAGTGAATACCGTCTTCTTTGTTTAAGAGGGAATAATTTCCGCCGTCATAATCACAATAGAATTCAGGCTCACTGTAAAGAGTGCCCAGCTTATATACGTCGTATGTGCCAAGATTATTCTCTTCAAGCTTGTTGGCAAGGGGAGAGGTGATGTTTGTTAACGAAGGCTCGGGAGTGAAGCCGTTGACCTTAAATGAACTTCCGTGAGGAATATATAAAGTATAATCCTTGCCGCCGTTGACAATTCCGTCAATATAAAGCTCAGCCGATTCGATTTTCCATTTTGAAATGCCGTATTTCACAACCTTTTCGGGAATAAATGAAAGCTTCATGTATTTTTGACCCTTGCACCAGATGTCAAGACTTATAAATTTGTCATTGGAAGCTGCCGAATCTTTTAAGGTCTTGATCTCATCTTTATCGAAATTGTTTACAAGGAATTCGATATATTTATCGGGTTTTTCATAAACAAGATCAAGCTTTGCCACAGCTTCCTCGGCAAGCTCTGTAATGGTCGCATTGTCAAAATAGTCGATGTATTTCCGAATGGCGTAGTCAGGGTCTTGCTTGTCAAAAGCATATTGCTCAAAGTTGTGTACGTAACCGTACAGAACAAAAAGTAATACGGTAATGATCGTAACGACAATTGCACATACAAGTCCGTATATCAGCCAAAACTTACTTTTGCGTTTAGCATTTTTTCTTTTGGAGATGTTATTTTTCATTACTTTACCAAAATTGCCGTTGCGACAACCCTTTCTCCGAATACGTATGCACTTGAGGTAATCGGCTTACCGTTCATGTACATGATAGATGAAGAGCCGCCGTCAAGATTTGTGGCGTTGACAGCGCCGTAGGACAGCATGATTCCCGCAAGGTCATCGAGGGAAGCGCCGAGACTGTCGATGGAACGGCCGTTGATAACAAGGAGCATCATAGTTCCATCTGCTCTTTGACCGATGGCTGTTCTCGGGTTAAGTCCGCCCCCGAGTGTTCCGCTTGCGGAGGGTTTACCGTTGATCACAAGGGCGGGGCCAAAGCTTGCGGCGTACTGAACACCGATGTCAAGAGCCTTTTGACCTGTCATGTTGCCCACGTGGAGGATACCGTTTTTATCGATTCCCGCGATGCTGTATGAGCTGCCCGGGCTTCCCCATTTCAGCTCTCCCTCGTAAATTACGATACCTTCGGGGATACCGCCTGTTCCAGTACCGTTGGGATCGTAAAAACCGCCTGCGTTTATGCCTGCGACCGCATCGTATTTCTTGACCATATTAGCAACGGAAAGACCTGAATATCCTTCGCCGTATGGACCGGGAATACCGACAAAAACTCTTGTAGGATCGCTTACAAGTATCAGCTTACCGTTATAGGTGGAACCCTTGATGTCGATTACTTCAATTCCATCATCATTTTCGGGATCATCAGGGTTTTCGTTTTTTCCCGGAGTGGTAATGGTCCCACCGGGGCCGTTAACGGAATCTTCTTTGTCCTTGTGGGGAATCTGAATAAGTGAAGTATCGGTGGTTTCCTTTGAAAGCTCAGACTTACCTTGGGCAACTATAGCATCTATAGCATCCTGGGAAAGATAGAGATTTGCAAGAAAACCCGCCGCGGAGGTTTCAGTTACCGAATTTATGAATTTATTACGGAAATACGGTGACGGACCGTGAACAAGGATCCACATTGCCCAGTAAAGAGTCCCTGCAAGGAGCACTATAACCGTCAGAAATATTACGAGAGATCTAATAACGATCTTCTTTGTTTTTTGTTTTGATTCGGGTCTCATTATTTATGTTAATTCTCCATTTGAATTTTTGGGTGTGAAGCTGTCGTGGATTTCAAGAAGATTCTTCACGATCTTCTGAATATAGGCATTGTCCGAATAACGTCCCTCGTCAAGATCTGAAAGCACGACTACTGCAAAAGGTCTGTCATGATACACTATGGCTATGTCGTGATAGGAATCAACATCCCAACCGTACTTATGTGCACATTCATAGTCCTTCAGTGCAGGCGGAATAATAACGGAATGCATAGAATTTGTCATGGCCTTCTTCATCATTGCGGCATATACGGAATCGGTTTCGAAATAATCGTAAATTTCCTTCAAAAACACTGCGGCATCGTTGGCTGACAGCTGCATAAAGCCTTTTTTGTGTCCCTTAACACCGAGGCTGTCGGCGAGACTGTTGTAATATGATTTGCCGAAAGTTTTGGTGAAATAATTAAAAGCAATATTGTCGCTGTATTTAAGTGCATATTCGGCAAGCTCAAGATACGTAAGGGTGAATCCACTCTTTTTTTTCTGAATCTCTCCCGAGCCTTCAACGTACATGGTTTTGCTGTCATATACCCACTCTCTTGAAAGGTCATACTTTTCTTCACCCTTGAGGTATATTATGTTACCTTCGGAGTCAAGATTTGGGTGCTGACCTTCAAAAAGAGGATTTCCCTCGTCGTCATAGAGCGCTTCGCCGTCTGTGGTGAAGTTGAGCTTGTTATACTCGAACTCCTCGATTTCCTTGAAAACGGAATACATAAACGGCGCCTTAATAATGCTTGCCGTATACATAACCGTGTCGTCGTTAAAGCCGAATGTGAATCCGGTTTCAAGATCAAGATAAGCGAAGGCAAGCTCTGCGGGAGTTGATACGGTGGGATCGTCTTCGTTATCCTTTTTGTGATTATGTAGGGGTCTGTTTTCTGTTTTTACAAGGCTTGCAAGAGCAGTAAAGGCAGTGTTTTGAGCATCGAAATTGTTTTGTGCCGCCTCTGCGTAGCTCTCCACCATTTCACGGAGAGCCTGAAGCTCTTCTTCGTATTCGGAGATAATCTCCTCGTATTCTTTATCGGTTTCCGGAGGAGTGACTGTGTTTTCGGATTCTTTGTCCGATGTTGAAGCAGACGTACTTTCGGACTCTGAGAATGCTGTTGTATCAGCTTCGGTTTTGCTTGCAAATACCGTGTTATCTCTGTCACTGATCAGAAAAATATTAAGTGCAACAGATGCGAGAAGGAATGCTGTCAATATTATAGCTACAACAGAAAAAACATAGCTTTCGCGACGTTTGTTTTTGCGAGTGGCAGTTCTTGCAGTGCCCATATTTATCCCCGTGGTTTTGTTTGTCATTTATCTGAAATTACCTTTCCGTAATACTGCTTGTCAAATTATAGGTACGATTATATTATACTATCATTTTATGTATAATTCAAGAGATTAAGTTTTTTGAGGAGAGAATTTTAACGATTAAAACATGGCAAAACTATCAATATTAGACAAAGGTACTTGATTTAATGCAAAGCTTGAAACTCGCGGTTGACAAGTGTTCATTTTGGTGTTATAATCTATCCGTATTGAACTGAAATTTTCTTGATTTTTTGATTATTGAAATATACTGAAATGAGGATTGATGTATGCTTACAAAAAAGCAATTTGATATTTTGACCGAACTTGAGAAAGGCGGCGAAACTCCGACACAGCGTGAGATTTCCCAAAATACGGGAATGTCTCTTGGCAGTGTCAACAAAACTCTTGGGACTCTTTGCGAGCTCGGATATGTTCGGGACGGAAAGCTTACCGATGACGGATTTGCCGCGCTTGCGCCTTACAGAGTAAAACGTGCGGTCGTATTTGCCGCAGGCTTTGGCTCACGTCTCGTTCCCATTACTCTCAATACGCCCAAGCCCCTTATCAGAGTTAAAGGGAAGAGGATAATAGACAGCCTTCTTGATGCGCTCGTATCAATCGGAATTGAGGATATATACCTTGTGAGAGGTTATCTCGGCGAGCAGTTTGATCAGCTTCTTTATAAGTACCCGACGATAAAATTTATTGATAATCCTCTCTACAATGAAGCTAATAATATATCTTCCGCAATGTGTGCAAGACATTTGTTGGCAGGCGCTTACGTTTGTGAAGCAGATCTTCTATTATATAACCCCGCGCTTATTACAAAGTATCAGTATCAATCCAATTATCTTGGCGTTCCCGTAGACAAGACCGATGACTGGTGTCTCTATACGGATAAAAACGAAATCATAACAAAGGTTTCAATTGGCGGTGAGAATTGTAACCATATGTACGGTATCTCCTATTGGTCGAGTGAAGACGGAGCAAAACTTGCCACTCATATTGAAGAGGTATTTAATTCTCCCGGGGGCAGGGAAAGATACTGGGATCAGGTACCCCTTGAACACCATATTGAAGATTACAAGCTTACGGTCCGGAAGTGTACCTTTGATGATATCGTAGAGATCGATACATATAACGAGCTAAAGCAGATTGACGAAACTTATATTTAATTAATTTAATAATAACGGCAGACGCAACTCTAACTGTTGGAGCGTCTGCCGCTATTCTTTTACTTCTGTTTTATACTGATTTTAATGTCACCTGTGTCTGTGTTTACTTCACATCTGCCGCCCGTGATCGATTTCGGAACTTCGGTCTTTCCTGTAGCGGTGTTTGTTAGGAAAATCTTATCGGACAAAAAATTACCCGTAACGTCACCCGTGTCGGTTTCCATGTAAACCTCAGCGGCATCGCAATTTTCGAACTTTACGTCCCCCGTGCTTCGTATAATACTCAGTTTTCCCACAGAGATAACGTTATACATAATTAAGTCGCCGGTACTTCCGTCTGAGTAAAGAGTACCACACATAACGTCGCCAATTTTAGTCTTTCCCGTACTTATCTTAACATTAAGCTCTCCATCACATTCAACATTTTGAACGGTGACTTTTCCCGTAGATACGGAAACTTCAATAGATGAAGCGCACGAATTCTCCAATTTAATGTCACCGGTAGTAGCATGAAGCCTTATCGGTCCATTTGAGACAGAGTAGCAAGTGATACTGCCGGTAGTTGCGGAAATGTCAATGCTTTCGTAACCAAATCCCTCGGGAAGTATTATGTCGGAGGTGAATGACTTGATCTCAAGATTCCCAAATGATCCTTCGGGAAGGTAGACCTTGATTTTTGGTGAACTAAAATTAATGCCTATATGTTCGAACCATTTTCTTGAGTCAACTTCTTCGATCTTTAACGTTCTGCCGTATACCGTAACACTGTGTCTTACATTTGAAAGCTCATAACATTCGACCTTTGTTTCGTGAGTTTTAGATGGTATAAACTCAATGTCCGCAGTAGAAACTTCAATGCTGATATTTTGATATTCTTCTTTGATTATGTGGTAATTTGTTTCGTATTTTGCGAATGAAAGCTTTGTAAAATCCCATTTAAACATTGACATTACGCCTCCGAAAATAATTAGTCCGATAAGTATCAGTGAAGATGCCACGATGAACCATATTTTAGTATTTTTATTCATTACGCCACCCCTTTTTTGATAAACTGACTCTTAAACTTAAAAACCAGTGACTTTGTGAGCTTGACTGTTCCGTGGCTTATTGCTTTACAGCCGAAAAATGTGAAGATGGAAAGCCCCAAGGAGATAAGTCCCGATGATAATACCGCTAAACCTACCGAAGTGGATGCAGATAAAGTGATTCCGATACCTGCAATCAAGGCTGCGATCGAATAAGCAATTAATGAAACGAACACAACCCAGAACGAGATAATAACAGACCACAACGAAGCGAAAAGCGAAAGTATCACAGCCGCGGCTGAAATCAGGAGAGGGAACCACACGGGAAAACCGAGGATCAGCAAAACCGTCTCAACGGGCTTCATTTGGCGTTTTGGTCTTACGTTTTCATAAATCAGCTTTGAGAGGGGAATCTCAGACAGTATTTGTTTCAGAATGTCGTCAATGCTGCCCATGTCGGCAACAGCATCACTTTCGCTCAGTCCTTCATCAATACGGTCGTCTATTGCCTCGTTGTAAAACTCAATTCTTTCATCAAGCTCACTTTTGGGAATACCTTTGAGACCTTTTTCAAGACGATGCAAAAATTCCTTCTTAGTCAATCTTATCACTCTCCCTGTGTACAAAGTTGTAAATGGCAATTATCTCCTGCCAATCTCGGTTGAATTCTTCAATGCGTTCTTTACCTGCATTTGTGATGCTGTAATATTTTCTCAGTCTGCCGTTGTGCTCGGCAGTGCGGACTGTGAGCATCTCCGCTGTTTCGAGTCGCTTGAGTATTGTGTAAAGGGTTGACTCGGACAACTCTATATAGGGTTTCATATCTTTTATGATCTGATAACCGTAAGACTCACCGTTTTTGATCGCCGCAAGAACACAAACGTCAAGCAGACCTCGTTTAAGTTGAATGTCCATGGAATACCTCCTCTTGCGTAATACATCATAACACGAAGTATGGTATTTATCAATAGCTAAATCAGAATTTCTTGGAAAAATTACTGCTCAGCAAAACGTGTAGCCTTGCGGAGCAGTGTTCAGTGTGTTTTATTTTCTTTTGTGTTCGAGGGTGTTTTCATTACCTCTGTATACAACAAACTTGCAAAAAAGAAATTCCAAAACGAAATTTGCAAGCATTGTTACGATCAAGATTAGAAAATCGTTAAAACCTGCGCTTTCGGCAAGATTACCGAGATATGTGGAAAGAGGAGTGAACACTAAATAAAATCCGAACACTTTCATCATAGCCACAGGGACGTTCGCGGCAGATTTGAAGGTGTACCGACGGTTCAATGTAAAATTCCAAAGTATTGAAAGTACAAGTGAGATCAGATAGGGGATCCAGTAATCCTTTATAAAAATTTCAAGCAGAGCAAAGGATCCAATCTGGATCACACCTGCTGATATTGAAAATAGCGTGAATTTCACAGCTTGCCATAAGTTTTTGTTATCAGTTTTCATTATGTAGTTCTCCTTAGGTGTTACTGAAAGCAAAGGTATCGGAAAATGATTGTATTATAACACAAAACGCCCGAAAGCCCTGTGTAAAATAGGGGCTTTTGGGCGTGTTTGTTAGCCTAAAGTTGTCACTCCCACTCGATGTCTAATACACTAAAACCCATTAAAAAGTTCTCGTTTTGAACAAAAACAGGAACTCTTTCTGTCACAATTATCACTATTATCAGTATTATCACTTACTTTTGCTGTCAAACCTGCTGTCAGTATACCACACAAATTATGTATTACTTATTCAAACCGGATGAAAGTTCTTCTGCAACAGCGGGGTTATATTTAGCAATAATCTTGATTGTTTTTTTGATAGGATTAGCCCGATACATTTGCAGGCAGAGCTCTCTGGATGTTGATAGTGCGTCCAACACGCCTTTTGATTTTAGGTCCTTTATCCACAATTTGAAACGTTTTCTCTTTGCAAGTAACGGTGCCCATAGCAAAAACGCAACACCGATTAGAATCATTACAATGCCAGGTACTAATTCAGAAAACAGCATATATAACCCAGATATAGCAAATACGGAGCCAAATACAGATACCGTTGATGCTAAGGGGCACTTGGGATAGGTGATTACAACGCCTCTTGCCATAAAAAAATTCTCCTCTGCATATTATTTATGATTACCGATATATTCATATTCAGCTTTTGAATATGCAATACCAGTGTGCATATATTCATCGCCGTTTGGAATGACAACAACATACACTTGCTTACCAGGATAATGTTTTGCTGCTTCAGAATAACTGTCAAACGATACACGACCGTATTCTTCCAACACCATAAAATAACCTGTGGTTTTGCCATTTGTTTTTGATTCCATAATGCGGTCGACTGTGTCTGTCACCACCAGCCAATCTTCGTTTTGAATGGCTTTTTTATAAGCAAAATCTTCTGCAACGCTATTAACTCCTATGACAACAAATACGACCGCTAACAATGCGCAAAGAATTTCTATTTTTTTATCTTTAACTCTAAAGAACAAAACCGCAAGAACGATAACGACTATGCCTAAAATAATCGCCATTTCCCATGAACTTCGTGTCGCAAAGTGTGAAGTGCGAAGAACTTTGTTAATCATCTCGTCTGTTAGTTGCATAACATTATTTTTCCTTTTTTGTTGCTAAACAAAACTGCCCTGAAGCCCTTTCGGGTTTCAGGGCAGTTGAAGGTCATTTAGTATTATTCCCACTCGATGGTACCGATCGGCTTCGGCGTCAAATCCAGCAGTACTCGGTTGATACCTTCAACCTCATGAGTGATTCTGTATGTTATGTGGTGGAGAACAGGGTAGGGGATCTCCTCGATCGTTGCAGTCATGGCATCCTTTGTGTTGACAGCGCGGATGATCGCGGGCCAACCCTCGTAGCGGCTCTCGTCGCGCACACCGACACTCTTGATGTCGGGAACAGCGATGAAGTACTGCCATACCTTCTCAGCGAGACCGTTCTTGTCAAACTCCTCGCGGAGGATAGCATCAGCCTCTCGAAGCGCATGGAGTCTGTCGCGTGTAATAGCACCGAGACATCTTACGCCAAGTCCGGGGCCGGGGAAGGGCTGACGGTAAACCATTGCATGGGGAAGTCCGAGAGCTTCACCAACAACTCTTACCTCATCTTTAAAGAGAAGCTTAACGGGCTCAACGAGCTCAAACTGAAGATCCGCGGGAAGACCGCCAACGTTGTGGTGAGACTTAACAGCCTTCTTACCCTCAGCAGCCTTGATGCTCTCAAGGATATCGGGGTAGATTGTACCCTGTGCGAGGAAGCTGATGCCTTCAAGCTTGCGAGCCTCATCAGCGAATACGTTGATGAACTCAGCACCGATGATCTTTCTCTTCTTCTCAGGCTCAGCAACACCTGCGAGAAGGTCGAGGAATCTGTCTGTAGCGTCTACGTAGATAAGGTTAGCGTCAAGCTCACCCTTGAAGACTCTTACAACGTCTTCGGATTCGTTCTTTCTCATGAGACCGTGATTTACGTGAACACAAACGAGCTGCTTGCCGATTGCCTTGATGAGAAGAGCCGCAACAACAGACGAGTCAACACCGCCGGATAGGGCGAGGAGAACCTTCTTGTCGCCAACCTGCTCACGAACAAGCTTTATCTGCTCGTCGATGAATGCGTTTGCAAGCTCAAAATTTGTGATTCTTTCCATTGATTCGGGACGTACGTTACCCTGCATATATTTATACCTCCATGATATCTCGCACCGGCGAGAATCAAAAAACTCTTAATCTATTAAACCAATCAGTTAGTGTAGTTGTCGAAATAGCCCTGAACGAGGACAACGGGAGTACCCTTGTCTCCGGAGCCGCTTGTGAGGTCGCAAAGGGAACCGATAAGGTCTGTAAGCTGTCTGGGGGTGGTACCCTGAGAAGCCATGTTACCTACAAGGTTGTCACCCTTAGCCTTGATGCTTGCGGAGATAGCCTCGCGGAGAGCATCACCTGAAAGATCCTTGAAGTCGTTATCGGCAAGGTACTTGAGCTTGAGCTCGTTCGGTGTACCGATAAGACCGTCTGTGAATGCGGGAGAAACGACCGGGTCAGCAAGCTCCCAGATCTTACCCTGGGGATCCTTGAACGCACCGTCGCCGTAAACCATAACCTCAACGTGCTTGCCTGTAGCCTTCGCGATCTTGTCCTGAATATCAAGAACGAGGGACTTGCACTCTCTGGGGAAGAGCTTGATCTTGTCTTCGGTAGACTTGTTTGAACCAAGAAGACCGTACTTCTCGTTACAACCACTGCCGTTTACGGGAGCGTTGAGAATATCGTCAAGACCGAGGACGATCTTAGCGCCGGCTGCCTTCAGAATTCTCTTTGTACGTGCTCTTGTGTGAATGTCACAGGTAAGAACACAGTCTGTATAGTTGAGGATAGCCTTTGCCTGGTTAGCAAAAACGATCTCTACGTCAGCGCCTGATTCACGGATAATGGAAGCATAGTAGTCAACATAATCAACGCCGGTGAACTCATGGAGATTAACTCCGAAAAGCTCGCGGTACTTTTCCAGGGAGAGTACGTCCGAGTAGGGGTTAACGCCTGCAGCATCAAGCTTGTCAAGACTTACAAGCTCGTTACCAACCTCATCGGAAGGATAGCTGAGCATGAGAACGACCTTCTTTGCACCCATAGCGATACCCTTAAGACAGATTGCAAAACGGTTACGGGAAAGGATGGGGAAGATAACTCCCACAGTTTCACCGCCAAGCTTTGCTTTTACGTCAGCGGCAATGTCATTAACCGTAGCATAGTTACCCTGCGCACGGGCAACGATAGATTCTGTGATGGAGATAACGTCACGGTCGCGAAGCTCAAAGCCTTCAATTTCAGCGGCTTCAAGTACGCTGTCGGCAACGATTGCCGCGAGGTCATCACCCTCTCTGATGATAGGGCAGCGAATACCGCGTGATACAGTACCGACTCTTCTTGTGTTCTGATCCATAATTTTTGGAATCCTTTCTATATATGAGTCTATAGTTGACTTGAAAAATTGTGCGCCGACCGAAAAAATCCGATACGAAAAACACAGTATTATTATATACCAAATTACACTAAAATTCAATAGGTGATTAAAATATAAGAATAAAAAACAGTAAAAAAATAAAAATAAGCGTAAAAATATTTTTGTGCAATTAGTAGAAAAGTTTATTTATTCTGATATATGGTATATTTATGTATTAATTTCAAACTTTGCGGAACTGTTCTGAGTCAGGGACGTGGCGAAGAATGTCTTCAGCGCGCGGATCATATTTTCGGTGTCATCAGCGCCTGCTGTTTCATATGCAGAGTGCATTGCAAGCTGAGGGAGACCGATATCAATACTGATGAGAGACACGTGAGCGTTAGAAATGTTACCGAGAGTTGAGCCTCCGGGCATATCTGCGCGGTTAGCGTATGTCTGGTATTTTGCTCCCGCCCTGTCGCATATCATCTTGAAAATTCCCGTTGAAACCGCGTCGGAAGTGTATTTCTGATTTGCGTTATACTTGATCACGATACCGCCGCCGAGCTTTACTGTGTGATTTTGATCACTGTATTCGGGATGGTTTGGGTGAACAGCATGAGCATTGTCGCAGGAAACGAGAAAACTGTTTGCCACGCGTCTTGAATAATCTTCGCTTTCACCGTAAGCATTTGATATTCTCGAAAGAACGTCTTTGAGGAAAGTTGAATCAGCGCCCTGACGTGTTAAGCTACCAACTTCTTCGTTGTCAAATAGACAATAAACGGGAACACTTTCGGTGGAGCAGTCTGCGCTTACAAATGCTTCAAGGGAAGCGAAGGCGCACTGAAGATCGTCAAGACGGGGCGCTGAGATAAGTCCGTTGAACTCAATTCCGTCTTCGGGGCAGTAAAGCATGAGGTCGGAAGAGAGGATGCTGTCTTTTTCAATTTCCGCGACACGGGCAACGTCATCAGAAAACGAAACCTCGTTTATACCTGCCGCGTAAAGGGGGATCATATCGACAGCAGGATTATACTTCATACCGTCATTTGCACTTCTGTTCATGTGTATTGCAACATTGGGTATCACCGCGCAAGGCTTTTTCATGTCAACGAGCTTTACATTAACCGAGTCGCCGTCGCGGCAAACAAGGCGCCCCGCAACGCTTAGAGGTCTGTCCATCCAGGTTGAGCAGAGCATACCGCCGTATCGCTCGGTGGAAAGACGGATGTATGTGCCTTTTAGCTCTGCGTTTTCTTTGATGCGGAAAGTGGGAGAATCACTGTGCGCGGCTGTAAGCATGAATCCCTTGAAATTTGCTGACGGTATTCTGAAGGAAATGAGGGACGAGCCGCCGCGGATCACAAAATATTTACCGCCCTCACGAAGAGACCAACGGTCGCTTTCAGAAATTTCGGTGTAACCTGCATTTTTGAGAATTTCTGCGGTGTGTGAAACGGCATGATAGGGGGTAGGGGAATTTTTTATGTAGTCGAAGAGTTTTTCGTTAACAGTCATTTTTATATCCTCTCTTAGCTTAACGAGTATTTTATTTGATTATAACCTTTTTTGCCCGCCGTGTCAATAGTTATATGTGGTAGTGAGTTTGAGGCTGCACGCGATGCCTGGGCAAAGGCTTTTCAGCGCACCCGTGAGGTAGTTTCTGCGGTGAATGAGGTGGGGGAGAAGATTGAGTCAAAGGGCGATGTGGTGTACAGCGGTAATGGGCGAAAGTCACCTACGGCATCAAACAATTATTTTGTTGAAGACAAATATTTCAAGTCCCAAATGGCAAAATGGGAAGATTTGAAGCATGGCTCTTTTGTGAAGGTAGGAGAAATAGGTAGTGAACATCCCCTCCATGCTGTTGGAATGCCTACTGGAGTCTTACGTTTCGACGTGGACAAACTAAAAAGAAATATGTCTGACCACGGTGATTACCTTACTGTTGATTTACTCAAAGCCATTCCCGAAATTATAGCAAATCCTATTGCTATCAGCGAATACAGTGCAGAAAATACAGTCAGCGTGTTTGGTGACATCTTTGTCGGCAAATCTCCCATGATGGTTGGAGTGACTATTTCGAAAGATAGAGCCGGTAATAACATAAGCAAAGTACGTACATATAATACACGAAGAGATGTAGGCAATCTTATTAACGACGAAACCGTACTTTATCTTGATAAAAACAAAAAAAGAACCCTTAACTGGTTCCAAGCCTGTGGGATACAAGTCCCTTTAGGGGGAACCAAATTCGGGTTCATCCGTAGTATATCATATATATTTGCAAAAATCAATAGAAAGCTCTTGATTGAGTTGCCATACCATAAAAAAAAGAAGCTCTGCAGGTCGCCGATGTTAAAAAAACCGACGAAACGTCCGAAACGCCCACTGCAGTTACTTCTTCTGACTATAGAATATCGCAAAACGCATCTGCTGTCAACAGTGACTCTCGAATTAAATAACCTGTTGATTTTATAAACGAACACCAATACTTTTTCTATCTGTCTTGAAAGAAAATAAAAAATGTTGTATAATGAACGAAGTGAAAATAAATCCCATTTCAGAGAGGTCGTTATGTTCGATATTTTATGCAGTGTATGGAAAAAAGCCGGTGCAGGTCATTCTCCTATACTGCCCCTTGATATAAGCCGTCTTACAGCGGAAAACGCGGTATCTGAGATCAGCCGCCTTCATAAATGCGGACTCGATTCTGTTTACCTTTTCAGCCGTTTGGACTTAATTGACACTACCGTTGTGGAATCGGTTTTCTCAGCTGCAGCGAAACGTTATATGCTCGTGTTTGTTGACGAAACACTTATTGCATCGGCTTTTTCGTGCAGTGACGGTGCTTTCCGTGAGTATAATCCTATGCTTTGCGCTCACACCGTCAGACTTTCAAAATCTTCTGAAACTGTGCTTTCACCCTTGGAAGAGATATGTGAATCTCTGTGGCTTAAAGAAAATGACGGAGTGTTTACCGATGCCCTCAGAGAAGCCCCCGATGAAGACGTTAATTATGAAAAGTATCATCTTGTACTTACTCCCGCGGAAAACGGTGCTGACGTTCTCTCTCCCGAATTCGGGGATATGCTCATTGTCGGTGCATACGAAAGCTTTTATGAAAGCTTCGGTGAAAAGTATAAAGGTACTCTTGCCGGTGTAGTCTCAAACCGCCTTGCGGACTGTACTTTAATAAATAAGCTTTGGTCTTATGATATGACAGAAGAATTTTTCGCCCTCGGCGGAAAACCCATTGAGCTTGTGTCGGTTTTTGCCGACACCGACAGACGAAGCCGTAAAGAGGGCGAACGTATTTACTCAAAGACACTTGCCGCAAGACTTGATAAAGTATATCTTGATCCTGTCAGCAAATGGTGCGGAAAAAAGTCTCTTGCATTTGCGGGTACTGTTCCTTATGAGTTTGCCGCCACCGCTTCACGCAGATTCACTCTCCCCATTTATAACGATGAGTTGTTCAAGGTTCACGAGAGAGACGGCAAGGATAAACTGCTCGCCGTACGCGCAATGTCCGACACAGCAAGAAGCGAAGGATTTACGGGGTGTATATACCGTGCGGTGTCTGTCGATGCTGCGGGACTCGTTAAAGAATCAGCTGAGGTTGCATCTGCGGGCGCGAGTCTTGTTATGCTTGACGAAAAATTCGGTGTCTGTGAACACACGGATTCGGTTTGCCTTCGTCCTGAGGATATGAAGCGTCTTATGTACCGTCTCAGAAGGTTTTCTACCCTCGGAACATCGTGTAAGCCTGATGTGTCCTGCGCTGTGCTTTACGATGACGGATTTATTCCGTTTGCGGGAGCAAAAAAGCTTTCGGGACTCGGTTACCAATTCAATTTCCTTCCCGTGTCTCAGGCAATGGAACGCGGTCACAGTAGAGAAGGTGAGTTCCTTGTTGATAAATTCGTATACAATGCTGTGCTGATCGATCCCAGAGTAAGACTTGACGTTCCTCACATCAAGCATATCGGTGAATTTGCCGTACACGGTGGAATGATGTTCCGCGGCGGAACATTTGCCGACTTTGCAAAGAAGCATCTTGAAGTAACTGAGGAAATGAGGGAGAATGCAAAAAGCTTCCTTTCCTACTCAACGTATAAAAGCGGCATTCTGTTCCGTTATTTCGTAAACACCTCCAACGTTACCACACACATTTTGCTGTCTGACCTACCCGAAGGGGCTGTATACCGTTTTGACTCTGTTACGGGAGATAAAACATCTCTTCAAGTCATAGATGAAAAGCTTGACCTGCGTGTGCTTCCCGGCGAGGACATTGTTCTTGTACATAACACAGCAGAAACGGGACTTGAAGTCAAGAGTGCTGACAAGCTTTCCGAAGTACACGCCTTAAAAAACGGTGAGAATACAGTAAACATCAGATTCGGGGAAGGAAAACGAGGAACGGTTGAACTCGATTCCCTTAACGGTCATTTTGCGGACCTTGTTGTAAACGGAAAGTCTCTTGAGAGGATCGTTGCCGATCCTTTGAGGGTTGACGTTACATCCATGCTTTGCGACGGCGTGAATACGTTTACAATCACCTCCGACGGCAAGGTTTCGGGTGCAGTGCTCAGAATATCGGAATAATACAAGCTTAGCTATGTAAAATAGGAGGAAACTGATGATCTACTTACTTGAAGACGATGACAATATCAGAGAGCTTGTAGTGTATACCCTCTGCAGTTCAGGTTTGGCTGCCAAAGGCTTCGCTCTTCCGTCCGAGTTCTGGAATGCCATGGCAGAAGAAACAGCATCTCTGATACTTCTTGATATTATGTTACCCGAGGAAGACGGTATAACTATTCTCAAACGCATCAGATCTTCGGATAACACAAAGAATGTTCCCGTCATGATGCTTACCGCAAAGGGAAGTGAATACGATAAGGTTATCGGTCTTGATTCGGGAGCAGACGATTATCTTCCGAAACCATTCGGAATGATGGAACTGGTTTCCAGGGTTAAGGCACTTTTGAGACGTACCGTTACCACTGAGGAATCTCACGGAGAATATGAGATAGGTCCTCTTTATGTATGCCCGTCAAAGCATAAAGTAAAAGTCAACGGAGAGAAGATCTCACTGACTCTCAAAGAGTTTGAGATGCTCTGCGCATTACTTGAAAGCCGAGATGTCGTTCTGACACGTAATCAGCTTCTTGACCGAGTATGGGGGTATTCCTTTGAGGGCGGAAGTCGAACTGTTGACGTTCACGTCAGAACACTGAGACAAAAGCTTGGAGTTGCCGGAGACCTCATAATAACCGTTCGCGGTATCGGATATAAAATCGGAGGGGATAATGAATAAACGTATTCTCAGTGCCTCTCTGATGCTGAGCATCAGTATTATCTTCATTGCTTATATTTCTGAAATTACACTGACAGTCATGTTTGTCAAAGAAAATTCTGTACTCAGTATAATTATCGAAACATTACTGTTTCTGTGTCTCGGGATCCTTGCCGTCATATTTTCAAAGCGTTCAGCCCGGAAAGTGAGTGCCGATATAACGAAAAGCATAGATTCGGTCGTTATAGAAGGTGAAATAAGTAGGGAAGTGTATCCTGAGCTTGAGGGACTTCTGAGTCATTTTGCCGAGCAAAGCCGCGAGCTTGAAGAACGTATTGAAAAACTGAGTGAGGAATATGCAAGACAGGATAAGATGCGAAGTGAGTTTACAGCCAACGTTTCCCACGAACTTAAAACACCTTTGACATCTATTTCGGGATTTGCAGAGATCATACGTGACGGTATCGTGACAGAAGAGAATATTCCGAGATTTGCAGGGAACATTTATACCGAAGCTCAAAGGCTTATTGTTCTTGTAGGAGACATCATAAAGCTCTCACAGCTTGATGAAGCACAAAGCATAGTAAAGGAAGAGACAGACCTTTACGAAGCTTGTGAGGCGGTAATATCTCATCTCAAAAGTATTTCTGAATCAAAAAAAGTAAAAATCACACTAAAGGGAGAACATATTTCTGTGTTCGGTGCTGACCAGGTACTTGACGAAATGATATATAATCTGTGTGATAACGCTATAAAGTATAACAGACCTGACGGTGAAGTTTTTATAAACATCTATTTGAGAGATCTACGTCCCGTGGTATCCGTCAGAGACACGGGAATTGGAATTCCGCCTGACGATTTACCCAGAGTATTTCAGCGTTTCTACAGAGTGAATAAGAGTCACTCGAAAGAGATAGGCGGCACGGGCCTCGGACTTTCTATCGTAAAACACGGTGCACTGTTCCATGAAGCCGAGCTTGAGATAGAAAGTAGACTTGGAGAGGGTACTGAAATCAGAATTGTTTTTCCAAAAATTCCTGATGCTGTAGCCAAAGTGACAAATAAACCACCACAAGACATGGTGCCATAGAAAAAATTTGCACAATATTTGCAAATAGACGAAAAAAATTATCAAAATCTATTGCATTTTCAAATGACTTATGCTATAATAGAAAATGCTGAGTTTGTATATCACAATAACGGAGGTGTATTCAGATGGCAAAGTGCTCTGTATGCGGAAAGGGCGTAACATTCGGTCAGAACGTTTCCCACTCCAACCGCAAGACCAACAGAATGTGGAAACCCAACATCCGCCGCGTTAAGGCTGTTGTTAACGGAA
>JAFXKJ010000028.1 GCA_017531765.1 Clostridia bacterium
GCGAAGTCGGAACCTACGATACCCATGGAGTAGGGAATAACGTACATGGTTCTGCCCTTCATTGAACCCTTGTAGAGCTTGGAGAGCTTCTCGTAGCACTCTGCGGGAGCCATCCAGTTGTTGATGTTACCTGCATCCTCTTTCTTGGATGTGCAGATGAAGGTTCTGCCTTCAACACGGGCAACGTCGTTGATTGCTGTTCTGTGGAGGTAGCAGCCGGGAAGCTTTTCCTGGTTGAGCTTGATCATTTCGCCTGTGGAGCATGCCTCTGCGCGGAGAGCCTCTGCCTGCTCTTCAGTACCGTCGATCCAAACAACCTTGTCGGGCTGAGTAAGAGCCTTCATTTCTTCAATCCATGAAAGCACGTGCTTGTTATTGGTCATTTTATTATTCCTCCGGAATATATTGTTTTTCAAGTATTAGTATACCTTATTTTACACTTAATTTCAATGGTTAAATTAAAAAAATCACGGAAATTTCTGATTTTCTTATATTTAGCAGAAACAAGACCCGTAAATGACAGAGGATTTTGGCAAAACAACTAAACGATAATGTGCATTGGCGGAGATGTATACATTAGTATTTGGAATTAAAAATGAACATTTTGTAAACAATGCGAACGTACGTTTACATTTTTCATTTATTGTGATATAATATTGTCATGGAATTATACCTCGGTTATTGTTGTAATTTCTAAAAATTGCCGAGTCGGAGTGAAAAAATGGCGATACTCAGCGAAAAAGAACAACTGATTTTCAATTACATAAAAAAAGTGATAGATGAAAAGGGGTATTCTCCGTCTATCAGGGATATCAGACGTGACCTCGATATTAAGAGCACGTCCACGGTACATACCTATCTTGAAAAGTTAGAGAAAAAGGGATATATCCAGAAGGAAGACGGCAAGAGCAGGACTCTTCGCGTGGATTCCTTGGCAGTCGGTGAGGGATCCTCTCATAGACCCATCGTTCCCATCGTTGGTAAGGTTACTGCGGGTATGCCCATTCTTGCAGTCGAGAATCATGACGGATATATTGCATATCCGTTTGATACAAAAAGTGTTGAGGGAAAGCAGCTCTTCGCTCTCAGAGTTGCAGGTACCAGTATGATTGATGCGGGTATTCTTGACGGAGATATAGTTATTGTTGAAAAATGTCAGGTTGCCCAAAACGGAGAGATCGTTGTTGCTCTTATTGACGATGAAGCCACGGTTAAAACGTTTTACAAAGAAAACGGACACTTCCGGCTTCAGCCTGAAAATCCCGCGATGGACCCAATTATTGTCGAAAGTCTTTCTATACTCGGACGTGTTATAGGAAGTATCAGATCTTATGAGTAGTACCGAGTACTTCCGGTTCGGCTTTTGACGATGGCATTGACCCCGTTGGCTTACTTGTCATATGCTTCATTGCCTACTTTGGAAAACGAAACAGGAGTAAACGGACTTGCACGGCATTGATCTGCCGCACCGTACTCGCACCCCCCCCGATTTTGTAGGATGCGTTGATTATTTGGTTTTAGAGGAAAGTTCCTCAAGTTACTGTAAATAAGTACGGGTACAGGCGGATTTATGTGCCCGTACTTTGCTTTTTTGCGGGTTTTGGTTTGCAAGTACCAAAAAATGAACATTCGGCGAAAATACGTCAATTTTTTCGGCTTTGAAGCAGTATAATATTCGGTAAACAACACTTGAAATAACCGATCGAATAATGCTTATGATTTTTTGAAAGGGAAAGGATACAAAAGTGAAAAGAAATCACGAATCGGAAGCTTTCCAGGCATATTTGTTTCATCAAGGAACGAATTTTGCATCTTACGAATATCTCGGTGCTCACGAAACCTACGACAAGGAAGCGGAAAAGTATTACTGCCTCTTCAGAGTATGGGCACCGAACGCCATAGACGTTGCTCTTGCATCCGATAAAACAGGGTGGAATTCTCCGAAGATGATGACACGCGCTACCGATGCCGGTGTGTGGGAGGTCGTCCTGGAGAGTGATACGAGCTTTGTCGGAATGAGGTATAAGTATGCCGTGACCGGACGTGACGGTATCACTCATCTTAAAGCAGATCCCTACGGTACCCGCGCTGAAACTTTGAAGAATACAGCGTCCATTGTATGCGGAAGTCTTGACGACTTCAAGTGGGGTGACGGCGAGTGGATGGCAAACAGACGGCGCCGCCCCGAAAACGATGCGGCAAAGGGGCACTTCTATCCTCTGCCCATGAATATATATGAGGTGCATCTTGCGTCGTGGAAAACGGTAAACGGAGAGACTACCGAGGAGGGAGAGAATTACATCTCCTACCGCGATGCCGCCGACCGGCTTGTTCCCTATCTTAAGGAAATGGGATATACCCATATTGAGCTGCTTCCCATAATGGAGCATCCGTTTGACGGTTCATGGGGATATCAGGTGACAGGCTACTACGCTCCCAGCGCCAGATTCGGTGAGCCTTCTGATTTTCAGTATTTTGTAAACAAGTTCCACGAAAACGGTCTGGGTGTTATTCTTGACTGGGTGCCTGCACATTTCCCTAAGGACAGAGCAGGACTTTTCGAGTTTGACGGTCAGCCCCTTTATGAGTATCAGGGACACGACAGAATGGAGCACAAGGGTTGGGGTACCAGATGCTTCGATGTCGGGCGGAACGAGATACAGTCTTTCCTTATCTCAAATGCTCTTTTTTGGATGAGAAAGTATCACGTTGACGGACTCAGAGTCGATGCGGTGGCATCAATGCTGTATCTCGACTACGACAGAGATCCGGGAGAGTGGATACCGAATTCGGAAGGTACAAATCACAACCTTGAGGCGATAGCTTTCTTCAGAAAGCTGAACTCGGCGATTTTTGGCGAATTCCCCGATATGCTTATGATCGCTGAAGAGTCCACCTCGTGGCCTATGATCACAAAACCCGCGTATCAGGGCGGACTTGGTTTTAATTTCAAATGGAACATGGGCTGGTCAAACGATATGTTCGATTATGTTGAGACCGATCCCATATTCAGACAGTATAACCATGCCAAGCTGACATTCCCCTTGATGTATGCTTTCTCCGAAAACTATATTCTTCCTGTGTCTCACGATGAGGTTGTACACGGAAAAAAGTCACTTGTGGATAAGATGTTCG
The DNA here is from genome assembly GCA_017531765.1 of Clostridia bacterium. Taxonomy (GTDB): domain Bacteria; phylum Bacillota; class Clostridia; order Oscillospirales; family CAG-272; genus RUG11130. The sequence continues at coordinate 3,136 of JAFXKJ010000028.1, forward strand.
GTGCCTACGACGATAAGTTTGCGGGCATGAGAGCCTTCCTTGTCAATATGATGACTCTTCCGGGTAAAAAGCTGACCTTTATGGGTTGCGAGTTCGCTCAGTTCAGGGAGTGGGACTTTGCAAATCAGCTTGAATGGTTTATGCTTGATTATCCGAGACACGCTGAGATGCAGAGGTTCGTGAAAAAGCTTAACAGAGTGTATCTTGACTCTTCTGAGCTTTGGGAGGCGGATGACAGCTGGGCAGGATTTAACTGGATCTATGCAGATTCGGCGGATATGAACATGGTAGCCTACAGACGTTACAATGCCTCGGGCGGATATGTTATTTCAGTCGTGAACTATGCCCCCGTGACAAGAGAGAACTTCATAATCGAACTTGACGGTCCGGGAGAATATGAGGTTGTCCTTGATTCCGATGCTGCTGAGTTCGGAGGAAGAAACCTGCTCGGTGTTCAAAAGCTGAAGAGTGAGATCCGTGCGGAAGACGGAAGGGAAGTGCTCAAATTCACCTTACCTGCACTGTCGGGAGTGATCCTCCGTAAGACAGACAGAACAGAGCCGACTCCAAAAAAGCGCGGAAGACCAAGAAAGACGGAAAGTGCCGTAAAGAACACTGCCGTAAAAAACAGATCCACCAAAAAGGCAGGCACAAAAAGCGTCTCCGGTGAAAAGAAACGTTCTAAGAAAACCGAAAAACAGTGAGACGCAGTCTCCAATTGAATTAGTTAGCTAATCCCCTTCAAATATATAATTTTATAAGAAAGAGCGGTAAATATCATGTACAAGAAACAACAGTGCGTCGCCATGCTTCTTGCCGGCGGTCAGGGAAGCAGACTCTATACGCTGACTGAGAAAACTGCAAAGCCCGCAGTTCCTTTCGGAGGAAAGTATCGAATTATAGACTTCCCCCTTTCCAACTGCGTTAATTCTCGAATTTACACTGTAGGTGTGCTTACTCAGTATCAACCTCTCGTACTTAACGAATATATCGGTAACGGTCAGCCTTGGGACCTTGACAGAATGCAAAGCGGTGTGATCGTGCTTCCTCCCTATCAGGGAAAGGACGGTGCAGACTGGTATAAGGGTACTGCCAACGCTATCTATCAGAACCTTGCGTTCATCAACAGATATGATCCCGATTACGTTCTCGTTCTCGGCGGCGACCATATCTATAAGATGGACTATAATGCAATGCTTCAGAATCATATCAAGAACGGTGCTGACTGTACTATTGCAGTTCTCAACGTAACTCTTGAGGAAGCATCAAGATTCGGTATCATGAACACAGACGAGAACATGAAGATCGTTGAGTTTGAAGAGAAGCCGAAGCATCCTAAGTCAACAAACGCGTCAATGGGTATATATATTTTCAATAAAGCACTTCTTGAAAAATATCTTATTGAAGATGAAGCGGATCCCACATCCTCCAATGACTTCGGTAAGAATATCATCCCCAAGATGCTTGGGGATGGATGCGCTATGTACGCCTATCCCTTCGAGGGCTACTGGAGAGACGTTGGAACCATCGCATCTCTTTGGGATGCCAACATGGACCTTATCGGTGACAAACCCGAGTTTGACCTCAGCGATAAAAAGTGGAGAATTTATTCGAGAAATTCCGCGCTTCCTCCTCAGTATGTCGGGGAAATGGCAAAGGTTTCAAACTCACTTATCACTGAAGGATGCGTTATTGAAGGTATCGTAGAGAATTCAATTCTTTCAAGCGGTGTTATCGTTGAGAAAGGTGCGTATATCAAGGACTCCGTGATTATGAGCGGTGTAAGAGTTTGCAAGGATGCAACCGTAAACTACAGTATCATTGATGAAAACTGTGAGATAGGCGAGAATTGCGTAATCGGCAGAACAAGAAGTGCAGGTGCTGACGTAACTATTGTCGGCGCAGGACTCTCGCTTCCCGCAGGATGCAATGTTCCCGGTGGTGAAATGGTGAATAAGGCTTGGCTCGAAGGTAAAAAGTAATCGGATAAATAAACCGTTAAAGTAACAGTTACCGTAAATAATCATTACATATTGCCGAAGAAAAACGGCAGAATGGAGAATAAAATGTCAGCTACAGGAATTATTTTTTCTAATATACACGATGCTAATCTGCCCGAGCTTACAAGAAAGCGTACGCTTGCTTCCGTACCCTTCGGATGCAGATACAGATTCATTGACTTCGCCCTTTCAAACATGGTGAACTCAAATATTTTTGATATTAACGTAATTGCTCATTACAACTATCAGTCTCTGATGGATCACATCGGAAGCGGTAAGGATTGGGACCTCGCTCGTCGTTCGGGCGGTGTAAAGATACTCCCTCCTTATATCACAGCTTATGCAAATAATCAGAACTCCCTCTATACTACACGTCTTGAGGCTCTTAAGAGCGTAAACTATATTCTCGATAAGATTACCTCGGATTACGTTGTTTTGTCCGACTGTGACGTTGTTTGTAATGTTGATCTCCAGGATCTCATCAAGTTCCACAAGGAAAGTGGTGCGGTTCTTACAATGGCAGTTAAGAACCTTGACCTTGATGAAAAGGCAGCGGAAGCTTCCACCATCTTCTATTCTGATGAAAACGCCCGTATCACCGACGTTCTTGCATTCCCCAAGAAATTCTCGGGCAAGGCAGACGTTGCGCTTAACATCAGCGTTATTAACACACAGTACCTCCAGCAGATCGTAATGGATGCCATCGCTCACGGATATACAAGCATGACCAAGGACATCATCCTCAAGAACCTCGAAACACAGAAATACTGTGTATATAAGTTCGACGGATACTTTGCGTGCATCCGTTCCTTCGCGGATTACTTCAAATACAGTATGGACCTTATTTCAGACAATTTTGCAAGAAAATCACTTTTCAATACAAAGAACCGTCCTATCTATACTAAGGTCAGAAATTCTGTTCCAACCTACTTCAGTCCTGATTCCGTTGTTAAGAATTCCATGATCGCTGACGGATGCCGTATTGAAGGAAACGTTGAAAATTCCATTCTCTTCCGTGGCGTTAAAGTAAGCCGTAACGCTACAATCAAAAATTCCATTATCATGCAGGATACATATATCGGAGAGGGAACCTATATCAACTGTGTAATCAGTGATAAGAATGCTTTCGTACGTGACGGAAGACTCCTTTCCGGTACAGAAGAGCAGCCCTACTTTATTTCAAAGGGTCAGACTCTCTGATTATAGTATATTTCATCTTATGGTATATTTCATCGGAAACCGCTTTTGCCCCAAGCGGTTTCCGAATTGAACTCAGTAAAGTCGGGCAATAATTAAAACAAACGAAAGGACTCAGGAATATGAAAATTTTATACGTAGGCTCAGAGGCGCTTCCGTTTATATCTACCGGCGGACTTGCAGACGTTCTCGGATCTCTTCCCGCAGCTGTGAGACGTGCAACCGAAGAGACGGCGGACGTCAGAGTCGTTATTCCCATGTTTCCAAAGATTAAGGATTCTATTGACGACAGCTTTGAGCTTGTGTCCGAGGGAGAGGTCAATCTCTCTTGGAGACGTCTGTACGTCGGAATCTGGAAGACTGTAAGAGACGGCGTTACAATATACTTCGTTGATAACGAATATTACTTTAACCGTCCCTCACTTTACGGAAGCTTTGATGACGGTGAAAGATTTGTTTTCTTCGGTAAGGCTGTAATGTACCTTATGATGCACTCAGGCTTTATTCCGGATATCGTCCATGCAAATGACTGGCAGAGCGCTCCCGCTGTGCTTTATCTGAAGAGAAAGCTTTGTCACATCGACGCTTATCGCGACATTAAGGTACTCTTCACCATCCATAATATCGAATATCAGGGTGTTTATGATATGTCCATTCTTAAGGACGTATTCGACCTTGACGGTGAGGATATTCCCGTGGTAGAATATAACGGCGCGCTTAACCTTCTCAAGGGTGCCATCACCGTAGCTGATATGGTCAGCACCGTTTCCGAAAGATATTCAAACGAGATCCTCACAGAGTATTACTCTCACGGACTTCATCATGTTCTCAGAGCATCTGCGGATAAGCTCACAGGCATTACCAACGGTATTGACGTTGATTACTACAATCCCGAAACCGATCCCGATATCAGAACCAATTATACAGCTCAGAAGAGTACGGGCAAGAATGACGATAAAGCAGAGCTTCGCGAGATATGCGGACTTGACGGCGACCCCAAAGCTCCCCTTTGCGTTATGGTTTCACGCCTTGCGGGACATAAGGGCTTTGACCTTGTTCGCCGCGTGATGTACGATCTCTTAGAGCAGACAAACATCACCTTTGCAATTCTCGGAACGGGCGAGGCTGAGTACGAAGACTTCTTCCGTAAGGCTGCGGCGGATTATCCGGGCAGAGTAGCGGTGAAGCTTGAATACAATAAGGCACTTTCCAAGAAGTTCTATGCGGGTGGTGACTTGTTCCTCATGCCGTCTAAGAGCGAGCCCTGCGGTCTGTCTCAGATGATCGCATCCCGTTACGGTACTGTGCCGATCGTTCGTGAAACCGGCGGTCTGTACGACACCATCAAGCCGTATAACGAGTTTACAGGTGAAGGTAACGGCTTCTCCTTTACAAATTACAATGCACATGACATGATGGCGGTCATCAAATACGCTATCGAGCTTTATAACAGAAAGCAGAAGTGGACAGCTCTCCGCCGCCGCGTGATGAAGGTGGATTTCTCATGGACAGCTTCCGCTGAAAAATACGTTAAGCTTTACGAAAGTATGCTTGACAAATAAGTTCCCCTGCGCGTGAAGGGGCAGTATTACATTCACGCCGACAGAAGCAGATATTATGGTCTCCATTACTTCCGCTTCACGGAAGTAATGGAGAGTAATTTATTTTTCTGTCACTTACAATTGCGCCGCCGGTTGCGGCTGAATGGAGATTTTTTAGATGAGCACTAAAGCAAATACAATGACAAAAGAACAAGTAAAAGCGTCCCTTGAGGGAAAACTTATCAGATATTTCGGCGTAGGCGCTGAAGAAGCGACACCCGAACAGATGTATAAGGCTGTAGTATACAGCGTAAAGGATATTCTCCAGCAAAAGAGAGGAGAATTCCGCGAAAAGACAAAGAAATCAAGAGAGAAAAAAATATATTATCTTTGCATGGAGTTCCTTGTCGGACGTACTCTCAAGAACGCTCTTTATAACCTCGGAGTAGAGGACGAGTACCGTGATGCTCTTTCCGATTTTGGATATGACATTACCACGGCATATAACACGGATCCCGACCTTGGACTCGGAAACGGAGGTCTTGGCAGGCTTGCGGCGTGCTTCATGGATTCTCTGACTACACTTGGTTATGCAGCTACGGGTTTTTCAATTTGTTACGAATACGGCTTCTTTAAGCAGAAGCTTATTGAAGGCAATCAGATAGAGCTCCCCGATATGTGGATGGAGCAGGGAGAGGCTTGGCTCAATCCCAGAACAGACAAGGCGTTCACCGTACGCTTTGGCGGTAATGTACGCGAGAATTGGAACGGTGAAAAATGTGATATTACTTATGAAAACTATCAGGAGGTAAAGGCGCTTCCTTACGATCTCCTTATCTCAGGTGCTGACACCGATGCTGTCAACACTCTCCGCCTCTGGAAGGCTGTTGACACCACATCCTTCAACATGAGCCTTGTTTCTCAGGGACAGTACGTAAGAGCTATGCAGGAGACATCAAACGCTGAGATCATCTCCAAGGTGCTTTACCCCTCCGATGATCACGACGAAGGTAAGCTTCTCCGTCTCTCTCAGCAGTATTTCCTTGTTTCCGCATCCCTTCAGAATATTATTTCCGATCACCTTGCAACTTACGGAAGCCTTGATAACTTTGCCGATAAGGTTTCTATCCATATTAACGATACCCACCCCGCACTCTGTATTCCCGAGCTTATGAGAATCCTTATTGATATATACTCATACTCATGGAACGATGCATGGCGTACCGTTACGAGAGTTGTTTCCTACACCAACCATACGGTACTTCCCGAGGCTCTCGAAACATGGAACATTGACCTGTTCCGCCTCAAGCTTCCGAGAATATATATGATCGTTGAGGAGATCAACCGCAGACTTTGCGCCGATCTTTGGAAGATGTATCCCGGTGACTGGGACAGAATCTCCCGCATGGCAGTCCTTGCCTATAATCAGATCCGCATGGCAAACCTCAGCGTTGCGGCGTCTCACACAGTAAACGGTGTATCTGCACTTCACTCAGATATTCTTAAAAAGACAATCTTCCACGATTACTATAAGGCATACCCCGGCAAGTTTACTAATGTAACAAACGGTATTGCCCACAGACGTTGGCTGTGCTACTCCAACCCCGGTCTTTCGGGACTTCTTGACGAAACTATCGGTCCGAAGTACAAGAAGGATCCGCAGAGACTTGTTGAGTTCATGAAGTTTAAGGACGACGCCGCAGTTAATGAGCGTCTCCGTGAGATCAAGACCGAAAATAAGCTTGCGTTCTCCAAGCACATTTTCAATAAGACAGGTGTAGCTCTTGACGTAAACTCCGTATTTGATACTCAGGTCAAGAGAATGCACGAGTATAAGCGTCAGCTTCTTAACGTGCTTAAGGTACTTTCCCTTTATGCTGAGCTTAAGAATAATCCCAATGCCAACATTACTCCCACCACGTTTATCTTCGGCGGTAAGGCTGCAAGCGGCTACTACATGGCTAAGAGCATCATCCGCCTTATCTGGAGCCTTGGTGAGGAGATCGCAAAGGATCCCGTTGCCCGTGATATCCTGAAGGTCATCTACGTTGAGGAATACAACGTTACCGAGTCCGAGCTTCTCATGCCCGCTACCGATATCAGCGAACAGATTTCCCTTGCAGGTAAGGAAGCAAGCGGAACCGGTTGTATGAAGTTTATGATCAACGGTGCTCTCACCCTCGGTACTCTCGACGGTGCCAACGTTGAGATCCGCGAGGCTGTGGGTGACGATAATATCTACATCTTCGGTCTTACCGATAACCAGGTTGAGGACCTTTGGAGACGAGGCTACGAGTCCGTCAAGTATTATATGCAAAGCGAGAGACTCCGCGGTGCTATTGACCTTCTTTCCACAAAGACTCTTGCGGGCGGTGACTTCCGTAACATCGTAAGCTACCTTCTCTACTCACACGGCGTTTCCGACCCCTATATGTGTCTTGCAGACTTTGACTCATATGTAAATTCCTTCGACAGAATGATGGCTGATTATGCGGAGCCTGAGAAATGGACCAAAAAGTCACTTGTTAATATCGCGGGAGCCGGCTACTTTGCCGCAGACCGCAGTATAAAGGATTATGCGGATAAGATATGGCACATAAACAAGATAAGGTAAGGGAATATAAGTATATACTCCCCGAAAATCTTGATGTATCCCTCTTCGGAGCCCTGCGTAGCGGTACTGCCGTTCGCGCGGAGCTCCGAGTTCCGTATTCTTTTAAGAGTGAAGCGGCAGAGTTGTGTATTCACTCCGACGGGTATGAGGGCGAGATCAAGTATGTTAAAATGAAAATGGAAAAGGCAGCCGCAGTCGGTGAAGATGACGTCTATTTCATCGAATTCAACACCGATGAGCTGTCATGTGCCCTTGCGGGTGCCAATTATGGGCTTTTCTATTACTATTACTCTGTAAAAACCCCGTCAGGTGTAAAAAAAATGGGTGGAGAAGCGTCTACCGTTCTTGAAGCTTCAGATGATACAGGGGAAAGACAGCTTCTCATTTATGCCCGTAACGCTTCCTCTTCCGAGGCGATGAAAACGGGTATCATCTACCATATTTTCGTTGACAGATTCAATAAAAGCGGCAAGTGTAACGTGAAGCGCGGTGCCGTCCTCGATCCCGATTGGGACGGAGGTATACCTCAGTACGGCGAATATCCCGGAGCCGACGTGTCAAATAACGTTTTCTTCGGCGGCGACCTCTTTGGTATTGCGGAGAAACTGCCGTATATCGCATCTCTCGGTGTATCGACGATATACCTGTCACCTGTGTTCGATGCGGCATCAAATCATAAGTACGACACGGCGGATTATCTCACCGTAGATTCCATGTTCGGCGGGGAAGAGGCTCTTCGTCTGCTTTGCGATGAGGCAAAGAAGTACGGTATCGGTATAATGCTTGACGGTGTGTTCAACCACACGGGAAGCGACAGCGTGTACTTTGATAAAGAATCGCGGTATGACACCGTGGGTGCATATGAGTCGAAGGAATCGCCCTTTTACGATTGGTACAGCTTCAAGAGCTACCCCGATGAATACGAGTGCTGGTGGGGCGTTAAGATCCTGCCCCGTGTAAACAGCTCCGACGAGGGTTACATGAAATTTATCTGCGACGATGTAGTGGACAAGTGGATGAAGGTGGGTGTGTCACATTGGAGGCTTGACGTTGCTGATGAGCTTTCCGATGCTTTTCTTTCAACTCTTGAAGAGAAGGTTCATTCTCTGTCATGTGATGCACAGATCATAGGTGAGGTTTGGGAGGACGCCTCCGACAAGGTAAGCTACGGTCACAGACGTCACTATCTGTCATCGGGTCAGCTTTCGTCTGTCATGAATTATCCTCTCAGAAGTGCCATCTTATCCTACATAGCATACGGCGATACAGAGTCCCTCCGCCGTGCGACGGAGGGACTCTACAGACGTTATCCGAAGCACGTGTCGGATTCTCTGATGAACTTCCTCGGCACTCATGATACCGAGCGTGCGCTTACTGTTTTCGGTGACGACGGCTACCACGATCTGACAAATGCGGAGCTTGCCGTCAGAGTTATGACTCCCGAGGAAAGGGAAGGCGCGAAGAGAAAGCTTAAGCAGGCGTATGCCATGATATGCGCTCTCCCGGGTATTCCTTGCGTTTTCTACGGTGACGAGGTGGGACTTGAAGGATACAGAGATCCCTTCTGCCGAAAGCCTTTCCCGTGGAAAAATATGGACGGGGATCTGCTTTGCGAGTACACAAAGCTCGGTAATATCAGAAAAAATGAAGTTTTGCTTCGCGATGCGCTGTTTGAGATCGAAGAGCTGACGTCGGAGAGATTTGTGTTTGTACGCCGTCCCTTCAGCGGTGAAGGACACAGCCTTGTTGCCGTTATCAACAATACTGATGCGGCTTTGACGTATGAGTTTGAAGGATCACTTTGCGATTACGACGGCGTTATACACGAGGGTAGTGTGACACTGCCTCCACGCGGCTGGAACTATCTTAAAAAGTAAATAAAAAGCTCTGCGCTTGGATTCTGAAGCGCAGAGCTTTGTGTTTGGATGAGTTAATTATGTGACAAATCTTCAGTGAGCAAGAGCGTCAACGATAACTGCGATAGCGGTAGTAGCCATGCCCGCTACCATGAGAAGAGCGAGGACCATCGCGAGAACCTTCTGAGAGGTGGGCTTTTTGGTGCTTTTCATTATCAATATACTTCCTTTCGGTTATTTTATTTTTCTTATTCGTCCATCAGGCTGAGCTGCTCGGGAGCGTTTCTCGGCAGAACACCGGGGGACGGGATTTTTGTTTTCTTGTATTTTGCGGCTGAGGGGAATGAATCTGCCGCCTCGCCGAATACGGCACTCTTAACGGTCTGTCCCTTCTTGAGATTCATGAGGGTTACTCCCGACGCGCTTCTTGTGGTTTTTTCGGGAATAAGGGAAGAATTAATGTAAATTCCTCTGCCGTCACTTGCCATGATCAGCAGATTTACGGGCTTTTCCTCGTAGAACGCCGCAACAATGGGAGATACATCGGAATATGCACCCGTCAGACGGCGGCGTGTACCCTTGGTGTCGTATGCCGATACGGGAACTCTGACACCCTTACCGTTTTCGAAGATGTAAATGATGTGATGCTCGGCTTTATACCCGTCCTTCATTGCTTTCATGAGAATGGGGCGCTCTCCGTCGTCGAAACCGAGCTTTGCGGGGAGGAAGTCTCCGAGAGCCGAGGCCTTTACGGGATCGAAATCATCTGCCTTAGCTTTATATGCACGGCACTTATCTGAAATAAACATCAGCTCCACAATATTTTCGGTGTCTTCCTGATTTATGATCTCGTCTCCGTCCTTCAGCTTCTGCTCATCAGCACCTCTGAGAGACTGATACGTGGTCTTCTTGAAGTAACCTTCCTTTGTAAGCACAACGCGGATGTTGTAATTTTCCGTAGGATCGGTGTCAACCGCTTCAACAATATCGTCAGCGTAGATAAGCTGAGTTTTTCTCGGTTGAGCAAACTTTTTCTTCACATCTCTGAGCTGTTCGATGATCAGAGCCTTGATCTTCAATTCATCTGCGATGGTCTCCTCAAGATCGCGGATCTCGCGTCCGAGACTTTCGATTTCCTTGATTCTCTCGATGATGTATTCGCGGTTAAGATGACGGAGCTTGATTTCCGCAATGTATTCAGCCTGAATCTGATCGATGGAGAAACCCTCCATAAGTCTCGGTACAACGTCAGATTCCTTCTGTGTCTCGCGGACGATGGCGATAGCCTTGTCAATATCAAGTAGGATCTTGCCGAGAGCGCGGAGAAGGTGCATTTTGTCACGCTTCTTACCAAGCTCAAAGGTAAGCTCACGCTTAACGCAGTTCATTCTGAAACGGATCCACTCAAGGAGAAGCCCCGCAACGCCGAGCTGACGGGGAGAGGCGTCAATGAGTACGTTGAAGTTACAGCCGAAGCTGTCTTCAAGAGGAGTCATCTTATAAAGCTTTGCCATAAGCTGATCGGGATCTGTTCCACGTCTCAGGTCAAGAGTCAGCTTGAATCCGTTAAGGTCGGTCTCGTCTCTGAAATCGGTGATCTCCTTCAGCCGTCCTTCCTTTGTCAGGTCGGAGAGCTTTTTGATTATCAGCTCAATAGACGTGGAGTAGGGGATCTGAAGGATCTCGATACAGCCGTTTTGCTTGTCGTAGGTATACCTTGCGCGAAGCTTTACCGAGCCCTGACCGGTTTCGTATATGCTTTTGAGCTGTTCTCTGTCGTAAATGAGATTACCTCCGCCGGAAAAATCGGGAGCCTTGATAAGGTCCATCAGCTTATCTGTGGATAGCTTCGGATTTTTAAGAAGAGCGATGGTACCGTCGCATATCTCCGCCAAATTGAAAGAGCAGATGGACGATGCCATACCGACGGCGATTCCCGTATTGGGTGAAACCAGCACGTTGGGGAAGGTGGTGGGGAGGAGCGCCGGCTCGGTCTGAGTATTATCGTAGTTCGGCACCATATCTACCGCGTTTTTATCGATTCCCGCGAAGATCTCCGTACAGATAGCCTCAAGCTTTACCTCGGTATAACGGGAGGCGGCATACGCCATGTCTCGGCTGTACTGCTTACCGAAGCTTCCCTTGGAATCTATAAAAGGGTGAAGAAGTGCTTCGTTACCCCTTGTAAGACGGACGAGGGTTTCATATATCGCGCCGTCACCGTGAGGGTTAAGCTGCATGGTCTGACCCACAACATTGGCGCTTTTTGTTCTCGCGCCCTTGAGGAGTCCCATTTTGTACATTGTATAAAGAAGCTTTCTGTGAGAAGGCTTGAAACCGTCGATCTCGGGAATGGCACGTGATACTATAACCGTCATAACGTAGGGCATATAGTTTTTTTCGATGGTATCGGTAATCGCCTGGTCCTCAATATGCGCTTCCACGTATTCTGTCTGTTCTGTGATTTTCTTTTTTCTTGCCATGTACTGTATTTTCTCCATTCCGCCCCATGGGGCAAAATTTCAAGTTGTATCTGTTTTACGCTTTTTCGATCTTTCCCGCCGCGGCACGGATAAGTCTGTTAAAGAGAGCAAGATGCTCGCCCCATGCGGGAGGCTTTCTTATATAGACACGTCTCAGCTTGAGATCATCCGCCTCTCGGAGAAGGGAAAAGAGACTGTGATTCAGTTCAGCCGCGCTTCCCACCTCGCCTGTAATTAAAACTCGAACGTTAAAATCATTCATTTCTGCCATTGAAGCGAAAACACCGTCGCCGTCCGATGCGTTTGAGTTTACGTACCTTACGAAATCATCCACGCTGTCCGCTTCCACGAGAATTACCTCGGCGGCGGGAGCATAGTGCTTGTATTTCATTCCGGGAGATGCGGGTTTTGCACCCACCGACTCGGGGTCTGTCACCGCCTTATCGATAACGACTCTGTCGCAGACCTCGCTCAGCATCTCTTCTGTCACGGCACCCGGGCGGAGGATCGTAATTATTCCGTCAGCGATGGAAATAACCGTAGATTCCACACCGATCTCAGAGTCTCCGCCGTCGACTATCATATCGATCCTGCCAAGCATATCGGCGATTACGTGCGCGGCACTTGTAGGTGAGGGACTGCCCGACCTGTTGGCGCTTGGGGCTGCCACGGGAACGCCCGCGCATCTGATAATATCTCTCGCAACGCTGTGAAAGGGACAGCGGATAGCAACAGTGTCAAGTCCACCCGTCACAGCCTCGGGAATCACATCACGCTTCGGCATGATTACTGTCAACGGTCCCGGCATGAATCTTTCCGCAAGTCTGTAGTAAAGGGGAGTAGTATAAGCAAACAGCTCCGCATCACAAGGCTCTGCCACGTGAACGATAAGCGGATTGTCCGACGGACGTCCTTTGGCGGCATAGATCTTTTCTGCCGCACTGACACTGAGCGCAGATGCGCCCAGACCGTAAACCGTCTCTGTGGGAATGGCAACAAGGCCGCCGTCCCGCAGTATCTTACCCGACAGCTCCAGCATTTCACGGTCACGCTCACCGCCGCAGATCTTATATATAATCGTTTCCAATGTAAAAGTCACCTTGATTGATAAAAATTACTCTTCTCCCTTAAGACGTGCCGCCGCATCTGCGGTAGCAAGTGCTTCGATCATGAAGCTGATGTCTCCGTTAAGGAAGTTTTCCATTGAGTGGGTGGTAAGACCGATTCTGTGATCGGTTACACGTCCCTGGGGGTAATTATAGGTTCTGATCCTTTCGCTTCTGTCGCCCGTACCGACCTGAGAACGTCGTTCGGAGGCGATCTTCTCATTCTGTTCCGCGGTTTTCATGTCGAAAAGTTTGGCTCTGAGCAGCTTCATGGCCTTGTCACGGTTCTTGAACTGGCTTCGCTCGTCCTGACATTCGATGACGATACCCGTGGGTTTGTGGATCATTCTGATTGCGGACTCTGTTTTATTTACGTGCTGTCCGCCCGCACCGCTTGATTTGATGGTCTCGATTATCAGGTCGGACTGATTGATCTCAACCTCAACATCCTCTACCTCGGGAAGCACCGCAACGGTGGCTGTTGAGGTATGGATCCTGCCTGAGGTTTCGGTTTCGGGAACTCTCTGTACTCTGTGAACTCCCATTTCGTATTTGAAGCAGGAGTATGCCCCTTCGCCGGACACAATGAATGTGATCTCGCGGAACCCGCCAAGTCCCGTTTCGTTCATGCTGACTACCTCAGTCTTGAAACGCTTGGTGTCTGCATACATGGTGTACATTCTGAACAGAACACCTGCGAACAGCGCCGCCTCGTCACCGCCGGCACCTGCACGGATCTCAACGACAACGTTCTTGTCGTCCATGGGATCCTTGGGAAGGAGAAGCATCTTCAACTCTTCCTCAATGGTTACTATCCGTTCCTTGGCAGACTTGTATTCTTCCGTTGCAAGCTCTCGCATCTCCGCGTCATCGGAGATCTCCATAAGCTCGCGGGATTCGGCAATGTCTCTTTCACAGCGTACGAATTCTCTGTATTTTTCAATGAGAGGAGTAAGATTTTTATACTCCTTCATAAGGGCAGTATATTTTTTGTTGTCCTGAATCACCTCGGGGGAGGAAAGCTCCTTTTCAATGGATTCAAAACGGATCTCGGCATCTCTCAGCCTTTCAGTCATAACGTTATCCTCGAAAATTATATTATTAATATTTCGTACCCACGGAATGCCGTGGGTACGAATATTTGACTAAATTACTTACAGAAAGCGGCAAACGCTTCGTATGCCTCGTAAAGGTCAGCCTTTGATATGATCTCAAAAGGAGCGTGCATTGAAATCACGGGAACACCGATATCAATAGTGTCGATATTGTGCTCGGAGATATACATAGCAACTGTTCCGCCGCCGCCCTGGTCTACTTTACCAAGCTCAGCCATCTGCCACACGACCTTGGCGTCGTCGAAGATCTTGCGAACGAGACCGACGTACTCAGCGGATGTGTCGTTGGTGTTGCCCTTTCCGCCTGAGCCTGTATACTTTGCGAGAGCTACGCCGCAGTGAAGTATCGCGGAGTTTCTCTTTTCGTAAACCTCGGGATAGTTGGGGTCGAATGCTGCCGCAACGTCAGCGGAAAGGCAGAGAGAATTACTTCTTACGACCGATTCGTTAGCGTCGAAGGAAGCGGCAAGATTTGCGGTGATATCCATGAGAAGGGTACATCTCATACCTGTAACGCCGCAGCTGCCCGTCTCTTCCTTGTCCGCGAGAGCGACGATGTTTGTGTGAACTGTGTCACCCGCCTCAAGAATAGCTCTGAGTGAGGTGTATGCACAGCAACGGTCGTCGTGACCGTAACCGCCGATGAGCCATCTGTCAAGACCAACGTCAACGGATTTTCCTGCGGGAACGGCTGTGAGCTCTGCACTGAGGAAATCGGTTTCGACGATGCCGTACTTTTCGTTGAGAATGGACATTACGTTGAGTCTTACTCCGTCGTATGCAACTTCGCCGTCCTCGTCGATGTAGGGAGAAGAGCAGATCATGATGTTAAGTCCTTCACCGGTAAACGCCTGGGCAAGGGTCTTCTGATACTGATCCTTTGCAAGATGGGGGAGAAGGTCGGAGATGCAAAGAACGGGGTCACCCGCATCCTCACCGACGGTAACCTTGACTGTTGTGCCGTCGGATTTTGTAACTACGCCGTGAAGCGCAAGAGGAATAGTTGCCCACTGATACTTTCTGATTCCGCCGTAGTAGTGGGTCTTGAAGTATCCTACACCGTCGTTTTCAAAGAGAGGGTTGGGCTTAAGGTCGATTCTCGGAGAGTCGATGTGGGAAGCCATGATCCTCACGCCGTATTCGATGGGCTCGCTTCCCACGGAGATCGCAAAAAGGCTCTTGCCGCGGTTGTTAAGGTAAAGCTTGTCTCCTGCGTTTACCTTATCGCCCAGTGTATACTTCTTAAAGCCTGCCGCTTCAAGGATCTTCACGGTTTCGTCAACCGCTTCTCTTTCTGTCTTGGAAGCGTCAAGCCACGCCTTGTAATCTTCTGCAAATGCCATCATTGCAGATCTTTCTTCGGCAGTTTTTGCTTCAAATACGTTTGTCTTTTTATAGAACAGTTCCTTTGCAAGCAGTTTTGATTTCTTTTCTTCGCTCATATGTGCCTCCTTAATATGTTCATAACGCAATTTTTGTATTTTATTCACCGTAATACATTTCTTCGTATTTTTCGGCTATGGAGAACAGATCTTCTCCCTTATCTGCAATTTCGCTGTCGGGAACTTTGATGAAATTTCCTTCTTCATCGAAATTGTCCTTATCACTCAGCCAAAGCTCATATTTGTCTCCCGAAACGTATGCCGCGGTAACAAAGCTCCATTTTTCAAATCTGTTGTAAAGGAGCGAGAGCTTCATAGCTCCGTATTTTATATTGGTTTCGGGACCGTAGAGAGCATCTTTTGAAAGGCTCTCGCCGGTTATGCGAAGCATACTTTCAAATTCCTTGACGGTTATCCCCATAAGTCCGATCTTTCCGTTTTCGCCCTCGCGACCCTTGTCAAAATTACTTTCGTTTTTGATCACGGCGTAAATGATATACTCGGGGACGGCGTATTCTTCGGCATACTTTGAGACATAATCCTTGTAGTTATCGGGTCTCGGATATTTTTTTAAGTCGATCCTGTTACACACAGCACTGATGATCAGTCCGATGATGACGGATAATATCAGGATCGAAATTATGACAACGCTTCGTATAAGCGGTGTTTTCAGCTTCATTATTAGCAACCTTTCACTTGGGACATTATTTTTCCCGAAATTTCACGGACACGCAGTCGAAGTGTCTCTTCGTCCGTATCGGTATCGATTACAAAATCGGCGCGGCTTCTCAATTCGCTG
Organism: Clostridia bacterium; assembly: GCA_017531765.1. Lineage (GTDB taxonomy): Bacteria > Bacillota > Clostridia > Oscillospirales > CAG-272 > RUG11130. Next base: position 19,229 of record JAFXKJ010000028.1, read on the forward strand.
TCGCTGAGCTGTACCTTAAGACGTCTTGCGGCTGCGTCAACGTCAATTACGTCACGTCTTGTTATGCGACCTATGAGAACGTCATCCGGAGCTGTAGCCGCAACTATATAATCGCACTTTTCGTGATACCCGCTTTCAAAAAGCAGGGGAGCATCAACGATCACAGCCCAAAAGCCGCACTCTCCGAGCTCAGAGATCCTTCTGTCGGTTTCTCTCAGTATGTGACGGTGTGTGATACCGTTCAGCTTTTTCAACCTGTCTTTTCCGTCCTCCGAAAAGACGATGTCCGCAAGAGCACGTCTGTTAAGAGACATATCTTCGCATAGTATGACAGTACCGAACTCGCCTGTCAGCTCCGCCATACACTCCGACAGCTCACCGCATACGGGTGCGGCGGTCATTTCACGGTATACAGCATCGGTATCCACTGACGGTATTCCCTCTGCGGAAAAAAGTTTGGAAACAAAGCTTTTACCCGATCCGCTTCTTCCGCAAAGACCGATAATTACGGGATTTTTGGCATGACTCATAAAAAAGCACCTTTCGCGGGAGATCAATATGACATACACATATATTCTACCATATATTCGAGGATTTTGCAACACATTTTTATTCAAGGAAGAAAAGTTAATGTGAATTGAATGCTGATGTGAATTCTGACGGTTGACTCAGACACCGAATTCAGCGGCAGAATTTGCAGTGTCAGCCTGCAATGTGCTGATAAATGGTATCTGAAAAGGTAAATTTATAAAATATTGTTGAAATTTTACACGGGATATTGTATAATGATATAGTAATGTTATTCTAAGAAGGAGTGTGCATATATTTTGAAAAATGCTTCAAATAAAAGCATCCCGAAAAGAATCTTCGGACGCTTCGCTGAAGCCGTGAAAAACAGCCGCATTGTATCCGCCCTTGACAGACTGTGCCTGAAGGTATATGATCTTCTCTGTAACGGAATGTTTGCCCGTTTGATTTGCGGCAGTGAGGACTCAGCGGACGACGGCAGTGCGGTGACCCCCAAAAAAGACGGATTTATCTCCCGCCTGACAGGCCGCATCTCACGCGGCATCGAATCATCAGGTATCGTTTCTTTTGTAAACCGTACCGCAAATGCTGTTTTCGGTCTGAGACTTCGTGTTGTCGGGACGTTCCTTATGACGTTTGCGGTGATGTGTATTCTTTCAGGTGCCGTCCGATACGTTTTTCTCGATACCACGGCGGCGCTGTTTGATGCCCTCGGTAACGGAGCTACAGCCCTGACCGTAGCACTACTTTCCGTTCCGATGCTGGTGTCAAAAGGTACGCTGTCAGAGGTCTTGCGCAAGTCAGCGCTTTGTACCGGGATCGTAAGGATTCTCGGATTCAGTGAGGACAAGCTGTGGTCGGATGAAATCAGAGGTAAGCACTGGACAGCGTTCCTGCTCGGTTGCCTTGTGGGTATATCGTCAGTATTTGTGGATCCTCTTCTCATTTTTGCCGCCATTGCGGGTGTGATCTTGATGTATCTGGTTCTTTCGTTCCCCGAATTCGGCGTTATGGGACTTGCGCTCCTTATGCCCTTCGTTCCCACCATGGTGCTTGCGGGACTCACAATCTTCGTAGATATTGCTTTCTTCATAAAACTGATAAGAGGAAAGAGAGTTCTGAATTTCCGCAAAATTGATTTTATCGTTCTCATTTTTGCTTTCCTGGTATTTTGTGCAGGATTCGTTTCACATTCTACGGGCTCCATCGCCCCCGCGCTTTTATTCCTTTGCCTGCTTTCCATTTATTTTGTTGTATCCTGCTGTATCAGGTCTGAAAAATGGATCGGAAAGATAGTTGCATCTCTCATGCTTTCAGCCGCCGTTGTTGCGCTTTACGGTATTGTACAGTATGCATTCGGTACATTCGGTGTCAATGCTTGGCTTGACTCTGACCTTTTCGAGGGAATTGCGGGACGCGCCGCATCGACCCTTGAAAACCCCAATATGCTTGGTGAATATCTCATACTGATCATTCCCATTGCTTTTGCTGCATTCCTTAACGGTAGCCGCAATGCTGCGATCACGTCGAGAAAGCTGTCGTTTCTTTGCTTCGCCTCCATGGCAATGTGTCTTGTCTTAACATGGAGCCGCGGCGCGTGGCTGGGATTTATGTTCTCGGCGGTGATCTTCCTCCTTATCTGGAGTAAGAGGTCCATGTGGCTTTTCGCTCTGGGAATCATCTCACTGCCGGTACTTCCGTTCGTTCTCCCCGATTCAATTATAAACCGTTTTGCCAGTATCGGAAACATGGCAGACTCCTCCACGTCGTACAGAGTAAGTATATGGCGTGCCGCAACACATATGATCGAGGACAACTTCTTCTCGGGAATCGGAATCGGTGAGGCAGCCTGGTTTGAGTTGTATCCGGATTATGCACTTGCCGGAATTGAGGCGGCGCCTCACTCACACAATCTGTTCTTCCAGATTGCCCTTGAGCAGGGAATATTCGGACTTGTTGTGTTTTTTATCATCCTGTTCCTCCTTCTCAGAATAAGCTTCAGGCTCTTCAAGAGACTTGGAAATTCTGCGAGTACCGTTCCGTTGAAGGATTCCGCAGCAATGCGTCTCACGGTTGCCGCGCCTATTTGCGGTCTTGCCGCAGTGCTTCTTCAGGGGCTTACGGATTATTCATGGTACAATTACAGAGTATATTTTATATTCTGGCTGGTACTTGCATTGATCCCCGCATACGTTAAGCACTATAACAAAAAACTTGATTCCCACGGAAGCTGTTTTGATAAGGACTGTATGCCCGATGAAGCAAGCGTAGACATTGCTTTGACAGATAAAACACAAAATTCCGTGAAATAAACTGAGATCAGATTTCGGAAAGGAAAAAATAATGACTGCAAAAAAATTCAGATTCAATATAATCGATGCGATAATTTTACTTGTACTTATCGCAGCAATCGGCGTTCTGGCATATATTTTTGTGATCAGCGACGATTCGGAGGTTGAAGGTGAGCCTCACACGGTTGAGTATACGATCATCGTAACGTCCGTAAACGGCAAATTCAAGGATTCCATCACTGAAGGCTCACGAGTTTCTCTTGAGTCCAACAGAAAGCTTGATCTGGGTAAAGTTGTTAAATACGAATACGGCGGAAGCGTCAAGACAGAGTTTAATAAAAAGCCCGGTGAGGAAGCCGCTGAAGTTTACTCAGTAATTGAAGACGAGCTTATCGACATGGTAATTACGTTCCGTGCAGATACAAAGAAAACTGAATGGGGTTACTGTATCGATGACGAAGCATACATTAACGTAAACAATTCTTTTGAATTTGTTGTGGGTGACTTCCGTTGCGTTGGTGTTTGCAGTGGTGTAAATGTTCTTGATGAATAAAGATCGGTGGTGTAAATCATGGTTATACTTATTGCTGCACTGGTGTGCTCAATACTTCTTGCGTATTCGTTTACTCCCATAGTAAGGGTCCTTGCCTTCAAGGTAGGTGCAATCGATGTTCCGAAGGATGACAGAAGAATGCACAAAAAGCCCGTTCCGCGAATCGGCGGTCTTGCGATTTTTCTCGGATTCTTTATTACCTGCCTCTTTTTCTGCGAAATAAACGTGAAGCTTCTGACTCTTCTCGGCGGTGCACTTCTTATTGTGATTCTCGGTATTATTGACGACATCAAAAACATTAATGCATTCGTGAAGCTTTTCTTCCAGCTTGCAATTGCGGCTCTACCCGTTGTTGTGGGCGGTATTAGGATCAATTACATCCATTTTAACGGAGTAAACCACGATCTTAATGCATTGGCTATACCTGTTACTCTCCTTTGGATGGCAACACTGATGAACGCGATAAATCTTATCGACGGTCTTGACGGTCTGTCTTGCGGAGTATCAACCATTTCCTCCGTATCGATTTTTGCGGTAATTCTTATTCAGGGAGGAAAGATATCTCCAGAGGCTCTCATCACTCTGATCCTTATCGGCTCATGTGTGGGATTCCTCCCCTTCAACAGAAACCCCGCGCGTATATTTATGGGAGACACAGGTTCGCTGTTCCTTGGTTATACCCTCTCGCTTATCTCAATTGACGGTCTGTTCAAAACCCACGCGCTGATTTCCGTGTTCGTTCCTCTTATAATTTTTGCACTTCCTCTCGGAGACACACTGTTTGCGATTATCCGACGCGTTCTTTCGGGTAAGAGTCCCTTCGCCCCCGACAGAGGACATCTGCATCACAGATTTATCGACATGGGCTTCACTCAGAAGGAAACCGTAAAGATACTCTACGCGATCTGCGGTATTCTCGGACTTGTTGCGGTATTTATGTGCGACAAGATGTTTGACAGTTATTCAGTCCTTAAATCGGTTATGATCGGTATTGTGGCAATCGTGATCTTCTTTATCTACATCGGAATTTTGAAAAATCCCAAATACAGAGCCAATACCGGACTTGTTGACGAGGCGGCGGTGGCTTCAAAGGAAGCTGAAAAACTGGCTGAAAAACATGAAACCGAGAAAAAATAATTACAGAGAAAGGTAACAGTTCATAATGAATAACGCGAAAGAAAAAAAGAAACTTAACAAAGTTGACATAGTGATCATTATTCTCCTTATGCTTTGCCTTGCGGGTGTTGCCCTTCGTGTGTTTGTCACTCTTTCAGAGCCCGACGAGTATACAAATCCCGATGAAGAAGTGAAGGAGTACGTTATTTCCTATATTTCAAGAGATCATTTTTCCACCACTAAGGGTTACCTTGAGGAGGGAACAGAGTTCCGTTTCTACGAAACAAATGAGCACTTCGGTGTTACCCTTGGAGCTGCCATACCGACAAATGCCACAAAATGGTATTTCAATGAGCTTGGTGAATATGTATCGGTTACAAACGACGCTGAAAACAAGCTTAGCGACAATCCCTTTGCCCAGTATATCGCCGCGAAGTATGATATTGAAGGTGAAATGACTGTCAAAGGAAAATACTCAAAGGAAAACGTATTTATTATCGAGGGCTCAGAGAAGGAGAACATTACGCTGAACAAGCCTATTCTTCTCAGAAGTGATAAAATGATAATCAGCATAGTAATTACTGATATTAAACCCGTTGAATAAAAAGATGTCGGCTCCATATTACGTATTCACGTATGTGGAGCCGACATTCCGTGTAAACTATTTAATATCTTTAATATTTTCACCTATTTGTAAATCCGAAAATATGTTATAAAACGAGTGATTTTCTATGGCTTGTTTGTATTATTTCGATGAATTTTCATATTTCATTTGACAAATACACGAAAGTATGGTATATTAATATGTGTATCATTTAGTTTGGTATGTGTTTGTTGAAAGAATAATCAATCGTCATCTGTGTGATATATAAAGGTAGAAAACTATGAAAAAAATCAAATCTAAGTTTGTGTCAGCAACAGATAAACTAAAAACTTCCGTTTTTCCGGAGATGCGCGGTTTCTTCAAACGAATGATGGATAGGATCAGAAAATCCTTCAGATATTTCTTTTTCCCGCTTCTCATTTGTTATGCAGAGGCAATCGTTCATTTGTTTTCCAACAAGACTTTTACAGACAGGTTTATCTGGACTTTCCTTTTCTCTATAGGCATAGGCTGTGTGGTAACTTTCGTTACGATTGTATTCCCGCCGCTTGTAAATAAAATAACAACCTATGTGTTTGCCGTATTTTTCACGTTGATGTTTGAGGTTCAGCTCGTTTACTATGAGATATTCAAGAGCTTTGCTTCTCTGTCATCGGCAAAATTGGCGGGGCAGGCGGTTACGAACTTTACCGGCGGTATGTTTGAAGGTATTCGTTCCGCACTTTTGTGGATAATCCTACTCCTTATACCTTTGATCATCCTTGTGCTGGTGCACATATTCCTGAAGCCTGATTTTAAGCGTCCGCGTAAGCTGATTGTTTCCTTTGCACCGGTGATAGCATCCTTTGTTGTGTTCACGTCCACTATCGGTATTATGGCGCTTTGGTTTTCTGGTCTTCCCGGCGGTCCTTCGCTTTTCAGAATGTTCACAAGCCCCGAAACCTCAACAGATACAAGCGTGAGATGCTTCGGTGTCAGCATGACCATGTTCCAGGAGTTCCGTTATATGATCTTCCCCAAGGAAGTCGTCAGAGAGATAGAACCTCTGAACAGGGTAGTATACGATGAAAACTGCGACCAGATCGACCCGACTATCGATTTTACCAAGCTCTTTGAGAAGGCAGGCGACAGCGAAGACCTGAAGGCACTTACTTCCGCGCTGTCAAATATGCCCGTGTCGAAAAAGAATGAATATACGGGACTTTGCGAAGGCTATAACCTCATTTCCATATGTGCGGAGGCATTCTGTCCTGAGTTTATCGATCCCGAGCTGACCCCCACGCTTTATAAGCTCAGCACAAACGGATTCGTGTTCGAAAACTTCTATTCCACCTTCCCCAGTGTTACGACTGACGGTGAATATGCATACTGTATGGGACTTTTCCCCGACACGACCCGACTGAAGACCGATGCTAGCTTCGCCCTTTCCATGACGAACTACCTCCCTTACTGCTACGGAAACGTATATAGGGATAACGGCGGAGTCGCAAAGGCATATCACAACTACGTTCAGGAATTCTATTTCAGAAATTATACTCATCCCAATATGGGTTATGATTTCATGGCTGCCAACAGCGGTCTGAATCTTGAGATCACATGGCCCACATCCGACTATGATATGATGGTCAACTCCGTTGATCAGTATATCAACAGTGAAGAGCCCTTTGTGGCGTACTACATGACCTTCAGCGGTCACTATCAGTATACCATGGATAACACCATGACAGCGAAGAACTGGGATGAAGTAAAGCATCTTGACTACAGCGATGCGGTAAAGGCATATATCGCTTGTAATCTTGAGCTTGAGAAGGCGCTCACATACCTCATGGAGCGACTTGAAGAGGCGGGTAAGGCTGACACAACAATGATCATCCTTACGACCGACCATTACCCCTACGGACTTAAGGATAACGAGTACAGCGAGCTTGCAGGCAGACCTATCGAAGACATTTTCGACAGACAGAAGAACGGCTTCATCTGCTATGTACCCGGAATTGAGCCCGTCGTGGTTGATGCCTACTGCTCAAGCGTTGATATACTTCCCACCGTTCTCAATCTGCTTGGCGTGACCTACGACTCAAGACTTCTTGTGGGAATTGACATCCTTTGTCCCGAGTCTGAGCATATTGCCGTAATATCCAACGGCAGCTTCATCACGGACGGAATCAAATTTGATTCTTCAACTATCAAGTTCTACTATGATGATGATTCAACTGAAGTCCGCAATCGTGCCGAACAGCTTTATGCCGTAGTACAGAAGCGTTTCAGAATGAGTGTGGAGATATTAAACAATAACTACTACACCTTTGTGTTTGACCGAGAGTCATCCATCGAAAGCTTTGAAAACTTAACTGCAAACTTCGATGACGTGGATATCATGAAGCAGGGTGCTACCCAATATATGCTTTCAAACAACTATATGGATGCTGTAAGCGACACCCGCTTCGGTTCATATGATAAGGCAACCTTTGGTGAAACACTTGACACGTTCTATCGTGTGGCAGGTAAGCCGGAAGTAACTTTAAGCCTTGACGACTTGCCATTTGAACCTGAAGAAGGTTATGAAACTGCGGCGATCTGGGCGTATGAAGCCGGAATCCTGACCGAAGACGATTTCCCGTATGATCTTGAGTCTCAGGTAACTTACAAGACCTTGGCAATAATGCTTGAGAGGGTCGGTGCATATTTTGAGATTGATATGTCCGTTGATGAAGACGCACTGAATGAGCTCGCAAATGAGAATCCCGACGTTGACCGTGAGCTTCTCAGAACGGCTCTGTTCTGCAAGAAGCGTAACCTTATGAACGATAACGGCCGTGACTACGATAAGGTATTCAACAAGTCCGACGGTGGTCTTGAGAGACACTATATTGCCGAAGAGGTTTGGAAGATCTGCTCATGGCATATATTCGCTCCCAAAGGAACTGAATAAAATGTTTATCCCCCTGAAAGCACATGGCTTTTCAGGGGGATATGCTATATCATGATTCTTCGGAATTCTTAAGTATAGACCGTTTCGTTTTGTTGAGGAAGCAGAGGTACAGCATGGGTACAAGGGAAATGGCGTTTCCTGCGACGAAAAGGAGACAGAAACATGGTAGTGAACATGGAGATAGATGACATGATTTCCATAAGTGCGCTTGAGCCAGTTGCCTCGTATACCCAAAAGCAAATTTCAACACTGTACATTAAGTCGCCGACAGTGCTGACTAAAGTTTCCCTGAAGCAGCAAAACAAAGTCTTAGTTACATATTTTTATGCATAAAAGATAAACCTCCGAAGATATAGTCGAGTCAAAAAAGCATTAAACGTGTACACTTTCGGAGCAGATATAATCTTCAAGCTCAAGAATGATCTTGCCTGCCGCATATTTAACGAAGCCGTCCATATCCGCCATGGTAAAATACTTATACTCTCTGTCAAGATCGTCAAAATTTTCTCTGTAGAATGAAACGATATATTCCCGTCTGTTGTCAATAGCATCGCGGGAGAATATATCCATATACTCATTCACAAAGCCTTTGGCATTATCGTACACCGTAAAGCTTCTGAACTCGGGATGATTTCTTATGTACAGAGCATCAAGATCGTAAAAATCCTTTTTCCATATTTTCATCGCTTCCTTTTTGCCTTTTTCGAAAAGTGACGGGTCTTTTGAGGAGCAGATGGGCACAATATACTTTCCCCAGAGAATATCCGTCATCAAATGTGTGAGATACCCGAGGTAAAAGGAAAACTGCTCCTTCGTGTAGCCGTTCTGCATCTCTTTTGTGAAATATGAAGAGGCGAAGAGGTCGATATTTATTACTCTTTTCCCGATTTCGTTTTCTTTCTTGAAATGGGAAACGTCGTAGGGCGGCGTGAAAGCGGACCAATCCTCGTTCGGCACTCCGCTGTCGGGGGCGATGTTTCCCACAGTGAATTCGGTTTCTGAGAGTCCGCATAGTCTCGAAAAGAGGGATTCGGCAACCCTCAGATGTACCATCCATGAAGCCATGTTTAGAATCCTTTCTTATAAAACACCTCCGAGACTTGCTCGGAGGTGAAGCTTGTCAGATTGTAAGATGTACGGGGAGACCGCAGGAATACTTGGTCTCTACCTCGCCCGCGATAAGGGGAAGGATGTAGTCGATGCACTTGTCGGTAACGTAGTTGCCCGCCTCGTTGATGTAGTCAGCGGGAACGTCGCCGATTGCGTTGGCGATTGAGGCGATATCACGTGTTACGAAGTCGATGGCGTAGTCACCCTCAGCACGAACAGCGCATACCATAACACCTGTAGCACCGCCGATAGCGTTTACAACACCGGTAACGCCTGTTCTTACGGATTCCTCAATATCGGTGAGAGAAGCGATGTGAGAAGCACATCTCTGGCATACGTTAAGCTCAACGGAGCGAGTCTTACAGCCGATTTTCTCCTTGACCATCTGCTCAAGAGCCTTACCCGTACCTGCAAGGTACTTGTGACCGAATACGTCGGCAACACCGCTTTGTGTGCCCTCGCCAACGTATCTGCCGTCAGCAAAGCGAACACCCTCGGAAACTGCGATCACAACAGCAAACTTCTTCTCAAGAGCCGCCTTAACGTCGGAAATGAAGCTTTCCTCGTCAAAGGTACGCTCGGGGAGATAAATGTAGTCGGGAGCCGCGTCGGAGAGTCTTCCGGGAAGAGCCGCCGCCGCTGTGAGCCAGCCCGCGTCACGTCCCATGATCTCAACGATGGTAACTGCGGGGAGACGGTATACGTTACAGTCGCGGATGATCTCCTGCATGGTAGCGGCGATGTATTTTGCCGCAGAGCCGAATCCGGGAGTGTGGTCTGTGCCTACAAGGTCGTTGTCAATAGTTTTGGGAACACCTACACAGCGCATCTCGTAGTCACTTGTCTTAAGATACTTTGTGAGCTTAGCCACGGTATCCATGGAGTCGTTACCGCCGATGTAGAAGAAGTAACGGATGTTGTACCTCTTGAAGATCTCGATCAGACCCTCGAAGAAAGCGGGATCCTTGTCGGGGTCGGGGAGCTTCTTACGGCAGGAGCCGAGAGCCGCCGCGGGAGTCTGCTTGAGGAGAGCGAACTTTTCCTCGTTCAGCGCACCGTCACATCCGAACATTTCGGTAAGGTTTACAAGATCCTCCTCAAGAAGTCCCTGAACACCGTTTCTCATACCGTAGAGAGTCTCAATGGCACCGGTCTTGTCCTCGATGGCGCCCTTGATAACACCTGCGAGAGTTGCATTGATCGCGGCTGTAGGTCCTCCGGACTGACCGACTACCGCATTACCCTTTAATAGTTCCATTATAATATACCAAGCCTTTACTTGAATTTTTTCATACCACGTTTATTCTATCACATTATGCGAAGAAAGTCAAGATAAAGAGGGAAGGGAGAAAAGATTGGGGAGAGGGGTTAAAATATTACAAAAAAGTAAAATCTTCCATGCCCATAGTATAACCGCTTGCAAAAAATCCCTTGATACTGTATAATAAAGCTAAGGCTAACCGAACGTAAATTAATGGAGTAACATCCATCACGATAAAGGAGAAAAAACTATGAAGACAAACAAGTACGCAGGTACACAGACCGAAAAGAACCTTGAGGCGGCTTTCGCAGGCGAGTCTCAGGCAAGAAACAAGTACACATACTTTGCATCCGTTGCAAAGAAGGAAGGCTACGAGCAGATCTCTGCACTATTCCAGAAGACCGCTGACAATGAGAAGGAGCACGCTAAGATGTGGTTCAAGGAGCTTGCAGGTCTTGGTGACACCGCTGAGAACCTTGCCGCTGCCGCTGAAGGCGAGAACTACGAGTGGACCGATATGTACGCAGGCTTTGCTGAGACCGCTGAGAAGGAAGGCTTCCCCGAGCTTGCCGCAAAATTCCGTCTTGTAGCCGCAATCGAAAAGCACCACGAGGAAAGATACCGTGCGCTTCTCAACAACATTGAAACTGCCGCTGTATTTGAAAAGAGTGAAGTTAAGGTATGGGAATGCCGCAACTGCGGTCATCTCGTAGTCGGTACAAAGGCTCCCAAGCTTTGCCCCACCTGCGCTCATCCTCAGAGCTACTTCGAAGTTCACGCTGAGAATTATTGATTTGCAGATCGATCCGAGAGGTTGTCACACTAAAAAAACACACAAATAACCATAGGGACGGGTGTCGCTGTTTGCTTTGTAAACAGGGATGCCCGTCCCTACCCATTATTAGGCGTTTTGCCGATCAATTTCTCCTAAATGCATCTCTTTTTTTTGCCTAAAAATGACAAAAAAATGATTAACTCTTGACTAATGATAACAGATATGCTATAATGACCTCATCTTAAGGAATTGAGGATATTGCTAATGAAACGTGTCTTTGGAAATGTTATATTTGCATCTGCTATTACTTTAAGTGTATATATTGCTCTTTATATGTTTTGGGGATTGATTTTAAGTGGAATTACCGATCACGCTTTAATAAATTTGGTAACCTCATTAATTACTGCTATTTCTTACGGTTTCTTTCTTGTGTATACTTCGAAAGTACGCGATTCTGTTGGAGAAAAAGAAGTAATATCTGATTATAAAAACTGTGAATACAGTTCTGTATTTGATGATTTCAAGTGCGTTTTGAAACGGGAAGCGAAAGTGTTTTTGGTAATCTTCTGCATAGTAATAATGTGTTTTATACTTAACACTATTGACAGTAGCTTGTTTGAGAAGAAAACCATTTCTTTCCCGACATTCATTTTTGCACCAATGTGTATGTTTGAAACAGTTATTGATAATTCTGTTTTCGGTTATGCTGTCAGTGCGGTTTTGAATTGCATTTTTTATATTGTTTTCTTGTTAATATATCGTATAAAGAAATACAGATATTGGACAATGAAAAAAGCTTGACATAACCGTAAGTTTGAGACATATATTCAAAGAGTCCCCAAACACCTCACCCATAAAAAGGGCGAGGTATTTTTTTGCTTATATAATTGTCATACCTTCTTTAGCTTCGTAATATAATTGAACAACTAAAATAACGGGACATGCAAAGAAAGGTGATTTCGAAGATGAAAGACTTAACAAACACGGAAAGAGAAGCCCTTGACCTGCTTCCGTACCCCCTTGCTACCGCTGCTGTGAAGACTGCGGCGCAAAACAAAGGCGCGCTTCACGAGATACGCCTCAGGCTCGGTCAGTACCTTGCCGTAACCTCTTTCGGCAGAAACCTAAAATGCAATATCAGGTGTACGCGAGAGGATATTGATTTCGTTATACGCCGCTTGTGCGGTAATTCGCTGTATTCTCATGCGGATACCATCAGAGAGGGGTACATATCGGGACCATGCGGTATCCGGGCAGGAGTTTGCGGCAGGGCAGTTATGGGCGGAGATGTGATCAATGCGGTAACAGACATAACTTCAGTTTCCATCAGGGTCCCTCACCGAGTACGTGGGGCGGCGGACTCGGCGTATGAATTACTTCGTGAGAGGGATTTCTCCTGCGGAATGCTTATCTACTCAAAGCCGGGGATTGGTAAGACCACACGTCTCCGTGAGCTTGCCGTGCGCCTTGCTTCGGGAGACAGGGCGCATCGCGTGGCAGTGGTGGATACACGCTGTGAGATCATGGCGGGGGTGGAGGAGTCCCTCATGGCTGATGTTCTCTATTCGTACCCGAGAGAAAAGGGTATCGAGATAGCAATGAGAACACTGTCACCTGAATTTATTATTTGTGATGAGATCTCGAAGCCTTCGGATGCCGCCGCGGTGCTTTCCGCAATAGGCTCGGGGGTCAGGATGATCGCCTCGTCCCATGCGGAGAGCTTTGGTGAGCTTATGAGTCATTCCTTTATCAGAGAGCTTGACGAAAGAAACGCATTCGGTATATATTACGGACTTCTCGGACGCAGTGAAGCTGCGGGGAGCTACGTAACCGATACGTATTTCTCAGAGTCGGTGTCACAGTGTGAAACGGAGGTGAGGTGATGCTTAAGACAGTCGGATGTATACTGATACTCGGCGCCTCATCGTGCTTAAGTCTCATACTCGGAAGACTCGGTTCCCGCAGGCTATGCGCACTTGCCGAAATAAAGAGATTACTCGTTTTCATCAGCAGAAATATTGAATCCTTCCTCACCCCCGTCGGCGTTATACTGTCTTCCTACCACTCCGATTATCTTGAGCTGTGTGGGTTTTCCGATGCCATGAAAAATGACGGGCTGTGTGCGGCATTCCTCAGAGGTTATGCTGATCTTCCCCCTGAGGCGGAAGAGCTGATGATAAATTTCTCAAGCGAGCTTGGAGACTCCTATGCCGAGGACGAGGTGAAAAGATGCCGTCACTATATAACAGTATTAGAGGAAATAGAAGCTGTGGAAAAGGCGCGTGTGGAGAAAAACAGAGATCTGTACAGATTTTTACCGCCGCTGGGTGCATTGTCACTGATCATTATTTTACTGTGACACCGCAAAAGTTTAGCTGAATGGAGAGTCAAATATGGACGTGTCACTGATAATAAAAGTGGCGGGGGTGGGACTGCTGATTGCCGCTTGCACGCAGATACTCAGCCGCGCGGGAAGAGAGGAGATGTCAATGCTTGTATCTCTGACAGGTACGGTAATTGTGCTGATACTCCTTGCGGAAAAGATCGGCGTTCTCTTTCAGACTATACGTAATCTTTTCGGCGTATGAGTGCTGTACAGATCTGCGCTCTCGGAATTATCGCGGTGTTTGCCGTTATCTTAATGCGGGACAGCGGCGCACCCCATCCCGAAAGCATCGTAATAATACTCGCTATAATCGTGTTCTTCCGTGTTACGGACAGCATTTCGGATATTGTGGGTTTCATTTTCAGCATTTCCGAGGGGACAGGCGTTTCCGATTACGTGAAGCTGTTGGTAAAAGCCGCAGGGATAGCGTACATAGTTGATTTTGCCGCAGGACTGTGCAGAGACGCGGGAGAGGGCGGGGTAGCCGCATACGTTGAAATGGCGGGCAGATGTGAGATAGTATTGCTTACTCTGCCCATAGCCCGTGAACTTCTTGAAATATCGTTTGGAATGTTGAATTTATGAAGCTGTTTTTGAAATTTTGCGTTGCTTTTACCCTTCTTTTCCTTATGGGTATGCCCGCAAGAGGGACTGAGTACGTTTTTGATGAATCCTCGGACACAGAGCTTTACCCCGCAGAGCAGATGGACTCTCTGTACGAAAGCTTGCCGCATGACGTGAAATCAGAGCTTGACGGGTACTTTTCGGCAAATGACGATGACTCGCGGACGGACAAACTGAAGGAAAAGCTGGATTTCGGTTATGTCATGGATTTTATGTGGAGCACGGTCACAAGTGTCATCCCGTCGTGGCTCGGCACTCTCGGGACTCTCCTTGCGGTGATCGTCATAGCCTCCATTGTGAAAAACACACTGACAAACTCAATGTCCGAAGACGTGAGCGCAAACATAACGTCGATGATATGCGCCGTTGCCGCAGGTGGAGTCGCACTGAAGTCCGCCGAGACTGCAAGAGTCTTTATATCATCTCTGTGCGGAGTTATGAACGCCATGATACCCGTGATGAGTGCGGTGATGCTGACGGGCGGCGGCATAACTCAGGCAAGCGTGAACTCAGGCGCGCTTATGCTCTACATTACAACGGTACAAAACATAACGGATAAGCTTCTTGTGCCCGTAGCAGGCTCTATGTTCGCGCTGAGCACGTTTTCGGGGGTGTTCAAGGGTGTGAATATATCCTCGTTCATATCGGGCGTACAGAAGCTTCTGATGACTCTGTTCGGCTTTTCGCTGATGGTGTTTTCTTTTGTGCTTGGGATTCAGACCTCTCTTGCATCAAGCGCCGATTCCCTTGGAATGAAAACGGTGAGGTTTGCCGTGGGGTCCTACGTTCCTTTTGTCGGAGGAGCTGTATCTGAGGCGCTCAGTACGGTCACGGCGGGACTATCCCACATCAGGCACATGGCGGGGGCTGTGGGGGTGGTCATAATACTTCTCACCGTGCTTCCCACACTCATTAGTCTTCTGCTTAGTCGAATTACCCTGGTTATATGTAAAAGTGTTGCAGACACCCTTGAGTGCCACGAGGCAGCATCCCCCATTGACGATGCCCAAAAGGTGATCTCCCTCTTTTTGGCGTTCAGCGCTATGACGGGAGTGTTCTTTATCTTTGCTACGGTACTGTTTATGAATTCGGGACTGTATTAGGAGGTTTAGTTGACGTCTTACATCAGAAACATAATAATTGTGGGTGTTGCAACGTCTCTTGCGCTGTCAGCCTTGCCCAAAAGCAGCTCTGCTACTGCAAAGTACGTAAAATACCTTGCGGCATTTTTGATACTTGTCACACTTCTGACCCCTCTGCGGGACTTTAAGGGAGATTTTGAAGCCGTACGGGAAACGCTGTCGGCAGACTATAGTGAAACAACTTTGCCTGAAAGCGGAAAAGCGGATGATCCCGTGGTGGAAAAGACCTGCGAGACCATCGCGAAATACATACTGAGCGTTTGCAGTAACAAATTCGGCGTTGACACCGCAGACGCGAAGGTCAAAGTGATACTTGATGACAGCGACAAGGAAAACGTGGTAATAAAAGAGCTTCAGATATACACGAGAGAGAGGGACACGGAGCTGCTTTTGGAAATAGAAAAATATTTCAGTGAAATGCTTGACACGAACGTGTTTGCGTTCAGCTTTTGAGAGGAGAAAATGGAAAAGGGTACTAAAAAGAAAATTTGGGACATATTAGGGAAAAAGCAGTTTTTTCTGCTTGTAATTTGCGCTGTTATAGGTACTGCTTTGATCCTTTTCCCATTCGGCGAAGAAACGTCGGGGGAGGAAGAAGGGGTAATGACAGTCAGCAGTTATACGGAAAAGCTTGAAGAGAGGGTTCGGGAGCTTTGTCTTGCGGTAGACGGGGTTGATGATGTAGAGGTGCTTCTCACTCTCGAATCGGGGAGCGAGTACGTGTATGCAGACAATATCAAAGAGGAGAGGGAAGACGGGAAGGCATGGAGCTATACATCGGATTATCTGATAGTCAACAACGGAAACGGTACGGAGGCTGTGCTCGTCACTGAAATATACCCGAAGATACGTGGCGTGGCAATAGTGTGTAACGGCGGAGGAAGCGCGGCACTTCAGAAGAAGCTGACGGAGCTTTTGTCGGCGGCACTGGGAATTCCGTCAAGCAGAATAAAAATTACGTCATGAAGTCATAAAAGTCGGAAGCGAACATATCTATAGTAACGTAAGATAATCTAATTTAAGGAGCAGATCATTATGAAAGAGAAGCTTACAGCAATCATGACAAAGGTTAAGGAGTTTTTCATTAAGGTAAAGGATAAGGTAAAAAAGAAAGCAAACCCGAGAGTTATCGCCGGAACATGTGCCGTATTCCTTGTGGGATGCGCGGTACTGCTGAATTTCGTACTGTTCCGCGACATTGGAAAATCAGAGGATGAGAGTGGGAAGAAGGATATGGCAGTGAACCTTTCTCAGATCACGGACGACGATATCAAGGATACTGTAGGTGCCATGAGCAGTGATGTGTCTGACGATTACTACGCTGCCGTATCTCTCGGCAAGCAGCAGGCAAGGGATGAAGCGGTGGAGGTACTTCTTGAAGTATCGGAAAACGAAAGTGCCGAGGCTGAAGCGAGAGAGTCGGCAATGGCGGGCATTAACCGAATAGCCCTTGATATTGAGAAAGAAAGTAAAATTGAGACGATGGTCATGGCAAAGGGCTTTGAAAAGTGTGTAGCTGTTATCAGCGGTGACAGCGCAAGCGTTATTGTAAGCAGTGACACTCTCACTCCGGGAGAGACAGCGCAGATCAGCGAGATCGTGTACGAAGCGGCGGGAATAGTGCCGTCTAACCTTAAGATAATCGAGAAAAAGTAATACATAAACCTCCGAGAATTTGGTTAAACTAAAATCAAATTCTCGGAGGTAATTGTAAATGAACACAGATAACAAAACTTACAAAAAATATGCTGAGGCGCGGGCGAAAAAATCACCCGTGTTTAAGGACTGTATGTTGGCGTTTTTCGTGGGCGGTGCCATATGTACCCTCGGTCACGGACTAAAAAAGCTTTACTTGCTTACTGACGTCTCCGACGATAACGCGGGAATGCTCGCCTCCGTTACGCTGATCTTTTTGGCGATACTCGTAACGGGACTTGGAAAATTCGATGACATTGCAAAGCACGCGGGGGCGGGAACACTTGTGCCAATCACAGGCTTTGCCAACGCGGTGTCCTCCTGCGCCATAGACAACAAATCCGAGGGCTTTATTCTTGGTGTCGGTGCGAAGATATTTACTATAGCAGGTCCCGTCATCCTCTACGGCATCTCCGCGGGAGTTGTGTACGGCGTGGTGTATTGGGTCGTGACGTTGTTATAAGTAATAAAGTAATAAGGGGCGTTTTATACAGCCCCTTTTCGGTATTTCAAAAGTGACTTTTACTTCATTTTTTCATTACGAATTGAAGTATTTTTTTGCTAATTATTGAAATATTACAGATTTTGTGCTATAATAATCATAGCGAAGTCCCAAATTTAATTTTTAGGAGGAATCGTTTATGAATTTACTCAAAAAATGTACGGCTGAATTCATTGGCACCTTCGTGCTTGTGTTCTTTGCCTGCGGAACTGCAGCTGTTGTCGGATGCTCGGCTGAAAACGGAACCGGCTATTTGCTGACTGCACTTGCCTTTGGCCTTGTAATTGTTGCTATGGCATACTCTATCGGTAATGTATCCGGATGCCATATTAATCCTGCAGTGTCCATCGCTATGCTTGTCAGCGGCAAGATGTCCGTTAAGGATTTTATCGGCTACCTGATTGCTCAGTTTGTCGGTGCTACTGCCGGTGCTGCCGCACTGATGGCTTTTGTCGGCAAGGAAAGCGGACTTGGTGCCAACGCTCTTTATGAGGGTAACATCGGTCTGTCTCTGCTTATTGAAGTTATTCTGACCTTCGTGTTCGTTATCGCTATTCTCGGTGTAACCTCTAAGAAGGAAAACGGTGCTGTAGCCGGTATTGTCATCGGTCTGACCCTGACTCTCGTACATATCCTCGGTATCTCCTTCACAGGAACTTCCGTTAACCCTGCGCGTAGCTTTGGTCCTGCGCTTTTCGTAGGCGGTGAAGCTCTTGCGAATGTATGGGTGTTCTTGGTTGCTCCGCTTGTGGGCGGCATCCTTGCAGCACTTGTGTATAAGTTCCTTGACAGCAAGAAAGCTGAGTAAGTAGTATTGGTTAGAGAATAACATATTCCATATGTTCGGAGTAATGTGCCCCCTGTCAAGCAGACAGATCAAAAAACAAAAAATGTTAATTGAATAAGATTTCATTATTTTACCCGTGTTGATATATAATCCCCTTAGAGTAGACACTCAAAAACATAGTTTTTGAGAATACTTTAAGGGGATTATATCAATTTATAAAAGAGTGTGTTTTACTATTGTCTGTTGTACTCTCAATATCAATTTCAAACAGTTATCCGTATTTTTGGGGTAGTCATACGGCACACTCCACGGTATTTTATTATGTCACACCGTCGTTTCAGTGAGATAACTTTTTTGTTGAAAAAGTTTCAGAGTATCGAAAAATCAAACTCCTCACAGCCTCAAGGTCTCGCCCGGCTCAACGGAGTAAAGTCTTCCGTCAACGTCAAACCAAATGGTATAAAGCGTGGGATTATATATCATCGTTCCGTCCGCGCTGTAGCTGAGGGACTCATACGCTTTTACGTATTCGCAGATCTCGATATTTGTCGCGTACCAAATGTCACTTTTCCCCGAAAGTTTTTGGCAGACAGCCTCCAGATGATCCCAGTTATCGTTATCGTCAAACTCGCTTGTGTGACCCCACAGGAAAAAGAGCCTCGGGAGTCTGTTTGCGATATAGAACTCATCTATATTCATAGAGGTGAATTCATCGATATATTCCATGATTTCGGGGTTGTCGTGATGTACCGAGGGCATCCATTTGTGAAAGTCACTCGGAAGCAGGAATTTGTTGTTGTCCTCTCCAGCACATCTTGCGTAGGAAACGTCAACTTCACGTAAAATGTTTTTTACTCTCTCGTACGTATCGGAATGTGTATAGCTGTTTGGGGATGTGTCTGGATACGCAAAGCCTTTAATTATGGTGCCAAACGTCTTTTCAAGAGTGAGTCTGCAGTCAAGAAGCTCACGGATACCCTCGATAGGGCGAATTTTTATCTGGGATCTGTGATCGTACCCGTGGTTTGCAACCTCATGACCGCGGCCGAGGATCTCGCTTTTGATATAATCAACGGTGAGCCTTGACTCGTCTTCAACAAGTGAGCCCAGCAGATTAAAGGTGCATTTCAGACCGTAGCGGGTGATTATATCGTTAAATTTCATGTCGGCTGTGTTTCCGTCGTCGTAGCTTAAGGTTACCGCCTTGGGTTTGCCGCCGGGGAATCGTAAAAATTGATATAACATATGATTTACTCCGATTTTATTTGTTGTATTCTGCTTTAATTATACTTTGACATCATTTGGTTGTAAATAGATTTGTTGTTAAAAGCATAGTTGACATAGTTCCTGCACCCCGCAATTACAACACTTTTAATCAGACTTATACCCTTTAATTTTTTTTGGAGCTTAGTGCGACAGCCACTTTTCGCTCAACTTCCGTTGACTAAATATCAATAACAGTCGTGTAATTACCCTACCGTGACGTTAAACGCACGCGTGGACACACATTCCCTCGGAAACGGGAATGCTCACGCGGCTGACGATATAACCAAGTCGGGTGAATACCTCCGCAGGTACTGCCTCACCGTTGACGTTTACAGTGTTATGCTCGCCAACGAATTCAGCCTGCCAGGTCACAGTCTCACCGCTGTTGTTTGTGAATTCAGTTTCACCTCTGCCAACGTGCTTTACGGATATATTGCATCCGATCATAGCCTGATCTTTGAGGGTAAGCGTCTCAACCTCTGCGGGAAGTCTTGAGAACGTGGTGATCGTTCCCTCGGGGACGTTTTGAACGATTCCCATGAGAGTTTCAGTGATGTGACCGATCATGGTGTACGATACCTCGGGATAGTACCCGTTGTTGCCCTGACTCGGGCCTACGTGATGCACGTCTCGCTGATCCTGCAGATATTTCATCCACTTCCAGCCTTCCTCAACTCTGTCGTAATTGAAGAACACCTCGGGAAGATACGTGTATGCCTCAATATTAACAGCCGCGGTGGGGAAACCGATGCCGTAACCTAACTTTTCAGAGATGTGCTCAAGGTATCTGTCGCATCTCTCACCGGGATTTGCAAGCATCTTAAGAGGAATGAACCAGCTTGTCTCAAGACCGAATTCATTTATCCTTGTTTCGCCGTCGGTTAAAACCGCACATACGTACGGGCCGTCGGGATCATCGGGATGGATACTCCACTCTTCGTTGAAGTAACGGCGCAGCTCAGCAGCCTTTGCTTCCCATTCTGCGGCGCCTTCATTGTCACCTCTCGCGCGGAGAAGTCCCGCATATGCAAGTGTTGCACGGTACTGACAGCCAATCTCGTCACCCGTCTCAAGAGGCTCGTACTTAGGTCCCTCGTTGTATGTACAAAGCTCACCGAAAATATCCGATCCGATTCCCTCGGGGATTCCGTTTCCGTTCTTGTCACGTGTGGTGATAAAGTCGGTCATAGTATTTCGGCAGAAGTCGAAAATATCGTCGCCAAGGTATCTCTTGTCTCCCGTTTTGCAGTAGAGTCTGTAAGCAAGCTCAACAAGCTCAAACTGTGCGGGGATCTCACGGATGAAATCTGTGTCACTGCGGTAATCAAGGTCATAAACACTGCCGTCAAAGTTCAGCGCCCATATCGCATAGCCGCCTCTTTCCTTAGTTGCTGAGGTTGCGAATGCCTGAAGCATACAGTAGTTTTCCTCATTGAGTCCGAGGAAGAATGCACCAGTTGTCTGATGAACGTAGTCGCGGATGTAGAACGCAGTGCGCGTGCGGTAACCCGCCCAGTAAGAGGGGATGTAGTGGTTGTCTTTACCTCTGCCGTCGTTGCAGGGACCGTATTTTCCCGTTGTGACGTAGCTTCTTGCCATTTTTTCAGCCCATTCATACGCTTCTGTAAGTCTGGGACAGCTGCTCTCGATAATTGCCATTTTAATGTCCTTTCTTAGATGTTTTTTGCTTATTTTATAAATATCGTTTTATTTAGGTCCGAGGAGACGGCATGATCTTTTTGCATAAACGATCGTACCATAGTTGTCGTTGCTGTCATAAATACTGCCGCCCCAGACCACCATACCGTCTTTAAGCTTGATATGCGGTCTTCTCAAACTGTCGATCACCTCAAAATTTCCCGTATACATAATGTAATCTTTTTTGATGTAATCACACCAGCCGGGAATAACACATAAAAACATATCAGCGAGGGCTAAACCGACACACAAAGTCAAAATTATGATACTTGTGATAAAGTCACTTCTGCCTCTTTTTCTCTGGCGCTTGTACTTGCGTTCAAGCTTCTCAAGCTTCTTTTTAGCGTTCTCATCACAGACGGCTTTTTCTTTTAGCCTTTTTAGGTGACGGATTTTTTTTTTGTCACGTCCCGTAAAAAGAACGTAACAGTAAAATATTGTTACTGTTATGACTATTAGTGCAAGTAAAGTCATAACTATGGTCTGAGCCAATAATCTAAACTCGGATATTTCGATTCCGTTAAAGGTTTTCATGCTTCAAAACCCTCATTAATTATGTGAATAGAGCTTCGCAAGACCGCCTTCCGAAGTTTCTCTGTAAAGATGTGAGAGGTCCTTGCCCGTCTGATACATGGTTTCAACTACAACGTCGAAGGACACCTTACGGCTTCCGTAGAGGAAGTTTGCGAGGCTGAGGGCGTTTATGGCACGCATCGCCGCTACCGCGTTTCTCTCAATGCAGGGAATCTGCACAAGACCGCAAACGGGGTCACAGGTGAGTCCCAAGTGATGCTCCATCGCCACTTCTGCGGCGTATTCTATCTGATCGATACCCATTTCGAAAAGCTCGCCTAGAGCTGCCGCAGCCATACTGCAGGCAGTGCCGATCTCAGCCTGACAGCCGCATTCTGCACCGCTGATGGATGCGTTGGTGGCAACGATATTACCCACAAGTCCCGCGACCGCAAGCGCTCTTATAACGTCATCATCGGAAAAGCCTTTTTTCTCCTGCATATATTTAAGTACCGCGGGAACAACTCCGCATGAACCGCAGGTGGGAGCGGTAACGATGATCCCGCAGTCCGCGTTTTGCTCACTTACCGCAAAGGCGTATGAGCAAACGAGACGGTTTTCCTTGGTCTGAGGACTTTCGTCAATGTGCTTCTGATTATAAAGAAACTGAGCCTTTCTTTCAACCGAAATTCCGCCGGGGAGAGTGCCCGTCTTGCTGAGTCCCTCGAAGATTGCGTTCTGCATCGTTTTCCACACGCTGAGGAGGAAAGGTTTTATACTGTCACCCTCGTGACTGAACACGTAATCGGAAAGACGGATATTGTGAGACTTACAGTAGTGCGCGATCTCGCTGAAATTCTTTTCACCGTAAACTTCATCGGGAACAAGAGCTTCGTTACCGTCCTCACGGATCTCACCGCCGCCGATACTGCAGTAGCGTTTCCGTCCAAGCTCCATGCTGTCTTTATAGGCGATGAAATCAATGGTGTTCGGATGAGGCAGACCTTCGGTGTATATATTGAAAACAATTTCACACGGAAGTGTGGTGAGGGTTTCCTTGATGGCTCTGTCGGTACCGTGACCTTTTCCCGTTTTGGCAAGAGAACCGTACAGAATTGCCTTCACGAAATCCGCCTCGGGATAAATCTGCATAAAATTCAAAACGGCGTAAGACGGCCCCATTGTGTGGGAGCTTGACGGTCCGTAGCCTATCTTGAAGAGGTTTTTTATTGATTTCATGGTTCTACCTCTCAATAACACAAATAAATCTAAGCTTGCTTATGATCAAAGGGGAACTGAATATCCTACTCCCGCCCCGCTTGCTTTTTAAGGGATTTCGCTTGTTTGCGTCGGGAGACTTTTCTGTTGCCGAAAACGTATAAAAACCATGCGCCTAAAGTGAACACAGCGCCGCCCGCCAAGGCAAGAGCTATTCCCGCAGATGATTTTTCGGTAAGGGACAATGCGATACCGAGACCGCAGGAAACGAACGACAGCATAACGGAGACTATCCAAGCATAATTTGAAAGCCCCGGACTCACGCGGGAGGACTTTAACAGTACAAAGGTATGTAAGATAACACAAAGTGCAGATACGATTACCGCAATTCCGATAAGTGTAACAAGAAGTGACCATGTGGTGAAGACTGAACTGAACTCATTGGGATTAACCTTCAGATCAACGGAGTCCCCCACCTGCATTCCGCCTTCGTAGTGGTCGAGGATCACGGTATAGATCTGATCACCGTAAGGGTATTTTACCGTAATGTTCTTGCCATTGTTATTTATTGCAACGATCTCGCCCTTGATGTCAACCGTGGACTTGGGAGAGTCAGAACTCTTTCTTGCCATGGAATAGATTCCGAAGCTTGTAGTAAGAATACCCGATATAACAAGTACAGTGATGATCACGTATAAGGTCTTCGGAACGATTTTCAATATTTCTTTCACAGTCAATGGCTTTACGCTTTTACGTTCAGCCTTGCCGTTTTTATATATGCTTTGCGTTTGCGAGTCTTTTTCATAATATTTATGACAATGCCTTTCGAAGAATGGGAAGCTGCCAAACAAATTATATCATGTAATAAATTAGTTGTCAATGTGCCGCCTGAGGATTTGCTCAAAAACGATCAAAGTGTTCTTAA
This sequence comes from Clostridia bacterium, assembly GCA_017531765.1. GTDB lineage: Bacteria > Bacillota > Clostridia > Oscillospirales > CAG-272 > RUG11130. The sequence goes on from JAFXKJ010000028.1 coordinate 43,155, forward strand.
CGTTTTGAAGGATTTGGTATTAAAAAAACCTCACCATTTCGGTGAGGCTTTATGTAAAGCGGCAAAAGCCGCGTTTTTTCAGTCGCATTTTGCGACCGAGTGCTTACTCTACGATGAACTTTCTGAAGTCAAAGTAGCAGTTTTCGTCACTTTCGATATAGATCTCGTCCCATGCGATCTTTGCAAGATGAACGCCGAGGAAGCTCTTTGCGTTGAGTCTCTTGTTGCCGTGTACGAGATAAACCTTGCCGGGGAACTTTGTAGCAATTCTGCTGAATTCAACCACGTCTCCGTTTGTGACAAGCTCGATCTGATAAAGGTATTTGCAGCATCTTTCCATAACTAATAACCTCGCTTTGCTGTAAATATTACACTTGGAATTTCCCAAATGCATGAGTATTATATACTGAGAGATGAGCTTTGTCAACTGTATTTTTTCAAATTTTTTAAGTTTGGATGCCTGCACAAGTTTGAAAAAACTACGACAAAATCAATGGTGTAAATGCACAAAAGAAACTGCGCAAATTTGTGCATGATGACGGTGTAAGAATGCAAAATGGAAATTAACTGCAAATTTGATTATTTATAATTAATAAAAACATCGCGTAGGTTTTGTGCAATAAGTCATAAAGATGGCTTTTTATGACCAATTACCTTTTTGGTTTGCTTTTGAATATAAATGCAGCGATGAGACCGAAAAACAGTGCCGCTGTGATCCCTCCCGCACTTGCCGTGAGACCTCCCTTGAGTACCCCGATCACCCCTTCTGCATCGACTGCTTTTTTGACTCCTTTGGCTATGGTGTAACCAAATCCGGTGAGGGGTGTTGTAGCGCCGCCTCCCGCAAATTTTACGAGTGGTTCATAAAGTCCTACTCCGCCGAGAATAACACCGAGTACAACGTAAGACACAAGAATTCTCGCAGGTGTAAGCTTGGTCTTGTCTATCAGAATTTGTGCGATAACGCAAATAGCTCCGCCCACAAAGAAAGCTGTCAAATATTCCATAAAAATTTTCACTTTGTTACATCCCCCCGTCTCCCCTAAACCGTATCAAATGTCCGACTCCTGGGATCGTTCCGCCCTGATTCAGTACAAGCGGACTCATAAGCGCCCCCGTACCGATAAACAGCACGTTTTTCAGTTTGCCGTAAGTGATATTCGGCAGTATATGCGAGGCCATTACCACCGCACTGCAACCGCATCCCGAGCCTCCCGCGTGCTTGTCCGCCTCGTCCGCGTTGTAAATCATACATCCGCAGTCAACGTGCTGCTTTGAAATGTCTAATCCCTCGGAGTACAACAGGTCAACGAGAATTCCGCTGCCTTCTCTGCCAAGGTCACCCGTCACGATCATGTCAAAGTCACAGGGAGCATCTCCCGAAAGCTTAAAATAGCGAAGTATGGTGTCCGCCGCCGCAGGTGCCATAGCCGCCCCCATATTGTTGACGTCCGAAATTCCTTTGTCGATGATATAACCGGGGAGCACTCCCGTGACTGTGGGAAGAACAGTCTCTTTTGCGTTTTCAATGTCCCCCTCGTCGGAGGAAATGATAAACGCTCCCGATGCTGTAACCGTCCATTGAGCAGTGGGTGGCCGCTGTCCGCCGTATTCGAGAGGGAAGCGGAACTGTCTTTCCGCGGAACAGTAATGGGATGAGGTCACAGCGGCACAGCGGCGCAACCCGCTGGAGCAGAGAAGAGTTCCAAGCAGTATTCCTTCGGCAGAGGTGGAGCAAGCGCCGTAAAGTCCGAGATAAGGAATTCTGAAACCCGAAAGGCCGTAATTTGAACCGACACATTGATTAAGCAGGTCTCCCGCAAGCATCACACTGAGCTCATTTTCACATAGTGACGCTTTACTGAGGGCGGCGCTTAGAGCAAGTCTTTGCATCTCGCTTTCAGACTTTTCCCACGTTTCCTGACCGAAACGGTCTTCGTCGTTATCGGTAATGTCAAAGCTTCCTCCAAGGGGGCCTGCACCTTCCTCGTGACCTGCCACCCCCGCCGTGGATAGTATTACGGTCTTATTTTTCGGGATTATAATTCTATGTTCCATATTTGCATAAATACCTTTCTTTTCTTTGCGGAGAGTTTTTTTGCTTTTCCGTTTTATAAAGAAAGTATTCCGCGTTAAAACAAAAAATATACGAAAAATAACTGAGAACAAAGGGATTTTTTTATTTTAGGCAGTTGACAATTCAGTTGGTATTGTGGTATACTTTTGTATGGAAAACTATCATCTGAAAGGTGAACTATATTATATGAAATGTCCGTATTGCGCTAATTCCGACAGCAAGGTTATCGACTCCCGTCCCGTTGAAGAAAACAACAGTATTCGCCGCCGCCGTGAGTGCCTTGAGTGTCATGCAAGATTCACGACCTACGAGATCGTAGACGTGTTTCAGCCCGTTGTTCTGAAGAAGGATGGCTCAAAGGAACTGTTTGATAAGAACAAGATACTCTCGGGGCTTCTCAAGGCGTGTGAGAAACGCCCCGTTAACGCTGAGGCAGTTGCCGATGAAGTGGAAAGTGAGATCATCAACTCCCTGAAGCGAGAGATCACCTCCGTAGCTATCGGTGACATGGTTATGATGAAGCTGAAGGCTATCGATGACGTTGCGTACGTTAGATTTGCTTCGGTCCACCGTGAGTTTAAGGATATTGATACGTTCATGCAGGAGCTTGCAAAGCTGAAGAACGTGAAGGACGGAGAATAATGCCCTATAGATTTATAAAAACGATTTCATTACTTGTTTCTTTGGGACTGCTCCTTTCAGGATGCGGTATAATCCGTGAAGATACAAAGCTTCCTTACGAATCATTGGTATTTGTTGAGGGAGATTACGGCAACATGACCGCAGAAGGTACTGAGTCTGAGACTGAGGCGGAGCCTATCCCTTACGAGGATGTGCACATTACCTTCACTGCAATGGGTGACAATCTCATTCACCCCAACATATACATGGAAGCGGGCTGGAGAGCGACTGACGGTACGACCCACGACTTTAAGCCACTTTACGAGGAGATCGCAGAAGAAATAGCCGCCGCCGATTTCGCCTTTATCAATCAGGAGACTATGATGGCGGGGGACGATGAGTTCGGACTATCGGGCTACCCCATGTTCAACTCTCCTCAACAGCTTGGTGTCAACCTTGCTGAGCTTGGATTTGATATTGTTAGCATTGCAAACAACCATATGCTTGACGCGCAGAGCGCCGCGGGACTCAGCTCCACCATTGATTTTCTTTCTACTCAGCCGTACACCGTTATCGGTGCATACAAAAACGCAGAAGATGCTGCTAATATAAGAACAGTTGAGTCTGACGGTATCAAGATCGCGCTTCTTGCGTACACCGAGCACACCAACGGAAACGTTTTGACTTACGGAAGCGAGCTTGACGTACCCTATGCCAAGGAAGAAAGAATACTCCGTGACCTTGCCGCGGCAGAGGAGATCGCCGATTTTACCATCGTATCCATCCATTGGGGAGAGGAGAATACCAAAGAACCCGACGATGAGCAGAGAAGACTTGCCGGGGTTATGGCTGATAACGGCGCCGATGTTATTCTCGGTCACCATTCGCATACACTTCTTCCTCTTGAGTGGATCGAAAGGGAAGACGGGGGACGCACACTTTGCGCATACTCCCTCGGAAATCTTGTGTCTGCTATGATGTATCCCGAAAACATGGTGGGCGGACTTCTTGGCTTCGCCATAGTGGGCGATGGCAAGGGCGGCCTTACAGTGGATGAGATCTCCTTCACACCTACAGTATTCTATTACGGTATGAATCATTTCGGTACCCATATTTACAGGCTTGAAAATTATACCGAGGCTATTGCCGCAGGCCACGGCACACAGATGTACGGTTACACCACGACCTACGAAAAGGCAGTGACATATCTTAAGAGATGCTTTGCCGACGAATACCTGCCCGAGTATCTGAGAGATAATGAAGATTAAAATTTTTGACCGTCTCGTACGTCTTATTTTCCCGAGCCGTTGTGCCGCTTGCGGAGAAGTTGTGCCTGACGGTCAGGCTTTATGTGAGTCTTGTCTTAAAAAATACATTTCAGAGACGAGACAAAAATGCAGAAAATGCGGTAAAACTGCGGAGCATTGCGGGTGCAATGTGGGGAGCGATGTTATTTCTCTTACGTTTTACCGAGGGTTTGATGCTGTCCCCGGTAGAGTGACGGAGAGGATGATAATTTCACTGAAACGCCGAAAGAGTCCCGAGCTTGCGGACTTTTTCGCAAGGGATATGGCAAAGCTGATACTTCAAAGATTGATTCTTAAGGGAAACCAAGCCGCAGATTACGTGATAACTTATGTTCCGCGCAGTGAAGACAACAGACGGAAATATTCTTTCGACCACGGTGAACTCCTCTCTGAAGCGGTGTCGCGGTATACGGGAATTCCTGTGCGTAAGCTTTTCGAAAGACACGGCGGCGGAGAGCAGAAAAAGATGACAGCCGCCGAAAGACGGGTAAATTCCGAGGAGTCGATCACTCTTTTGAAAATGGAAGCGGAGAAAGTAAAGAAAGTTATCCTCATTGACGATATTATTACTACAGGAGCTACACTCGGCAGGGCAGAAGAATTGTTGCTGCTTGAAGGGATACATGACATAACACTTGCGCTTATTGCAAAGTCTTCGAAGAGTAATTGATCTGTGGGATATTTTTTACTGATATATTATTGTACTTTCAAAATGGCACAAAAAGTGGCTGCGCGATTTAAGTGCATAAGAGTTAATTATGTTTTCGTCGGCGTACTCAGTACGGCTGGGAACAAAAGCACGGTTAAAAAGACGCTTGAAAATGTAGAAAAACGCCGAGATTTTCGGCGTTTTTCTGCTTATTGGATTTTGCGGCATAGTTTTTGACTACTCTTAAGCGAATGTTACCCTCGCATAATTCAACGGAAAATTGTTAATTCACATCCATCATCGTTCCGATAAAGAACGGGATATTGTTCTCGCAATCGATCAGCATATACATAAACGGTCTGTCGAGGTATACTTCCTTGGGATCCTCAATTACCATATCGGCCTCGTCTGTCGTTTCAACGACGGTAGCTGCTCCGGCTTTGGTGCCCTTTTCTCCGACAGAAATAAATGTCTTATGAAGCACACAGGAGATAGAAATATTGCCGTCTGTTGATGTACCAAGACCTTCGAAATCCGCAATCAAACCATCAAACGCCTCGGTCATCCCCATACCTTTGAGAATCTCAGACATTTCCGCGCTGTATTCCGTTTCAAACTTCGGCATAGATGTATGCACCGTTCCGTACTGCGGATTTGAAAGCAATTCGTTCAATGATTCACCCGTAAGAGATGCAATATACTGGGATACGCTTACCCCCTCTTTGGGAAGCATTGCAACAAAGGCATATTTTCCGCCTTTATAATATTTTTTGAAACCGATGGCTTTTTCGTCCTCAAGATAGGTGCCTTCGGTACTGTACATAAACTCAACGTCCTGTTTTGTTCCGTCTTCCTTGGTAAACTTTCCGTCTCTGACTTGCTGTTTTTCGTAGATCTCCACCCACTCTGCTTCAAAAGCCAAAGCATTGATGAGATACATAACTGCTTCCTCAGGAATCGAATCCAAAATATTCGGGATCATACCATCCGTATTTTCTTCGACCCAGTTGTTGATATCCTTAATCGTCTGCTTGTCAAACGGTGCCTTATAGATATCTGCACCGTAATAATCGGCATTTGTCTGCAGGAAATCCTGATTCACGGTGAAGCGTTCATCCTCGGTGAACCAAATGGAGTTTGCAAGGCTCAGCTTATACTTATCGCCCTGGGGCAGATTCTTCATATAGCTGTAAAGATACAGGTTCAGATCCTCGGTGGTTATCCGAGAACGGTTTCTATCTGCTGAAGTGTTTCTTCTTCAGCACCGTTTGCCGTCATTGCCAATGCACAGAGAACCGACAAGGGAGAAATCAATGTGTTTTTGCCACTTTCTTCGCTAACCTTAAATAAA